>JAENJD010000085.1 GCA_016844605.1 Steroidobacteraceae bacterium
GCGCGAGAATCATCGTGCCGGACGCATTGATCGCGGGCTCGGTGTCCCAATAGACGTCGAGTCGCCGGATCAGCCTGTGCAGCAGCCAGGGCAGGAAGATCACTTTGAGCGCGAGCGTGAGGCCGGCCGAGTAATAGAGGTGATTGTCCCCGGTGCGCCACGCGAGCATCAGGGTGGCTACGCACAGCAGCACGCCCTGGGCGGCGAGCAGATTTACCATGGTCACGACGCGACGCTGCGATAACATCGCAAACGACAGCAGCAGCAGCAGCGCCGCGCAGAAATTCAGGATCTGGAGCTGGAATGGCATGCCGGTCATGGCCTCAGGCTCCCAGCAACAGGTGGACCAGCAGGCCCAGCACAGCGAGCAGGAATGCGGTCGCCAGGAATTCGGAGGCCCGGAATACGCGAAGCTTCGCGGACACCGTCTCGATCAACGCGAGCCCCGCGCCCGCCAGCAAGAGCTTGAGTCCGAGCGCGGGGATGGAAATCAAGAGGCCCGCGGGCCCCGCACCCTCGGCGGCGAGGCCCCAGGGAACGAACAGCGCAAATCCGATGCAGGCGTAGTTGAACAGCTTGAGCGCCGCGGCCCATTCCATCAGGGCCAGATGGCGCGCCGAGTACTCGAGCAGCATTGCCTCGTGGATCATCGTTAATTCGAGATGTGTCGCCGGGTTGTCCACCGGGATGCGCGCATTCTCGGCGAGCAGCACGAGCAGGAAGGCGACGGCGGTGAATGCCGCACTCGGGTAGAGCGCGAGATCCTGGCCGGTCAGGCTTTCGGCGATGCCGGCCAGCGACGTCGTGTGCGAGATCATCGCCGCCACGAAGATCACCATCAGCAGCGCGGGCTCTGCCAGAAATCCAATCATCATTTCGCGCCGCGCGCCCAGCGTGCCGAAAGCGGTCCCGACATCCATGGCGGCAAGCGCCAGGAATACGCGTGCGGTTGCGAGCAGCCCGACCAGCGCGATGCTGTCCGCTGCGATCGAAAGCGGCAGGTGCATCGCCATCGACGGAATGATCGCGGCAGCGAGCACCATTGTGCCGAACACGACATAGGGCGCGGTGCGGAACAAGGCCGAGGCATTTTCCGCAAGCACCGCATCCTTGTGAAACAGCTTTCGGATCCCGCGCCAGGGCTGCAACAGGCTGGGTGCACTGCGATTTTGCAGCCAGGCCCGGCATTGATTGACCCAGCCGAGCAAGAGCGGTGCCGCCAGCACCGCTGCGATGATCTCGAGCACCTGGGCGAGGAGGCCGAAAGTACTCACAGCACGAGCGCCAGCAATACGAGCAGAGTGACGAAACTGAACAGCAGGTAGGCCGCGATTCGTCCCCGCTGCAGTACCGCGAACAAATCCGCGACGCGGCTGACCAGCCCGCCGAGCGGTTCATAGGCGCCGCGCCAGATGCGATCGCTGACGGTGACGCGATAGCGTGGCGCCAGATCGTCAGGTACGGGCAGCTCCCTCTCGACCGCGAAAAATCCCGCGAAGATGTGGCGGATCGGCTGGCCAAAGCCCTCTGCGGTGTCCTGCATGCGCGAATCGAGCCGTGCGAAGCCACAATCCCAGGCCGGTCCGCGCCGCACGCGCCGGTGATACAGGCGGCTCACCGCGTAAAGCGTCGCAGTGATGATGAGCGCAGCGACCACCAGGAAGGCGAATGGGCCATAGGAAGCTGCACCGGTTGGTGTCGGCGCCAGCAACCACCATTCGGTGGCACGCTGGCCGAGCGTCGCACCGAGCAGCTCGAAACTCGTGGCATCGAGCAGCCCGATGACCTGCACCGGCAGCAGGCCGAGTGCGATGCAGGCGAACGCCAGCCAGCCAAGACCGATGCGCTCGAGCAGACTTGCATCATGGGCATCAGCGAGTGCCGCTTCACGCGGCTGGCCGAGGAAAATCACGCCGAAGAACTTGACCATCACATAACCGGCAAGTGCCGCGCAAAGCGCAACGACCGCCGCGCCGACCGGCAGCAACATGTTGACGAATGGCCGCGGCACTTCGTCGGTGAACAGGAAGGACTGCAGCAGCAGCCACTCGGAGACGAATCCATTCAATGGCGGCAGTCCCGCGATCGCAAGCACACCCACCAGTGTCAGCCAGGCGACCCATGGCATGCGGTGGATCAGCCCGCCCAGCCTGCCGAGATTCCTTTGCCCGGTCGCATGCAGCACGGCCCCGGTGCCCAGGAACAGCAGGCTCTTCATGACTGCATGATTCAGGCAGTGATAAAGCGTTGCGATCAGCGCAAGCGCGGCGAGCGCGCCCATGCCGAGGCCCTGGAATATCACCGTGAGGCCGAAGCCGGTGAAGATCACGCCGATATTCTCGATCGACGACCAGGCCAGCAGGCGCTTCATGTCGGTCTGCACGGCCGCGAATATCACGCCGTAAAAGGCCGAGAACAGGCCGAGCGCGAGCGCGATGAGCCCCCACCACCACGCCGGATCGCCGATCAAATCGAACGTAACGCGCAGCACGCCATAGACAGCGGTCTTCAGCATGACGCCGCTCATCAGCGCGGAGACCGGGGAGGGCGCGGCCGGATGCGCTTCAGGCAGCCACACATGCAATGGAACGAGACCTGCTTTTGCGCCGAAGCCGATCAGTGCGAGAAAGAATGCGAGCGATGCCGTGAAGGGCGTCAGTTTCGTTCCGCGCATCGAATCGAATGTGAGTTGCCAATCGCCACCCTGCAGGACCCCGAATGAAAGCAGGATGCAGAGCGCACCCACATGCGCCATCACGAAGTACAGGAAACCCGCGCGGCGGATCTCCGGCAGCCGGTGCTGGGAGACGACCAGGAAGTAGGATGAGATCGCCATGGTCTCCCAGCCGACCATGAACGAATAAGCGTCGTCCGCGAGCAGCACGAGGCCCATGCCGGCGAGGAACAGGTGGTACTGAAGGCAAAGGAGGCCTGGCGGCGTGCCTTCACCCTTGCGGAAGTAGCCCGCTGCAAACAGGGAGACGCCGGTTGACGTGACGCCCAGCAGCATCAGGAAGACACTGGACAACGCGTCGAGGCGCAAGTGAAACGGCAGGTCCGGCAGCCCGATCGGCAGCACGAGTTGCTCCGGGGGCAGCGCAAAGCTGGTCAACGCGCAGAGCGCGAGCGCAAATCCGACGAGTGCGCCCAGCGGAAAAAGCAGGCGGCCGACGAACTCGATGCTGCGAGCGCGCGCAAGCCCCGCAATGCCGATCGCGCCCCAGGCCGCGAGCAGCACGATGCAGAAACTCAAGTTCATTGGTGGAACATTCTATGCGGTCCGCAGGTCGTCGCGCAGCGTCCGGATCAGCCGCGGCAGTTCCGCGATCGGTTCCGAGCACCGGGGTCCCTGGCAGACATAGGCGACCGTGCCTTCGCGCATGCGCTTCGAAGCGAGCGCCTCCGGCAGGCCGCTGGCGTCTGCAGGTATCGCAAAGACCATGCGGCGCGGCGCGTAAAGTGTTGCGAGCGCAGCTGACCAGGCCATGGCGGCGTCGCTAAGGCCCCGGATCACGACGATCTCGCCGGGATTCAGCCGTTCATCCAGTGCATTGAGCATCGCCGTATGCGCCTGCGGCACGCGTTGCATGGAGGGGAAGCCGCCGAGCAGGGTTGCCTCCGTCGCATCGAGGTAGCGGGTATCGGCGAGCAACCAGCCGAGTCTTGCAAGCGCAAGTGCCGCAATGCCATTGCCCGATGGCGTCGCCTCGTCGGCAAAGCCTTTCGGACGATGCAGCGGCGGATCGAGGCCTTCCGCCGTGAACCAGAAGCCGCCTCGCTCGCGATCCACGAACTTCGCCAGCAGCGCATCGGCGAGATCCTTCGCGAATGCAAGATCCTCGCTGCGCCAGCGTGCCTGCAGCAGTTCGAGCAGGCCGTCGAGCAGGAATGCGTAGTCGTCGAGATACGCGGGAAAGCGCGCAACGCCATCCTTCCACACCGCGAACAACTGGCCATCGCGCCAGCAATTGTGGCGCAGGAAATCGACGGCTCGAGTGGCGGCCTCGACATGACCCGTTTCACCGAGCAGGCGCCCGCTGATCGCGAGGCCGCGGATCATCAGCCCATTCCAGCCGGCCAGCACTTTGTCATCACGACCGGGCCGCACGCGCCGCTCGCGAACGGCCAGGAGGCGTGCGCGGCCGCAGTCGAGCAGGGCCGTGACCCCGGCCGGCTCCAGACTGAGTTCTTCTGCAATCTGTTCGACTGCGACGTAGCAGTGCAGGTGCCAGGTACCCTCGAAGTTCGGCTCGCGGTCCAGGCCATAGCGGCGAGCGAGCACGCGGTATTCGTCAGGCTTCACGAGCGACTCGATCTCGGCACGGTTCCAGACGTAAAAGCGGCCCTCGTGACCCTCGGAATCAGCGTCCAGCGCCGAATAGAATCCGCCTTCCGGCGACCGCATCTCGCGCGTGACCCAGGTGGCCGTTTCATTGGCGATCCTGCGGAAGAAATCGTCGCCGGTCGCGACGGCTGCCTGCGCACAGAGCGCGAGCAGCGGCCCGTTGTCGTAGAGCATCTTCTCGAAGTGCGGGATCATCCAGTGCGGATCGACGGAATAGCGGCAGAAACCGCCGCCGAGCTGGTCGTTGAGCCCGCCCTCGGCCATGCGCTTCAGCGTGAGCGTCGCCATGTAAAGCGCCTTGAGATCAGGCGTAAGGCTCGAAGACGTCGCCTGCCAGTCCCGCAGCAGTCGCTCGATGCTGGCGGGATGCGGAAATTTCGGTGCGCTGCCGAAGCCACCATATTGATCGTCGAAGCCCGCTTCCAGCTCGCGGCGGCAGGCCAGGAGCGGTTCGCCGGAGAGGCTCGCGCCCGGTTTCGCGGCGGGGGGCACGAGTTCGGTGAACACGCCGCGCAGTGCCGCATTCTGGGAACGCACATTTTCGCGGCTGTCGCGATAGAACGCCGCCACGCGCTCGAGCAGGTCGGTGAATGCCGGCATCCCGTAGCGCGCCTGCTTCGGGAAATAGGTGCCACCGAAGTACGGGGTCAGGTCATCCGGTGCCAGGAACATCGTCAGCGGCCAGCCACCGCCGCGCTGCGCAAGCACCTGGTGGGCGATCTGGTAGACCTTGTCGAGATCGGGCCGCTCCTCGCGATCGACCTTGATGTTCACGAACAGCCGGTTCATCACATCGGCGGTCGCCGGGTCCTCGAAGGACTCGTGGGCCATCACATGACACCAATGACAGGCGGAATAGCCGATCGACAGCAGGATCGGCCGATCCAGCTCCTTGGCCTTCGCGAGGGCCGCCGCGCTCCAGGGATACCAATCCACCGGATTCGCCGCATGCTGCAGCAGATAAGGGCTGGTTTCGCCGGCCAGTCGGTTCCGCGGCGCTGCGTGAGGCTCGGCATGCATGTCGGTGCGGCCGTGGTCGGGTAGAATTCCAGCCACTATAGCCACGGCGCCGCGTTCCCGCGAATGTCGAGCAACCCTGAATCCGCTGCAGTCGCGAGCCGCGACTTGCCGCCACTGATGCTGAAGCCGCAGGAAGAGCGCCGCCTTCAGGCCGGGCACCTGTGGATCTTCTCCAATGAAGTCAACGTGGCTGCGACGCCGCTCACGGCCTTCACGCCGGGCGAGCACGTGCAGGTGCGTTCGAGCCACGACCGCTTCCTGGGCTATGCCTACGTCAATCCGCGCACGCTGATCAGCGGGCGGCTGCTGGGCCGCGATCCCGACTACCCGCCGGGCAAGTCGTTGCTGGTGCACCGCTTCAAGGTCGCGCTTGCGATGCGCGAGCGGCTCTATCCCGCACCTTTTTACCGGCTTGCTTTCGGCGAGGCGGACCTGCTGCCCGGGCTTGTCGTCGATCGCTATGGCAGCGTGCTGGTCGCGCAGATCGGCACGGCCGGCATGGAGGCAATGAAAGGCGAGATACTCGACGCGTTGGTCAAGGTCATCGATCCGACGGCGGTGCTCTGGAAGAACGACTCGTCCATCCGCGAACTGGAAGGCCTCGAGCGCTATGTGGAAACCGCGCTGGGTCAGGTTCCGGACATGGTCGAAGTGCCGGAGGGCGGCGTCGTGTTTCGCGTGCCGCTCGCCGCCGGCCAGAAAACCGGCTGGTACTTCGACCAGGCCGGCAATCGCGCGCTGTTGGCGCGCCATGCAGCGGGCCAGCGCGTGCTGGATGTGTTCAGTTACGCGGGCAGTTTCGGCTTGCAGGCGGCGCGGGCGGGTGCAGCCGAAGTCACCTGCGTTGATTCGTCCGCATCGGCGCTCGAGGCTGCCGCCGAGACAGCGGCTGCCAATGAACTGGAGGTTGAGCTGCTTAAAGGAGATGCCTTCGACATGCTCGAGGCGCTGCACGCGGATCGCCGCCGGTTTGACCTGGTCGTCATCGATCCGCCGGCATTCATCAAGCGCAAGAAAGATCATCCGAAGGGTCTCGCTGCTTATCGGCGATTGAACCAGCTCGCGATGCAGATGCTGGATCGCGACGGACTGCTGTTGTCCTGCTCCTGCTCCTACCACCTGGGGCCCGGCGAACTGACCGACTCCGTGCAACGCGCGGCGCGCCATCTGGGGCGCTTCGCGCAGCTCATCGGGGTCGGCGCACAGGCGCCGGATCATCCCGTGCACCCGGCCATCGAAGAGACCCGCTATCTCCGGGCATTCCTGTTCCGGGTCGTCGATTCATGCTGATCTACCCCGAGTTCGATCCGGTCGCGCTGCAGCTCGGGCCCGTCAAGATCCACTGGTACGGGCTCATGTACGTGATCGGCTTCATCGCGGCCTGGTGGCTGGCGCGAAGGCGGAGCAAGGCGCCCGGTTCGACCTGGAAGCCGGTGGACGTGGACGACCTGATTTTCTTCGCCGCGATCGGCGTCATTGCCGGCGGCCGCCTGGGCTGGATTTTCGTCTACGGCTTCGACCGGCTGGTGGCCGATCCACTGGCGATCATCCGCGTCTGGGAAGGCGGCATGTCATTCCATGGCGGGCTCGCCGGCGTCATGATCGCGGTCGCCTGGTTTGCCCACCGGCGTGGACGGAAGATCGCGGACGTTTTCGATTTCACCGCGCCGCTGCCCGCGGTAGGATTATTCGCAGGCCGTATCGGAAATTTCATCAATGGCGAGTTGTGGGGCGAGCCGACTGACGTTCCCTGGGGATTTCTCGTCGGCGGCGACGTCCGGCATCCGACGCAACTCTATGAGGCGGCGCTGGAGGGAATCCTGCTATTCACGATCATCTGGTGGTTCACGTCGAAGCCGCGGGCGCGGCTCGCGGCCGCTGGACTCTTTCTCGTCCTCTATGCTGCATGCCGCATCTTCGTCGAGTTCCTGCGGCTGCCGGACGCCAATATCGGCTATCTCGCCTTCGGCTGGCTGACGATGGGACAGTTGCTGTCGCTGCCGATGATAATCGCGGGCCTCGCGATGCTCGCCTGGGCCTTGCGAAACAAGCAGCGCTCCGGTAATTACGCCTGAGATGCGTTCCTACCTAGACCTGATGCGTCACGTGCGCGAACGCGGTGCCCGCAAGTCGGACCGCACCGGCACGGGAGTGCTCGCCGTGTTCGGCCACCAGTTGCGATTCGACCTGGGTGCCGGCTTTCCGCTGGTGACGACCAAGCGCGTGCACTTCAAGTCTTTGGCTGTCGAGCTCCTGTGGTTCCTGCGCGGTGAGACCAATGTGCGCTGGCTCAATGAGCAGGGGGTCTCGATCTGGGACGAATGGGCCGACGAGCAGGGCGAGCTGGGACCGGTCTATGGAAAGCAGTGGCGCGCCTGGCCGACGGCCGACGGTCGCACGATCGACCAGATCGCACGCGCGCTGGACCAGTTGCGCAACGACCCCGACTCGCGCCGCATCATCGTCAGCGCCTGGAATGTCGGCGAACTGCCCAAAATGGCGCTCGCGCCCTGCCATGCGATGTTCCAGTTCTCCGTCACGGACAAGAAGCTGTCCTGCCAGGTCTACCACTACCAACGCAGTGTCGACATTTTTCTCGGCCTGCCATTCAACATCGCGTCCTACGCGCTCCTGACCCACATCCTCGCGCAGCAGGCCGATCTGGGCGTCGGCGAGCTGATCTGGACTGGTGGCGACTGCCACCTGTACCTGAATCACCTCGAGCAGGCGGACCAGCAACTCGCGCGCGAGCCGCACCCGTTGCCGACGCTGGCGCTGAAGCGCCGGCCGGCCGATGTCGCGGATTATCAATACGAGGAT
>JAENJD010000086.1 GCA_016844605.1 Steroidobacteraceae bacterium
CCGGGAGGCGGCGATGACGACACCCACAATCGTGGATTTTCGGCGCAACCTGAAGGCTCAGGAATCGGCGCCGGCACCGGAACGCGTCCTGAAAGGCGAGCCGAAGACCTGGGTGCGCAATTACTACACGGATCCGAGCCAACAGTTTTTCGCTGGCACCTGGGCCAGCAGTGTCGGCAAGTGGCAGATCGAGTACACCGAGCACGAGTTCTGCCACCTGCTCGAGGGTCGCGTCGTTCTGACCTCGGCGGATGGGCGCCGCTGGCAGTTCAATGCCGGCGATGCCTGGGTCATTCCCGCCGGGTTCAGCGGCACCTGGGAGACCGTCGAGCCGGCACGCAAACGGTATGCGACCTTTGAGGCCGCAAAGCCCGCTTGAAACGGTGTTGCAGGCTCACAACGCCTGTATATCTCATTTTCTCAGGCCCCCGGCACCGGGCTGGGCCCTCGTTGCGTAGAGCACACGTTTTTACATAGAATGGCCGATAAGCTACGGCTCGCTCACAGCCGGGCGCAACGAGGGTGACGCAATGAGGTATGCAATTGGATTTCTGGCAGCCGGCCTGCTCGGGATGGCAGGGGTGGCAAGTGCGGGCAGTTTTTCCTATACCGTTACTGGAGTATCAGATTACGATTTCCGCGGCGTTTCACTGAGCGCGACGGATCCTGCTCTGCAGGCGACGAAGAGCAAGATCCTTGACTATCCGGAATACTATGCGTCGATCGCGCATGGACCGTTCAAGTTCAAGCAGTGGTACACGAATGACTACGGCGGCACGAGTCAGGACGCCCTGTACAGCGAAATCGGGCTCAGCTTTCCATTTTCCAACGGCTTTTCCGTGAATATTCACACCGGATATAACTACGGGGAGTACTTTAAAAACAATGTCGAGGAGTACTTCGATTTCTCAGCCGGCGTCGGTTACTCGGTAGGCCACTTCAATATGGGACTCAAGTACACGACCACGGGCCTGGAAGGAGGTCCGTTCGAAATCACGAACAACGAGTTCGCGAATACAGGTCGCGTTGTGTTGTCGATCGCGACCACATTCCCCTGGAGTGACGAGTAAGCCTCTCGCTTCGGCCGGAGATCGCAGAATGAAAGCCGGGCCGCCTTGCGCGGCCCGGCTTTTTTATGCCAGGCCGTCGATCACCACGGCGAGCGTCTCGAAGATCCTGTCAACCTGCGCGCGCTCGATGATGAGCGGCGGCGAAAGTGCGATCGTGTCGCCCGTGGTCCGCATCAGCAGCCCGTGCTCGAAGGCCGCCACAAGGGCCTCGTAGCCGCGCGCGCCCGGTGCACCAGCGCGCGGCTCGAGCTCGATGCCCGCTATCAGGCCGTAGCAGCGCAGGTCCACGACGTGCCGGCGCCCCTTCAGCGAATGCACGGCGTTTTCCCAGTACGGCGCCATCGCGCGGGCATGGTCGAACAGGCCGGCCCGGTAGATCCGTTGCGTCGCAAGACCTGCGGCACAAGCGACCGGATGCGCCGAATAGGTGTAGCCGTGGAACAATTCGATCGCCTGTTCCGGGCCGGTCATGAATGCGTCGTAGATCTCGCGGCGCACGAGTACCGCGCCCATCGGGATCGCGCCATTGGTGAGGCCTTTCGCACAGGTCATCATGTCCGGCACCACGCCGAACTCCTGCGCTGCGAATGCCGATCCGGTGCGCCCAAAGCCGGTGATGACTTCATCGAAGATCAACAGGATGCCGTGCTTCGTGCAGATCTCGCGCAGCCGTTCGAGATAGCCGCGCGGCGGCAACAGCACGCCCGTGGATCCCGCAATCGGCTCGACGATAACCGCCGCAATCGTCGAGGCGTCGTGCAATGCGACCAGGCGCTCGAGATCGTCGGCAAACTCGGCGCCGTGCGCCGGCAATCCGCGTGAATACGCATTGCGCGCGTAATCGTGCGTGTGACGGATGTGATCCACGCCGGGCAGCAGCGCGCCGAAATACTTGCGGTTGTTGACCATACCGCCGACCGAGATGCCGCCGAAGCCGACACCGTGATAGCCGCGCTCCCGCCCAATCAGCCGCGTGCGTGCTGCGTCACCGCGCACCCGGTGCCAGGCGATCGCAATCTTGAGCGCCGTGTCCACCGATTCCGAACCCGAGTTGGTGAAGAACACATGATCGATTCCCTTGGGAGCGATCTCGATGAGCGCGTTCGCGAGCTCGAATGCGAGCGGGTGCCCCATCTGGAATGGCGGCGCGTAATCCATGGTCGCGATCTGTGTCGCGACCGCCTCGGTGATCTCGCGCCGTCCGTGCCCGGCATTGACGCACCAGAGGCCAGCGCAACCGTCGAGGACCTGGCGCCCTTCCGGCGTCCAGTAGTGCATGCCCTCGGCGCGCGCGAGCATGCGTGGCGCCGACTTGAATTGGCGATTGGCTGTGAATGGCATCCAAAATGCTTCGAGCGCGGCGCGCTTGGACGACGGGGGAGTCATATTCGGCAGCTCCGGGGGCTCAGGGTGATCAGGATAATTGACACTAATCGCATGCAGGCGCGATATTACGCAAGTTCTGTTTAATATCATAGACATGCAAGGCATGAGCGATGGCTAATGACGTCAGCACCCGGCTGAAGGCGGTGCGCCTGATGCACGGGCTCTCGCAACGCGAGCTGGCCAAGCGTGCCGGCGTGACAAACGGCATGATCTCGCTGATCGAGCAGGGCCGCGTGAGCCCTTCGGTCGCCTCGCTGAAGAAGGTGCTGGACGGCCTGCCCATGCAGCTCGCCGAATTCTTCACGATGGATCCGGCTGCGACCGCGCCCGGAGCGGATACCGGTTCGGAGATGTTGAGTCATGCGGGCGAAGAGGGCGGGGTCGTGGTGAGCGGCCGGATCGAAGTGACCGTCGGTGGCCAGACCCAGGTGCTGGGGCCCGGCGATGCGTACTACTTCTCGAGCGCTGTACCGCACCGATTCCGCAATCGCGGACGCGAGCGCTGTGAGATCATCAGCGCCGCGACGCCACCGACACTCTAGAAACGGAGCAGGCACGCCTTGACACGCGAAGCAAAGACGACCAACTGGCGCGATCGCGCCTCGACGCTGCAAGTCCGCACCGAGGCGTTCATCGACGGCAAGTACCAGCCGGCGGCCTCCGGTGAGACATTTGTCTGCATCAATCCGGCGACCGGCAAGTCGATCGCGCAGGTCGCCGCCTGCGGGTCCCGCGACGTGGAGATCGCGGTTGCGAGCGCGCGTCGCGCATTCGAGGACGGTCACTGGGCGCATATGGCGCCTGCGTCGCGCAAGAAAGTCCTGCTGCGCTTCTCGGAACTGATCCGCAAGCATCGCGAGGAGCTGGCGCTGACCGAGACGCTCGACATGGGCAAGCCAATCTCGGATTCGCTCAAGATCGACATCCCTGGCGCGGCGCGTTGCATCGCCTGGTACGCAGAGGCGATCGACAAGGTCTACGACGAGATTGCACCGACCCCGCACGATGCGCTTGCCCTGATCACGCGCGAGCCGGTCGGTGTCGTGGGCGCGATCGTGCCCTGGAATTTCCCGCTGCTGATGGCCTGCTGGAAACTGGGACCGGCGCTCGCGACCGGCAATTCGGTCGTGCTGAAGCCCTCCGAGAAGTCGCCGCTGACGGCACTGCGTATTGCCGAGCTCGCGGTCGAAGCCGGACTGCCGGAAGGTGTCTTCAATGTCGTGCCGGGATTCGGCCACACGGCGGGCGAGGCACTTGCGCTGCACATGGACGTTGATTGCATCGCGTTCACCGGCTCGACGCGCATCGGCCGGCGCATGCTTGAGTATGCGGGGCGCTCCAACATGAAGCGCGTCTGGCTCGAGTGCGGCGGCAAGTCGCCCAATATCGTGATGGCCGACGTCGCCGACCTGGAGCGGGCCGCAAAGGCCGCGGCAATCGGCATCTTTTTCAACCAGGGCGAGATGTGCTCGGCGGCCTCGCGCCTGATTGTGCACGAATCGATCCGCGATGCGATGCTCGACAAGATCGTCGAGATCGGCCTGGCGATGGCGCCCGGCGACCCGCTGGATCCGGCGACGAAGCTCGGCGCGATCGTGGACCAGGCGCAGATGAATACCGTGCTGGGCTATATCGAGTCCGGTCGCAAGGGCGGTGCGAACCTGCGCTCAGGCGGGAAGCGCGTGCGCGAGGAATCCGGCGGTTTCTTCGTGGAGCCGACGGTATTCGACGGCGTCCAGATGGACATGCGGATCGCGCGCGAGGAGGTCTTCGGGCCCGTGCTCTCGGCAATCTCATTCAAGAGCCTCAACGAGGCTGTGAAAATGGCGAATGACGTCATGTACGGCCTGGCCGCGGCGGTCTGGACCCGGGACCTCGCGACCGCGCATCGCGTCGCGAAGGCGATCCGCGCCGGCACCGTGTTCGTGAATTGCTATGACGCCGACGACATTACCGTGCCATTCGGCGGCTTCAAGCAATCCGGCAATGGCCGCGACAAGTCGCTGCACGCGATGCACAAATATACCGAGCTGAAGACGACCTGGATCGACCTGTCATGAAGGTCACGGTGGCGGCAACGCAGATGGCCTGCGGCTGGGATCGCAAGGCCAACATCGCAAATGCCGAGCGGCTGATCCGCGAGGCAGCCGGTCGTGGCGCCAATGTGATCCTGATCCAGGAGCTGTTCGAGTCGCCATATTTCTGCAAGGACCACCTTGCGAAGCACTTCGAACTCGCGACGCCGATTGCGGAAAACCCGGCGATCGCGCGGCTCTCGAAGGTCGCGGCGGAACTCAAGGTCGTGCTGCCCGTGTCGGTGTTTGAGCGTGCGCAAAACGCCTATTTCAATACGCTCGCGATGCTGGACGCCGACGGCAGCCTGCTCGGGATCTATCGCAAGTCGCATATTCCCGAGAGCCCCGGCTATCACGAGAAGTTCTATTTTTCGCCCGGCAACACCGGCTTCAAGGTGTGGCCGACCCGGTTCGGCACGCTGGGTGTCGCGGTCTGCTGGGACCAGTGGTTCCCGGAGTCTGCGCGAGCGATGGCGCTGATGGGCGCGGAGATCCTCCTGTATCCGACGGCAATCGGCTCCGAGCCCCAGGATCCCGCGCTCGATTCACGCTGGCACTGGCAGCGCACGATGCAGGGTCACGCGGCAGCGAATGTGATGCCGCTCGTGGCCTCGAATCGCATCGGCACGGAACGCGGCGAAAAGGTCGAGATGACGTTTTACGGGCATTCATTCATTGCGGATCACACGGGCGAAGTCGTCGCCCAGGCCGATGACCACAGCGAGCAGATCCTGATCTCGACCTTCGACCTCGACGCGATCCGCCGCTATCGCCATGCCTGGGGCGTGTTTCGCGACCGGCGGCCCGACCTGTACGGCCCGTTGCTGACGATGGACGGCGCCGCCGATTGACGCTTTGCTTGCAGGCGAGGTCGCCTGCGTCGACCTCGAGACGACGGGCGGCAACGCACTGCGTGACCGGGTCATCGAAGCAGGGATCGTGCTGCTGTCCGGTGGGCGTGTCGTCGAGGAGTATTCGACGCTGGTCAATCCGGGCGTGCGCATCCCGTTCGCGATCCAGCAATTCACGGGTATCACCGAAGACATGGTGGCCGATGCGCCACCATTCGCTGAAGTATGCGATGCGCTGCTGGAGAGGCTCGAGGGCCGGCTTTTCGTCGCCCACAACGCGCGCTTCGACTACGGCTTCCTGCGCGGCGAATTCCGGAGGTTGGGCCGCCGCTTCCGTGCCCCCGTGCTCTGCACGGTGCGTCTCTCGCGCGCGCTGACGCCGGGCGAGCGCGGCCACAATCTCGACGCCGTGATGGCGCGCTACGGCATCCATTGCGCGGCGCGGCATCGCGCGCTCGGCGATGCGCAGGTGCTTGCGGAGTTGCTGCGTATCGCGGGCGAGCGATGGCCCGCGGGCGAGCTCGATGCGATCATCGAGAAACTGCTGCAGGCGCCGCGGCTTCCGCCACAGCTCGATGCCGGCCTCGTCGACGAGATGCCCGAAGGTCCCGGCGTCTACCTGTTTCACGGCGAGGGAGATGCACTCCTTTACGTCGGCAAGGCGAAGAACATCCAGTCGCGCGTGCTGGCGCATTTCGCCGCCGACAAGCGATCACGCAGGGAGATGGAACTCACGCGCCTGGTCCGGCGCATCGAATGGATCGCGACCGCCGGCGAGTTCGGCGCGCTGATCACCGAAGCGTGCCTGATCAAGGAGCGTCGGCCGCTGTTGAATCGCCGGTTCCCGGCGACCCCGACGCTCTGGGCAATCCGGCTCGGTGACGACGCCCAATCCTTGCGCGCGAGCATCTCGGAACTCGATCCGGACACGGATACTGACGAGAGCTATGGCATGTTCCGCAGCCGCGGCGATGCCGAACGCGCGCTCACGGGTATCGTCCGGGACCAGGAGCTATGTGCCAAGCAGCTCGGGCTGGAAACGGGCGGGGGCTCCTGTGTCGCCCATCAACTCGGACACTGTCGCGGCGCCTGCATCGGAAAGGAACCTGCGCTGATGCATGCGATCCGCACGCGACTGGCATTCGCGCGCCTGAAACGCCGCGACTGGCCATTCCCGGGGCGTATCGGCATCCTCGAGCGCGACTGGAGCGGCGCCGAGGAGACCCACGTCTTTGATCGTTGGCGCTACCTTGGGGCGGTGCAGGGCGCCGTTGAACCTTCAGAGTTCCAACGGCGCCCGGGAAATTTCGACCCGGATATCTACCGGATCCTGCTGCGGACTCTGGAGCGGCCTGTCCGCGGGATGCAAATGATCGAGCTTGACCAATCATGAGTACCAATCCGTTTTTTGTGACCGCTGCAACCGGCACGACGGAGTTGCTCGCCGAGGAATTCCGCGCGTTCGGGATCGCGGATGCGCGGGAGGCCTTCGGTGGCGTCGAAGGTGCGGCGACACTCGCGCAGGCCTACCGCTGCTGCCTCTGGTCGCGGGTCGGCATGCGCGTGCTTTGGCGGATCGCGGAGTTCCAGGTCGCGAATGACAGCGAGCTGTACGACGGTGTCCGCAGCATCGACTGGTCGCAGCACATGGGCGAGACGGACACGCTCGCCGTCGATTTCTCGGGCAGCGTGACAGGCATCGATAACTCCCAGTTTGGGGCGCAGCGGGTCAAGGATGCGATCGTGGACCAGTTCCGCGAAAAGACCGGGGAGCGCCCCTCGGTGGATCGCGCGGCGCCGGCATTGCGCATCAATGTGCACGCGGGGCGTGGCGCAGCGGTCGTTGCGATCGATCTTTCCGGCGACAGCCTGCACCGTCGCGGCTATCGCGGTGGGCAGGGCGCCGCACCGCTCAAGGAGAACCTGGCAGCCGCAATCCTCCTGCGCTCTGGCTGGCCGGCCATTGCCGGGGCGGGCGGCTATTTCGTCGATCCGCTCTGCGGCTCCGGCACATTGCCGATCGAAGCCGCACTGATCGCAGCCGATATCGCACCCGGGCTCACGCGGCAGCGTTTCGGTTTTGAGCGCTGGCGACAGCACGATGTCGCTTTGTGGGATGAGTTGCGCGCGGAGGCGGTGTCGCGTGGCGCACTGGATCGCATCGCACCGGGGCGTATCTGTGGCTACGACCGCGATCCCATCGTGCTCAGGGATGCCGAGGCGAATGCCGCACGCGCGGGACTCGGCGAGCGGCTCTCGTTTCATCGCTGTGAGCTTGCGGCACTCCCGAAGGCGCCGGCTCCCTACGGCCTGATTGCGGCCAATCCACCTTACGGCGAGCGCCTCGGTGAAACCGACGCGTTGCGCGAACTGTATGCATTGCTGGGTGCACGTCTGCGCGAGGGTTATCTCGGCTGGGAGGCAGCAGTCTTTACCGGCAATCCGCCGCTCGGGCGCGAACTCGGGATCAACGCGCGGCGCACGCACCGGATGATGAATGGGCCGATCGAATGCCGCTTGCTGCGAATCAGGATCGAGACGGCGGAGTTCGACCGCCCCTACGAACCGGGACGGCCGCCACCCATTGACGCCGAGACCGCGCGCGCGCGGCCCGGCGCGCAGATGTTCGCAAATCGCCTGCGCAAGAATTTCAAGGGGCGTTCCCGCTGGGCGCGCAGGGAAGGCATCTCCTGCTTTCGCATCTATGACGCCGACATGCCGGAGTACTCATTCGCGATCGATTCATACCAGGCGGATCCCGAAGGATTCGGCGGACGCTGGCTCTACGTGCAGGAGTACGCGCCACCGGCAACGGTGGACCGCGAGAAAGCCCGCGCGCGCCGCGAAGAGGCGCTTTCCATGATGCCGGAAGTGGCTGGCCTGGCGATGGATGCCATCTACTGGCGCACGCGCCGGCCACAGAAAGGCGGCGGGCAATATGAGGCGCTCGATGACAGCCGCGAGCGCGTGGTCGTCCAGGAGGCCGGGCTCAAGTTTCTCGTGAATTTTACGGATTACCTGGACACCGGCCTGTTCCTCGATCACCGCATTACCCGCGCGCGCATCCGCGACGCGGCCAGGGGCAAGCGATTCCTGAACTT
>JAENJD010000025.1 GCA_016844605.1 Steroidobacteraceae bacterium
GGATTTCGTCAAGATCCACGGCGCGCTGATGCAGGGCCTCTCGGCGGACCAGGACAAGCAGAGTCGCGTGAAGTTGCTGGTCGACCTTGCCCACAGCCGCAAGGCGGTCACGATCGGCGAGCGCGTGCAGGACGCCAACACCATGGCGGTGCTCTGGCAGCTCGGCGTGGAGTTCATCCAGGGTTATTTCGTCAATGCGCCGGAGGAAATCGTTCTCGGCGTCGGCACGGGATAGGAAGGCCCGGGCGGAGGCGGGTGGGGTCAGCGAACTCGTAAGTTCCGGCTGAGTTCGCGGACCCCACCCGCCCCAGCCCGGGCCCAGCTCATTCGACGCTGAGCCGATCCACTTTTCGCCAGCCGCGTGGAAGCAATGCGCCGCGTTGCGAGCGCTCGCCGCGGTAGTCAGCAAGATCCTTCCACGCCAGCGTCATTTTTCGGTCACCACACCACACGACGACGCTCTGCTCGGGAGCGATGATGGTTGCGGCGACCATCAACTCCTCGCCCGCGCGGGACTTCTTGCCGGGCACGCCGAAAATAAGATTTCCGCGGCCCTTGTCCATTTCCGGCAGGTTGGTGGCCGGGAATGCGAGAAGCCGTCCCTCACTGTTGACCGACACGACGAGCGCTGCCGCGCCGGCAGGCACGGGCGCCGCCGCCAGCACCTTCGCATTCTCGGGCAGGTTGAACACGGCCTTGCCCGCCTTGTTGCGCGAATAGAGAGCCTCGAGCTTCACGATGAAGCCATGACCCGCATCGCAGGCAAGGAGCCAGGGATCGGACGGCTCGCCGATCAGGACCGCCGCGAAAATTGCGCCATCCGGCGGGTCGAGCCGTCCTGACAGCGGTTCTCCCTGCCCGCGTGCCGAGGCCAGCGTGTGCGCCGGCAGAGAATAAGCCCGCCCGGTCGAATCGACGAACACGGCCTGCTGGGTGCTGCGGCCGCGGGCCGCCGCCTGGAATGAATCGCCGGTCTTGTATGAAAGCGCGCTCGGGTCCGTGTCGTGGCCACGGGCCTGCCGCACCCAGCCGAGATTGGACAGGACGACGGTGACCGGCTCCGCCGTGACCAGTTCGGTCTCGTCGATCGCCTGCGCGGCTTCGCGCTCGACGATCTTCGTGCGGCGCTTGTCGCCGTACTTCTCCGCGTCGGCGGTGAGTTCCTCGCGGATCAGCTTCTTGAGCCGGGCCGGGCTCTTGAGCGTCTTTTCGATGCCCTCCTTCTCAGCCGAGAGCTCCGCCTGCTCGCCGCGGATCTTCATCTCCTCGAGCCGCGCCAGGTGACGGAGTTTCGTCTCGAGGATTGCCTCTGCCTGTTCGTCAGATAGCCGGAAGCGCTTGATCAGCACCGGCTTGGGTTCGTCTTCCTTGCGGACGATGCGGATCACCTCGTCCAGGTTGAGGAAGGCGATCAACATGCCTTCGAGGATGTGCAGGCGGGCATCGACTTTGTCGAGCCGGTACTGCAGCCGCCGCTTGACCGTGTCGAGGCGGAATCCGAGCCACTCGACCAGGATTTCCTTGAGCCCCAGGACCTTCGGGCGCCCGTCGAGCGCGATGACATTGAGATTCACGCGGTAGCTGCGCTCGAGATCGGTGGTCACGAACAGGTGCGCCATCAACTGCTCGACGTCCACCCGGTTCGAGCGCGGCGTGATCACGAGTCGCGTCGGGTGTTCATGGTCGCTTTCATCGCGCAGGTCCTCGACCATCGGCAGCTTCTTGGCGCGCATCTGGCCGGCAATCTGCTCGAGGACCTTGGCGCCCGAGACCTGGTACGGCAATGCCGTGACGACCACCTCGCCTTCCTCCATCTCGTAGACAGCGCGCGCGCGGAATGTCCCATTGCCGCTCTGGTACATCGCGCGCAATTCCGACTTCGGCGTGATGATCTCCGCGCCGGTCGGGAAATCCGGTCCCAGGACGTGCTTGCAGAGATCACGGATGCTCGACTCGGGCTCGTCCAGCAGCTGGATGCAGGCGGCCACGATTTCCTTCAGGTTGTGCGGCGGGATGTCGGTCGCCATACCGACCGCGATGCCCTGCGTGCCGTTCAGGAGCACATTCGGCAGCCGCGCCGGCATCAGCTTTGGCTCATCGAGCGTGCCGTCGAAGTTCGGCACCCATTCCACCGTGCCCTGGACCAGCTCGGACAGCAGCGCCTCGGCATAGGGCCGCAGCCGCGCTTCCGTGTAGCGCATCGCGGCGAACGACTTCGGGTCGTCGGTCGAGCCCCAGTTGCCCTGCCCGTCCACAATCGGATAGCGATAGGAGAAGTCCTGGGCCATCAACACCATTGCTTCGTAGCAGGCGCTGTCCCCGTGCGGATGGTACTTGCCGATCACGTCGCCGATGGTGCGCGCCGATTTCTTGTGCTTGTTGGCGGCCGCGAGGCTCAACTCGCTCATCGCATAGATGATCCGGCGCTGGACGGGCTTCAGCCCGTCGGCCAGCTGCGGCAGGGCGCGATCGAGGATCACGTACATCGAGTAGTCGAGGTACGCCTTCTCCGTGAATGTCCGGAGCGGCTGCCGCTCGATGCCTTCGAAGTCCAGTGGCTGGTCCTGCATATGGAACCTCCGATCTACTCGCGCATGAGGCGCGTTACGCGCGCGCCGTGGCGCGACAAGGCGCGAGCCGAAGCCCCATAGCCCGGACTATGGGCGAGGCGAGCGGCAGTCACATCAATATGCCCGCGCGTCACCCTCCGGGACCGGGCGATGTTCGTCCCTGGCGGCGTCGCTCGTCGCTCATGTATCGCGATACACATCGCTCCTCGCTTCTTGCCAGGGACGAACATCGCACACGGTCGCGCCCATGCGGGAGTAAATCGGAGGTTCCCTAGGTGCTCGCCAGGTTGCCCTTGCTCTCGAGCCACTCGCGCCGGTCCGCAGCGCGCTTTTTCGCAAGCAGCATGTCCATTAACTGATCGGCGTCATCCTTGGCATCGATCGTCAGCTGAACCAGCCTGCGTGTCTCAGGCGCCATCGTCGTCTCGCGCAGCTGTAGCGGGCTCATCTCGCCGAGTCCCTTGAAACGCGTGATCATCGGCTTGCCGCGCAGGCCCTCGGCCTGGATGCGGTCGAGGATGCCATTCTTCTCGTATTCGCCGAGCGCATAAAAGAGGTTCTTGCCCACGTCGATGCGAAACAGCGGCGGCATCGCGACGTAGACGTGCCCGGCGATCACGAGCGCGCGGAAATGCCTGAGGAACAGCGCGCAAAGCAGGGTCGCGATGTGCGCGCCGTCGGAATCCGCATCCGCCAGGATGCAGACCTTGTGGTAGCGCAATCCCGCCAGGTCGATCGAACCGGGATCCACGCCGAGCGCCGTCGCGATATCGTGGACTTCCTGCGACGCCAGGATGTCGATGGCCTCGACTTCCCAGGTATTCAGTATTTTGCCGCGCAGCGGCATCACCGCCTGAAACTCACGGTCACGCGCCTGTTTCGCCGAGCCGCCGGCCGAATCGCCCTCGACCAGGAACAGTTCGCAACGCTCCGGTTGCTGCAATGTGCAGTCAGCGAGCTTGCCGGGCAGTGCCGGGCCGCTGACGATCCGCTTGCGCGTGACCCGCTGTGCCGCGCGGGTGCGTTCCAGTGCATTTGCGATCGCGAACTGCGCGATCTTCTCGCCGGCTTCCGGATGCTGGTTCAGCCACAGCGCGAATGCGTCCTTGACGACACCGGAAACGAACGCCGCGGATTCGCGCGATGACAGTTTTTCCTTGATCTGCCCGGCGAACTGCGGGTTCTGCATCCGCACGGACAGCACGAATGCGACACTCTGCCAGACGTCTTCAGGCGCCAGCTTCAGGCCGCGCGGCACGAGATTGCGGAACTCGCAGAACTCACGCACGGCATCGGTCGCGCCGGCCCGGAGTCCATTCACGTGCGTGCCGCCCTGTGGCGTCGGTATCAGGTTGACGTAACTCTCGGCGATGGATTCGTCCCGGTCGGGCGCCCAGCAGAACGCCCAGTCGGCAACCTCATGCCCGCCCTTGAAATGACCGGTGAATGGCTCGTCCGGCAGCCGCGCGTCGCCGCCCAGCTGTTCGATCAGGTACTCGCCCAGATTGCCGGTAAAGAACCATTCCTCGGATTCACCGGTCGCCTCGACCGAAAGCCGGACGCGCAATCCAGGGCATAGAACGGCCTTGGCCTTCAGCACGTGCTTGAGCCGCGGCACGGAGAAACCCGGCGAGTCGAAGAATCCGGGGTCCGGCCAGAACCGCACCGTCGTGCCGGTCTGGCCGCGCTTGGCGGGGCCGACGATTTCGAGTTTTGAGACCACCTTGCCGTCCCTGAACCCGATATTCCATTCCTTGCCATCGCGGCGCACGTTGCACTCGAGGTGCTTCGACAGGGCGTTGACGATCGACACGCCGACACCATGCAGTCCACCGGCCGACTCATAGCTTCGGCCCGAGAATTTCCCGCCGGCGTGCAGTCGCGTCAGGATCAGTTCGACGCCACTGACTTTTTCCTTGGGATGGATGTCGACCGGCATGCCGCGGCCGTCATCGTCGACCGACACCGAACCGTCGTCGTGCGCGACGACCGAGATATTCCTGCAGTGCCCGCCGAGCGCCTCGTCGACGCTGTTGTCGACGACCTCGTGCACGAGGTGATTCGGATTGCGGGTGTCCGTGTACATGCCCGGCCGGCGTCGAACCGGTTCGAGACCCGTCAGGACCTCGATGTCCGCAGCGTTGTACGACTGGCTCATTCCGACCTGCGCATGGCGCGGCGCACAGGCACCGCCGGCGCGGCGATTCTAGCAGCCGCGGATGCTGGAGAGCGCAGCGCTATCAGCTTAGATCGCGGCCAAGCGCCAGGGCGGATTCCGCCGGGAGCTGAGTCTCGTGACGGTATGCGGGATGGTCGGTGCCGGCCGTGATCGCAGAGCCATGGCGGATCGCTTCGCGCATGGCTGGTGTCAGCTCGAAGCGCAGCCAGTGCACGGCCGAAGTCTTCTGCTCGTTCTCGCGCACGAGATCTTCGTCCGCGATTGCGCGCACGCGGCCAAAGCCCGCGACCGCGACATAGCATTGATCCTCGACCCCGCGCAGGCCGGCAAGCGCGACCCCGCGCTCCTGGGGATCGGGGTACTCGATCATCATGGTCGCCTTCCAGTTGCTGCCATCGGGGATCAGCGGATTGTAGGAATCGAGCTCCTCGCGGATGCCGCGCGGCTCGAATATGCGCTCGATGCGCAGCATTTCCTGGACCTGGTACTGGATCGTCAGGCGATCCTCAAAGACCCAGGTCATGTTGGGCCCGACCGCCACGGTGCGCGCACGCTTGTGCGCGATGACGCTTGCACGAAATGCCTCGCGACTCCTCGCGTACTGCTCGAGACTCATCAGGTCCGCTTCATTCAGCGCACCGGTGCTCGCACGGCCCAGGCCACCCTCCTCAGATGCCATAGGCTTTTCGCAACAGGCGGATCGGGTGCTCGGGCGCGGGCCCATTGCCGAGACCGGCCCCGATCTGGTGGCCTGCCATCGGGCAATCACTCGCAAAGTGATCAGCCGCCGCGGTCTCGACCCGCTGCACGACCGGGCGCGCAATTTTTATGGAGACGGCATGGAATTCGCTCTTTACGGCGTAGGTGCCGTCATGACCGGAGCAGCGCTCGATGGTCGTGAGTGTCGTTCCCGGCACCAGGCCGAGCACATCGCGGGTCTTCAGGCCGATGTTCTGCACTCGCAGGTGGCAGGGCACGTGATAGGCCACCTTGCCCAGGCTCGAGCGGAAATCCATGGCAAGCCGGCTCTCGGCGTGTCGCAGCATGAGGTATTCGAATGGATCGAAGGTCGCCTCCGCGACCCGCCTGACATCCGGGTCATCCGGGAACATCAATGGCAGCTCGCGCTTGAACATCAGCACGCAGGACGGCACAGGCGCGAGGATGTCGTGACCCGATGCGACGAGCGCGGCGAGAGCAGGGATGTTCTGCTCCTTCAGGACCGCAACGGCCGCCAGGTCGCCGAGTTCAAGCTTCGGCATCCCGCAGCAGCGCTCGTGGTCCGCCATCGCGACCGGGATCCCGTTGTGCTCCAGGACCGCGACCAGGTCGGTGAGGATGTCCGGTTCGTTGCGGTTGCAGTAGCAGGTCGTGAAGAGCGCGACCTTGCCGGTGGTCCTGGAGGTCGGCTGGGGCGTCAGCGCAGGCGCAGTCCGCCGGGCCTCGCGCTTGCGAAAGCTCGTGCTGTGGTACTCCGGCAGCCTTGCCTCGGGATGCACGCCGAGCGTGTGATCCAGGATGCGACGCCCCAGCCGGCTGCGATTGGCCGCGTTGACGAACTCGCTGACCACCGGAATTCCCGCGATCCTGCCGACCATATCGGTGGACGACAGCAGCCGGTCGCGCACACCGGCGCCCTGCTCGCGAAAGCGCACGGCCTTGGCGCGCAGCATCAGGTGCGGGAAATCGACATTCCACTCGTGCGGCGGCACATAGGGACACTTGGTCATGTAGCACATGTCGCAGAGATAGCAGTGATCCACGACTTCCCAGTAGGCCTTCTTCGGAACCGACGCGAGATCGCCGGTCGCCGACTGGTCGATGCGATCGAACAGGACCGGGAATGAATTGCAGAGACTGAAGCAGCGGCGACATCCGTGGCAGATGTCGAAGACGCGCTCAAGCTCGCGCGTGAGCGAGTCGTGATCCCAGAATTCCGCGCCGCCCCAGTCGAGCGCATGCCGGGTCGGCGCCTCGAGACTGCCTTCCCGGCGGCCGCTGGTCTCCCGTTCGCTCACGGGCGCATGCGATCGCTGGTCCAGCTCAGTTGAGCTGGTCCAGCGCTTTCTGGAAGCGGTTGGCGTGCGAACGCTCGGCCTTGGCGAGCGTCTCGAACCAGTCGGCGATCTCGTGGAAGCCCTCGTCGCGGGCACTCTTCGCCATGCCCGGATACATGTCCGTATATTCGTGCGTCTCGCCGGCGATGGCCGCCTTCAGATTGTCCGAAGTGGGGCCGATCGGCAGGCCCGTTGCCGGATCACCGACCTGTTCGAGGTATTCGAGATGGCCGTGCGCGTGGCCAGTCTCGCCTTCAGCGGTCGAACGAAACACCGCCGCCACGTCGTTGTAACCCTCGACGTCCGCTTTCTGCGCGAAATAAAGATAGCGACGATTCGCCTGCGACTCGCCGGCGAAGGCCGCCTTCAGATTGCCTTCCGTCTTGCTGCCCTTCAGGTTCACGATTGCCTCCTCGGCTGTCCTGGCCATCTGCCATCGGTTTAGACAGATTCTAACACTCGCGTTGACCCATTGCGCAGCGGCTGTGTAACGTACCCGCCCCACCTGCCCTGCAAGGCGGCATCCCTTGACCCGACAGAAATCCACGACCCCCGACTTCGAGGCGGCGCTTGCCGAACTCGAACAAATCGTCGAACGCCTCGAACAGGGAGAATTATCGCTCGAGGAATCCTTGCGCCAGTTCGAACGCGGCGTCGAACTGACACGCAACTGCCAGAAGGCGCTGCGCCAGGCGGAACAGAAGATCAGCATCCTGAGCCGC
This sequence comes from Steroidobacteraceae bacterium, assembly GCA_016844605.1. Taxonomy (GTDB): domain Bacteria; phylum Pseudomonadota; class Gammaproteobacteria; order Steroidobacterales; family Steroidobacteraceae; genus SCUD01. The sequence goes on from JAENJD010000025.1 coordinate 7,529, forward strand.
GGTCCGGATGGGGAAACGATCGAGCCATTCGTACCGCCCGCCGCGGACTGAGCAGTCGCTCGATGTCCGTCGAGGCCGCAACAACGATCTCCTGGCAATCGCAGTACCGCGAGCGCGTCGAGGGCGTACTCGAGCGCTTTCTGCCTGGCAGCGACTCGCCCCCTGCCCGGCTGCACCAGGCGATGCGCTACGCAGCGCTCGGGCCGGGCAAGCGCATCCGGCCGGTGCTGGTTTATGCGACGGGCGTCGCTGTCGGCCTGCCGCCCGCGGCACTCGATGGACCCGCAGCGGCCGTTGAACTGATCCACGCCTACTCACTCGTGCACGACGACCTGCCGTCCATGGATGACGACGACCTGCGCCGCGGCCGCCCGACCACGCATCGCGCTTTTGACGAAGCGACCGCGATCCTTGCCGGCGACGCACTGCAGGTACTGGCATTCGAAATCCTGGCGGACGATTCATCACTGTCCGTGGACCCGGCACAGCGCCTCGAAATGATCCGCACGCTGGCGCATGCAAGCGGCACGCAGGGCATGGCCGGTGGCCAGGCGATGGATCTCGCCGCCGTGGGCAGGCGCCTCGAACGCGACCAGATCGAGGAAATGCACACGCGCAAGACCGGCGCCCTGATCCGCGCCGCGGTGCTGATTGCGGCAGGCGCGGCGCCCTCGCTTTCGGCGCCGCGGTACCAGGCGCTGGATCGCTATGGCACGGCGGTCGGCCTGTCATTCCAGATCGTCGATGACCTGCTGGATGTGCTGGGCGACCCGGCGCTCACCGGCAAGGCCGGCGGCGCCGACGCGCAGCGTGCCAAGCCGACTTATCCCGCAATTGTGGGAATCGCCGCTGCGCGCGAACGCGCCGCGGAACTTGCCCGCGAGGGCATTGAGGCCTTGGCCGGTTTTGGAGCGGAGGCCGGACAGCTGCGCGAATTCGCTGCCGAGCTCGCCGAGCGCAGCCGCTAGGCATCCGCGCGGGCCTTATGCCGCTCGCAGTGCCTCCAGTACACTGCCGGCATGACCGAGGAGAAACCGGCCGGGCTCCTGGACTCGATTGAGTCCCCCGCCGACCTGCGTGCGCTGGTCCAGGACGACCTCGCGCCGCTCGCCGCGGAATTGCGTGAGTTCCTGATCCACACGGTCGGCCCGATGGGCGGGCACCTGGCGGCCGGGCTCGGCACGGTGGAACTCGCGGTCGCCCTGCATTACGTCTTCGACACGCCTTTCGACCGGCTGGTCTGGGACGTCGGCCACCAGGCTTATCCCCACAAGGTGCTGACCGGGCGTCGCCGGCGGCTCGGCAGCATCAAGCAGCGCGGCGGGCTCGCGCCCTTCCCGTCCCGCGCCGAAAGTGTTTACGACAGTTTCGGCGTCGGCCATGCGGGCACCTCGATCAGTGCTGCACTCGGCATGGCGATCGCAAACCGCAAGGCCGGCAGTGATCGCCGCGTTGTCGCCATTATTGGTGACGGCGCCATGAGCGCGGGACTCGCCTGGGAGGCGCTGAATCATGCCGGCAGCCTCGACGTGGACCTGCTGGTCGTGCTGAACGACAACGACATGTCAATTTCCGAGAATGTCGGCGCCCTGTCCCAGTATTTTGCGCGGCTGCTGTCGGGTCGCATGTACTCGCACCTGCGCGAGGGCTCGAAGAAGGTGCTGCGCTCGATGCCGGCCGCATGGGAACTGGCGCGCCGCTCCGAGGTTCATGCGAAGGGCATGGTGCTGCCCGGCACATTGTTCGAGGAGATGGGGTTCAACTACATCGGGCCGGTTGACGGGCATGACGTCAGCACGCTGGTCGCGACGCTTCGAAACATGCGCCTGCTGCCCGGGCCGCAGTTGCTGCACGTCGTAACCCAGAAGGGCAAGGGCTACGCACCGGCGGAAGCCGACCCGATCAAGTGGCACGGCCCCGGTCCCTACGATCCGGCGAGCGGCACGCTTTTCAAGGAGCAGGCCAGCGGCCCGACCTACTCGCAGGTCTTCGGCCAGTGGCTCTGCGACATCGCGGAGCTGGATCCGCGCATCGTTGCGATCACACCGGCCATGCGTGAAGGATCGGGCCTGGTTGAATTCGAAAAACGCTTTCCGGATCGCTACTTCGACGTCGCGATCGCCGAGCAGCATGCCGTGACCCTGGCGGCCGGCCTCGCCTGCGACGGCTTGCGACCGGTCGTTGCGATCTACTCGACATTCCTGCAGCGCGCCTACGACCAGCTGATCCACGACGTGGCGCTGCAGCGCCTGCCAGTGGTTTTCGCGATCGACCGCGCGGGGCTCGTGGGAGGCGATGGCGCAACCCACCAGGGCGTATTCGACCTGTCATACCTGCGCTGCATACCGAATCTCGTGGTGATGGCACCGGCCGACGAGAATGAATGCCGGCAGATGCTGTACACGGCGGCCAGCCAGGATCAACCGGCGGCAGTTCGTTACCCGCGCGGTCGCGGGCCCGGCGCGGCCGTCGAGAGCACGATGCAGGCGCTGCCACTGGGACGTGCGGAAACGCGGCGCCGTGGAAGCAGCGGGCTCGCATTGCTCGCGTTCGGCTCGATGGTGACGCCGGCAGCCGCCGCGGCCGAGGCCCTCGACGCGACGCTGGTCAACATGCGATTCGTGAAGCCGCTGGACGAGGCCCTGATCGCGTCGATCGCCGCGGACCACCGCGCAATCGTCACGCTCGAAGAGAATGTCATCGCCGGCGGTGCCGGTTCAGCGGTCCTGGAATTCCTGCAGCGGATCGAATGCGGCATCCCGGTGTTGCAGATCGGAGTGCCCGACGGTTTCGTCGAGCACGGCTCGCGCGAGGATAATCTGGTGACTGCGGGACTCGACGGCGCATCGATCAGGACGGCGATCGATCGCTTCTGGCGCCGGCCCGGCATGAGCCGTGCGGTGCCGGCGGGCTAATCAGGACCGATATGGTATGATTTCCAATCTGACCGGCGGACCGGGTCCTGCCCGGGACGGACACCACTGATGAATGCAAAAACGGCGGCTACCGCGGTCACTGCGGTCATCGATGACGTGCAAGGCCGTGCCGACACGCGCCGGATGCCGATCAACCGCGTCGGCATCAAGGACATTTACCATCCGGTGCGCGTGAAAGACCGCTCACGCGGCGAACAGCACACAATCGCGAATTTCAACATGTACGTCGCCCTGCCACACGACTTCAAGGGCACGCACATGTCGCGATTCGTCGAGATCCTGAACGAGCATGAGCGTGAAATCTCGGTCGAGTCGTTCGCCGACATGCTTGCGCAAATGACCGCGCGCCTCGATTCCGATGGCGGCCACCTGGAAATGACATTCCAGTACTTCGTGATGAAAAAGGCCCCGGTTTCGGGCGTCGAAAGTCTGCTCGACTACCGCGCGACACTCGCCGCGGAGCTCAAGAATGGCCGCACCGAGACCTGGCTGAAGGTGGTCGTGCCGGTCACGAGCCTTTGCCCCTGCTCGAAGAAGATCTCGGATTACGGCGCGCACAACCAGCGTTCGCACGTGACCATCGCGGCACGCATCGTCGAGCATGTCTGGATCGAGGAATTGATCGACATCGCGGAACGGGAGGCGAGCTGCGAACTCTACGGCATCCTGAAGCGGCCCGACGAAAAATACGTGACCGAGCGCGCCTACGACAATCCGAAATTCGTCGAAGACATCGTCCGCGACGTCGCGTTGAAGCTCAATGTTGATGAACGTGTTCGCGCTTACGTGGTCGAATCGGAGAATTTCGAGTCGATCCACAATCATTCCGCGTACGCGCGTATCGAGCGCGACAAGGATCAGCGGGACGCTTGAATCAGCTCGCGACCCGCGTGTCGCCGCCCTGAAGCCGCGAGATCAGCGTCCTGAGAAACACCTTGTTGAAGCGCAGCTGGCACGCCGATGAGGCCTGCTCGAGCAGCGTCGCGCTGACCCGCAGAATCGTGACTTCCTCATCGGCCACGACGGCCGCCTGGCGCTTGGCGCCGCGCAGGTAACTCGTCTCGCCGAAGCAGTCGCCGGCTTCGAGGCGGCCAACCTTGAGCCCCTCGCGCTCCACCGAACAGCGTCCGGATACGATCACGTAAAAGCGATCGTCGATACCGCCCGCCCGGACGATCTCATCGCCGCGGGCATGGCTGTCCCAGCTTCCCGAACGCAGCACTTCCCAGATCTCGGCCGACGAGAAATCGTGGAAGAACTTCAGCCGGCGCAGCAACGCGAAATGTTCCTGGCGATCGATGCGGTCCGACTGCGCGCGCAGTTGCGCGTGCACCCGCGCCATGGCGGCCGCGAACTCGGCCCCATTCGCATAACGCTTCGCGGGATCCTTGTCCATCACGGTCGCGACGACCGTTTCGATGTCGGGCGGCAGGTCCGGGCGGATTCCCAGCATTGGCGCCGGTGTCGCATAGACGATCTGGTGCAGCAGCTTGGCCAGCGAGCCGGCCCGAAATGGCCGGGTCCCGGTCAGCAATTCGTACAACACAGCGCCAAGCGAGTACAGGTCGGAGCGGTTCGTCAGTTCCAGCGACTGGACCTGTTCTGGCGACATGTAGCTCGGGCTGCCCGCAATGCCCTCGATCCGCGAGATATCGGCGTCCGAGTGCAGCGCGATACCGAAGTCGATCAGCCTCAGATCGCTGTCCGTCGTCAGCATCAGGTTGCTGGGCTTGATGTCGCGGTGGATGACACCGCGTGAATGCGCGTAGTGAAGTGCCTTGGCGCACTTGAAAGTCAGTGCCAGCACGTCGTCCACGGGCAGCAGGTTGTCGGGGCGCGTATAGGCCGCGAGCGTCCTGGCGCCATGGATGAATTCGGTCACGACGTAGTAGAAGCCACCCTCCTCGCCTGCGTCGTAGATCGGCATGATGTTCGGGTGCTGCAGCATCCCGACCATGTGTGCCTCGGACATGAACATCTTGCGTGCGACTTTTGCGCGCACCGGATCGTCGTCACCGATCACGCGATAGGCCTTGATCGCGACGTCGCGGCCGTAGTACGGGTCGTGCGAGAGATAGACCGTGCCGGTCGACCCACGGCCGACTTCACGGATCACATCGTACTTGCCGATGCGTTCGCCAATGACGGGCTCACCGGTCGTTGGTCCGCGTAGCGTTGGCACTGTTGCGGTTGCGATGACCGGCTCCTCCAGGAATGCGCGACGGGCAAGAACCACCAGTCGCCGCGAGAGGATATTTCGTCAAACCGGGCGGAACCGTGAAGCGGGTCGCGCTTCACCGGGGGCCATGGGGTCAGTCCGTGAAGTGGTCGAAACCGTGAACGAGGTCTCGCTCGAGCCCGACGCCCTGCAGATGAATGCCGGGCGCTGCGGTGATTTCGCCGATGAGGCTGACGGGTGTTGCCGCAGCGAGCTCCTCGATGCGGCGCCTGGATGCGCGCGGCGCCGTGAACAGCAATTCGTAGTCGTCGCCGGCCGTCAGTGCGAACCGCATTGAAGCCACTTCCCCGGCGCATTCCAGCAATTGCGGGGAGCGCGGCAGCCGCGTGCAATCGAGCCTGGCGCCCACCCCGCTTGCACGGCAAAGCTTCGCAAGATCACCCGCCATTCCGTCGGAGATGTCGATGCAGGCGCCCGCGATTCCACGCAATGACCTGCCGAGGCCCACGCGCGGCTCCGGCAGCAGGAATTTCTGCAGCAGCTCCTCGCGGATCGCGCCGCCGGCTGTGAGCCTGGTCTGCAGGATCGCGAGACCAGCGCCGGCATCCCCGGTCGTTCCGCTGACCCACAGGTCGTCACCGGGCTTTGCGCCCGAGCGTGTCAAGGCTTCGCCGGCCGGCACCCAGCCACCGACCGTTACAGTGGCTGCGAGCGGGCCTCGCGTCGTGTCGCCACCGACCAGGGCGACACCGAATCGTCGCGCAAGCTCGTCGAATCCGGCTGCGAAGCCCGCGAGCCAGGATTCATCGGCCGCGGGAACGGTCAGGCCGAGCAGTGCCCAGGCTGGTTCCGCGCCCATCGCGGCGAGATCGCTGAGATTTACCGCGAGCGCACGGTGGCCGACGAATCGTGCACCGGTATCGGCCGGAAAATGCACGTCGGCCACGATCGTATCGAGGGCGAGCACGAGTTCGGCGCCGGGCTTGGGCTTGACGATCGCGGCGTCGTCGCCGACAGAGAGCCTTACGTCGTCACGCACGGCGCCACGACCCGTGAAGTAGCGCTCGATCAGTTCGAACTCACCGGGTGGCATGCCGGGCAACCGCTGATGCGCCGATGCTGATCAGGCGACCTCGCCTCGCTCTGCGCCGCGATGAATGCGCGATGCCTTGTCCAGCACGGCATTCACGTAACGATGTCCATCGGTCGCGCCAAAGCGTTTGGCGAGCTCGACCGCCTCGTTGATGACGACCCGGTATGGAATGTCGGGACGCGTCATCAGCTCCCAGAGTCCCAGATAGAGGACCGCGTGTTCGACGGGATCGAGCCGCGCAGGATCGATGTCGGAATGATGACGCAGCTCGTCGTCCAGCTGCGCCGAATCGTCGCAGACGGCGGCAAGTGCCAGGCGGAAGAACTCGGGATCCGCGCGCTCGAATGTCGGATCGGCGCAGTACTGGCGGTGCAGCTCCTGCCAGGGCTGGGCACCCATCTGCCGTTGATAGAGCGCCTGAATCAGCAGTTTGCGCGCGGCGCTGCGCGCCCGCGCGGAATTGTCGGTCCTCGTCGTCACGGCGGCTGCCCGAGTTTTTTCAGCAGCGTGGCGAGACAGATTGCCGCCTGGGCGGCGTCGGCGCCGCGGTTGCCGACCTTGCCGCCAGCCCGGTCTGCCGCCTGCTCGACCGTGTCCGTCGTCAGGACACCAAACGTAACCGGCACGCCCGTGTCGCTCGAGACACGCGCCAGTCCCGAGGCGCACTCGCCTGCAATATGTTCGAAATGCGCGGTCTCGCCGCGGATCACGGCACCGAGCGCAATGATGGCGTCTGCGCGGCCCGACTCCGCGATCGCGCGCACCACCAGCGGCAGGTCGAAGGCGCCGGGGACCCGCACGAGTTCGAGCTGCGCGCTTGCGGCACCATGACTCCTGAGCGCATTCACGGCGCCGTCGATCAATCCCTCGACGACGAGGTCGTTGAAGCGGGCCGCGACGATCGTGAATCTCAGGTCGCGCGCCTGCAGATCGCCCTCGATGACGTGCAGCTTGTCCATCGGCGCAGTATACCGCCGTCGCAGTGGCCGTCAGTCCTCGTAACCCGTGATCTCGAGGCCGAAAGCGGCGATTCCCTGCAACTGCTTCGGCGCCGAAAGCACGCGCATGTGCGAAACGCCGAGGTCGCGCAGGATCTGTGCGCCGATGCCATGGGTACGCAGCACGGATCCCTGCTCGTTGCGCGGCTCCAGGCTCGCCGCGGTGCGGTCGGGGGCGCGGATAGCCTCGATGATTTCCGGCGGACTTTCGCGCTCGCGCAGGACGACGACGACGCCATGCTCCTCGCGGGCTATCCGCGCCAGCGCCGCACGCAGTGTCCAGCCCGCATTCGCCGGCTGCAGCCCGAGATCGTCCCGCAGCGTGTCGTGCAGGTGGACCCGCACCAGCGGCGGCTGCGATCTGCCGGGCGCACCGCGCACCAGGGCGACGTGCAATGCGCCGTGCACGAGATCCTCGTACCAGCACATCCGAAACGGCCCGAATTCAGTCTCGACCGGCTGGTCCGAAATCCGCCTGATCGAGCTCTCGTTCTTCAGTCGGTAGCGGATCAGGTCGGCGATCGTGCCGATCCTCAGTCCATGGGCCGCGGCGAATTGCTCGAGGTCTGGGCGGCGCGCCATCGAGCCGTCTTCATTGAGGACTTCGACAATCACCGCGGCCGGCTCGAAGCCGGCGAGTCTTGCGAGGTCGCAGCCGGCCTCGGTGTGCCCGGCGCGTATCAGCACACCGCCCGGTCGCGCCATCAGCGGAAACACGTGCCCAGGTTGGCGCAGATGCTCGGGGCGCGCGCCGGGCGCCACCGCGGTGCGCACGGTGTGCGCGCGATCATGGGCCGAGATTCCGGTCGTGACGCCCTCCGCAGCCTCGATGCTGACCGTGAAGCTGGTGCCATGACGATCGGTGGCGTTACTGACCATCAGCGACAGGCGCAGCTCATGACAACGCTCGCGGGTCAGCGTCAGGCAGATCAGGCCGCGTCCGTATCGCGCCATGAAATTGATGTCCTGCGGCCGCGCGCAGGCGGCCGCCATGACAAGGTCGCCTTCGTTCTCCCGGTCCTCGTCGTCCATGACGATGACCATGCGGCCGGCGCGCAGCTCCTCCAGCAGTTCTTCGATCGTGTTCATTGCCGCCATTGTGCATCGAGCAGACGCTCGAGATGGCGGGCCAGGATGTCTGCCTCGAAATTGACCATTGCGCCGGACGCGAGCGTTCCAAGCGTCGTGACCGCCCTCGTATGCGGCACGATGTTTACTTCGAAGGTGCTGCCATTCACCCGATTGACGGTCAGGCTGACACCATCGATGGTCACCGAACCCTTTGGCGCCAGCAAGTGCGCGCACATCGGCGGCGCCTCGATCGAGAGTTGCAGCGAACCCGCGTCCTCGCGGGCTGCGACGACCCGCGCCACGCCGTCCACATGACCGGTCACGAAATGGCCGCCCAGCGCCCCGCCCATGACAATCGCCGGTTCAATATTGACCGCAACTCCGCGCACCAGCGACCCGAGTGTCGTGTGCGCAAGCGTTTCACGCGAAGCGCAGGCAGTGAACCGCCCCGCCTCGCAGTGTTCCGCCGTCAGGCACACGCCGGCCAGGCAGATGCTGTCGCCGGCATGCCAGGCACCCGTATCGAGACCGCCGGTGTCGATGGCAAGCCTCAGTGCACCCTCCGCGCTGGTCGCGGAGACAACACGTCCGATCGCCCTGACAATGCCCGTGAACACGGCAGTGCCCCGTCAGGCCCCGGCCGGGTGCAGCGTGATACGCAGGTCCCGGCCAACGCGACACAGGTCGGAGATCGAAAGCTCCATGCGCTCCGCCATCGATGCAATGCGTGGCAGCGAGGCCAGCGGCCTGGCATCCGCACCGAGTAATGTTGGCGCGATGTAGAGCACCATTTCATCCACCCATCCCGCGCTGAGCAGCGCCCCGGCCAGCGTCGAGCCGCCCTCGACCTGCAGCTCATTGACTTCAAGGCCGGCCAGGTGCTGCATTACCGCCGCCAGATCCAGGCCCTCCGGTCCTGCGGGAATGCGCTCGACAACGGCACCGGCCGCTTCAAGCGCGCTGCGGCGCGCCGTATCGTTGCTGGCGGTCAACACCAGCAACCTGCCCGGTGGCGCAACAATGCGCGCCGTCGGAGAAATCCGCAGCCGCGTGTCCAGCACGACCCGCAACGGCTGTCGCGTCGCCTCCGGCAGGCGCAGGTCGAGCCGCGGATCATCGGCGATTACCGTTGCCGATCCTGTCATCACGGCCGAGGATCTGGCACGCAGGCGCTGCACATCGGCGCGCGCGGTTTCGCCGGTAATCCACCGGCTCTGACCATCTGCGAGCGCCGTGCGACCGTCGAGACTTGCGGCAAGCTTGACGCGGACCCAGGGCCGCCCGCGCTCCATGCGCGACAGGAAGCCGGCATTGAGCGACCTGGCCTCCGCCGCGAGCTGGCCGCTCGTCACTTCGATGCCGGCAGCGGCAAGACGCGCAGCGCCACCACCGCTCACGCGCGGATTTGGATCGCGGATTGCATAGCAGACACGCCGCAGGCCTGCCGTGATCAGCGCATCTGCGCAGGGCGGCGTCCGCCCGTGATGGCAACAAGGCTCGAGCGTCACGTACGCAGTGGCCCCGCGCGCCGCGACACCGGCAAGGCCAAGTGCGACGGCTTCTGCATGCGGGCCACCGGGCCGATCATGCCAGCCCTCGGCGATCACACGCTCGCCATCGGCGATGACACAGCCGACCCGCGGATTCGGATCCGTGGTCCAGAGGCCACGACCGGCCAGTTCCAGCGCCCTGGTCATGTGCCGCGTGTCCAGCCCGTCGCGAGCATTCATCACTTGTTCCGGGTCTCGCGCCCCCGGGCCGGCAACAATGACATCTGGCCGGTTGCCGGATCCTGCCGCTGTCGCTGGCCCAGCTGCTCGACTTCCGCGCGGAATGCGTCGGCATCCTCGAAGCGGTGATAGACCGACGCATAGCGCACGTAGGCAACCTCATCGAGTTGGCGCAATTCCTCCATGACGAATTCGCCGATCGCCCGCGACGGGACCTCGCGCTCGCCCAGCACGCGCAGCCGGTGGCAGATCCGCTCGATGGCCAATTCGACGTCATCGCGCGGAATCGGTCTTTTCTCGAAAGCTTTCATGATTCCCGCGCGCAGCTTGCCCTCGTCGAATGGCTGCCGCGTCTGGTCATTCTTGACGACCTGCGGGAGTACCAGCTCCGCGGTCTCAAATGTCGTGAATCGCTCACCGCAGGCGAGGCACTCGCGCCGGCGGCGGATCTGGTGGCCCTCACCCGCGAGCCGCGAGTCGGTCACCTTCGTGTCTTCGTGATTGCAGAATGGGCAGTGCACTGCCGCCCTCCGGTTGCGCGCTCAGCCGTAAACGGGAAAGCGCCCGCAGAGTGCGAGCACCTGGGCGCGCACGCGCTTCACCACAGATTCGTCGCCCATCCCGTCCAGCACGTCCGCAATCCATGAGCCGACCTGCCGCGACTCCTCGAGACCCAATCCGCGCGTCGTGATCGCGGGCGTGCCGATCCTGAGGCCGCTGGTGACGAACGGCGGCCGCGGGTCATTCGGCACGGCATTCTTGTTGACGGTCATGTGGGCGCGGCCCAGCGCCGCATCGGCATCTTTTCCAGTGTAGGTGCGACCGATCAGGTCGAGCAGGAACAGGTGATTGTCGGTGCCGCCTGACACGATGCGGTAACCGCGCCTGATGAGTTCGGCCGCCATTGACTGCGCATTGGCGACGACCTGCCGTTGGTACACCGCGAAATCGGGGGAAAGCGCCTCGAGGAACGCCACCGCCTTGGCCGCGATGACGTGCATCAGCGGGCCACCCTGCGTGCCCGGGAAGATCATGGAATTGAGCTTCTTGTGCAGATCCGCATGCTCGCGCGCCAGGATCAGGCCGCCACGCGGTCCACGCAGCGTCTTGTGCGTCGTGGTCGTGACCACGTCCGCGACCGGCACCGGATTCGGGTAGATGCCCGCAGCGACGAGGCCTGCGACGTGCGCCATGTCGACGACAAACCAGGCCCCGACCGAGTCGGCAATGCTGCGAAAGCGCTGCCAGTCGACGATTCGTGAATAGGCCGAGAAGCCCGCGAGAATCATCCTCGGGCGATGCTCCAGTGCCAGGCGCTGCACGCTCTCATAGTCGATCTCGCCGGTGGCCGGATCGAGCCCGTACTGCACGGCATTGAACAGCTTGCCGGAGAAATTGACCTTGGCCCCGTGCGTGAGGTGCCCGCCGTGGTCGAGACTCATGCCCAGCAGCGTGTCGCCGGGTTTCAGCAGTGTCAGGTAAACCGCGGCATTCGCCTGTGAGCCGGAATGCGGCTGAACATTGGCGTATGCGGCCCCAAAGAGTTTCTTCGCGCGATCGATCGCCAGCTGCTCCGCGATGTCCACATTCTCGCAGCCGCCGTAATAGCGCTTGCCGGGATAGCCCTCGGCGTACTTGTTGGTCAGTACCGTGCCCTGCGCCTCCATGACGCGCGGACTTGCATAGTTTTCGGATGCGATGAGCTCCAGGTGCTGCTCCTGGCGCAGGCGCTCGGCGCCGATCGCAGCGGCGAGTTCGGGATCAAATCCCTGGATTTTCATGTCGGGGCTGAACATGGTGGCCGCGCAGTTTAACCGAAAGCCGGCCGCCTACGCCGCCTCGACGAATGCCCGTACGACCCTGGTCCACGCGCGCGCGAGATTGCGCCGATTGTAGCCGCCGCCGCCGACACCGAGTATCCGCCCCGATGCAAACCGGTCGGCAATCTGGCACAGCCGCATTGCTGCATGCGCATGTGCTTCCTCTGTCAGGCGCAGGTGTGTGATCGGATCACCTTCGAGACTGTCAGCCCCGCACTGGAAGATCACGAATTGCGGCCGATGGCGCTCCAGATGCGCTTCGACGGATGCCCAGGCTTCGAGAAATTCGCGATCACCGGCACCGGGCGGCAATGGCAGGTTCAGCTTCGTTCCGCGGGCCGATCCGGTGCCCGACTCCTCGCTCGCTCCGGTGCCCGGGTAAAGGTAGCGCCCGTCTTCGTGCAGGTCCGCGAATATCAGCGCCGGATCGTCCTCGAATGAGTAATACACGCCATCGCCATGATGCGCATCGATGTCGACATACGCGATCCGCTCGACGCCATGCGCCCTCTTCAGGTGCTCGACGACGACACCGCAATCGTTGAAGACGCAGAAGCCGGCGGCATGACCGCGCGAGGCGTGGTGCAGGCCCGCGATCGGCACGAATGCGCGCCGCGCCTGGCCGCTCATCAGCGCCTCGGTCGCGACCAGCGACGCGCCGACCACGTCGCAGGCAGCTTCGTAGACGCCCTTGAACGCCGGCGTGTCGCCAGCATCCAGGTAGCCCTCGCCGGTCAGCGAGCGCGCCTGGACCAGGTCGATGTAAGCCGGCAGGTGGAAGAGTTCGAGTTCGCCGCGGGTCGCAGCACGCGGCGCGAGCGCCAGCACCCGCCGGTCGAGACCCTCGGCCGAAAGTTCGCGCGTGAACGCGTCGTGCCGGTCGGACCCGAACGGATGGCCGTCGCCGAAGGCATAGCGCGCGATGCGCTCGCCGACGACGATACAGGTGCCGGTTCCGCCGGTGTTCGCCAAGGCCGCCGCCATATGCAAGGAAACCGCCAGAAGCCTAGCACAGCGTCGCTTTGCTCCCCGCTGGCGGCACGGCTGCGCTTCGCAGATAATCCGCCGCCCCCGGACGAGCGCGGACGGATATCGAACCATGGCCCAGTACATCTACACGATGATTCGCGTCGGCAAGGTCGTGCCGCCGAAGCGGCACATCCTGCGCGACATCTCCCTGTCATTCTTCCCGGGCGCGAAAATCGGCGTGCTGGGCCTCAACGGCTCGGGCAAGTCGACATTGCTGCGGATCATGGCCGGCATCGACCAGGAAATCGAAGGTGAAGCACGCCCGCAACCCGGCATCAAGATCGGCCTGTTGCCGCAGGAACCGCAACTCGATCAGGAAAGTGATGTACGCATGATCGTCGAGCAGGCCGTGCAGCCGGTGAAGGACGCGCTCACCCGCATCGAGCAGGTCTACACCGCCTACAGCGAGCCTGACGCCGATTTCGATCGTCTGGCGAAGGAACAGGGCGAGCTCGAGGCGTTTATCGCAAGCGTCGACGGACACAACCTCGAACGGCAGCTCGACGTCGCGGCCGATGCGCTGCGGCTGCCGCCCTGGGAGGCGAAGATCAGCCAGCTCTCCGGCGGCGAGCGGCGCCGCGTTGCGCTGTGCCGGCTGCTGCTGTCGAAACCCGACATGCTGCTGCTCGATGAACCGACCAATCACCTGGACGCGGAATCGGTCGCATGGCTCGAGAAATTCCTCGAGCAGTACCCGGGCACCGTGATCTGCGTGACGCATGATCGTTACTTTCTCGACAATGTCGCGGGCTGGATACTCGAGCTCGATCGTGGCTTCGGCATTCCCTGGCAGGGCAATTACTCCTCGTGGCTCGAGCAGAAGGTGCAGCGACTCGCGCAGGAGGAAAAGCAGCAGGAAGGACTGCGCCGGACGCTCGCCCACGAGCTCGAATGGGTGCGGGCGAATCCGAAGGCGCGCCAGGCCAAGAGCAAGGCCCGCTTGCGCCAGTTCGAGGAGTTGTCCTCGGTGGAATTCCAGGCTCGCAACGAGACCAACGAGATTTACATTCCGCCCGGCCCGCGACTCGGCGATCTGGTCATCGAAGTCGAGAAGCTCCGCAAGGCCTATGGCGACCGACTTTTATTTGACGGCCTGTCATTCCGGCTGCCGCCCGGCGGCATCGTCGGCATCATCGGACCGAATGGCGCCGGCAAGACCACTTTGTTCCGGATGCTGATCGGCACGGAGCCGCCGGATGCGGGCAGCGTCCGCATCGGGCCGACCGTCAAGCTCGCGCACGTCGACCAGACACGCGACATTCTCGACGACGGCAAGACTGTCTGGCAGGAAATCTCGGGCGGGCTCGAGATGATCAAGGTCGGCAATTACGAGACCTCATCGCGCGGCTATGTGGGCCGCTTCAATTTCCGCGGCAACCAGCAGCAACAGCAGATTGGCGAGTTGTCCGGCGGCGAACGCAATCGCGTGCACCTCGCGAAGCTCCTGAAGAGCGGCGCCAATGTGCTGCTGCTCGACGAGCCGACCAATGACCTCGACGTCGAGACC
>JAENJD010000026.1 GCA_016844605.1 Steroidobacteraceae bacterium
CGGAAATCATCCATTCGGGCACGTACTGCCCGCGCCGGGACAACTAGAGCGCTATGACATCGCCGCCGTGCGCGGCTTCTATGAGCGCAATTTCGGCGCCCGGCGCACACATGTGTATGTCGCCGGCCGCTACGATCGCGCGGCACTCGAGGCAGCGCTTCGCCGTGCATTCGGGGACTGGCGTGAAGGTGCGGCACCTTCAGACCTGCCGCCGAAGGTGAGCGATATGCTGCAACTGCAGCTGATCGACCGACCGGGCGCGCCGCAATCATCGCTGCGCATGGCGGTGGCGGTGCCCAATCCTGCGGCTGAGCTCTACTTCCCGACCACGCTGACCAACAGCCTGCTGGGCGGGACCTTCAGCTCACGCATCACGACCAACCTGCGCGAGGACAAGGGTTACAGCTATTCGCCGGATTCCTCGATCAGCGCGCGTCGCGGCAATGCGCTGTGGGTCATGTCAGCAGAGATCACCGCCGAGCACACGTCTGAAGCACTGACCGAGATTTTCCGCGAGATCGAGCGCCTGCAGCACGAGCCTCCGGCCGCGGAAGAACTCGATGCGATCAAGCGCTACCGCGCAGGAATATTCGTAATCGGCAATTCCTCGCCAAATGGCGTGCTGGGCCAGCTCGCTTTCATGGACCTGCACGGACTGCCGCCGGAATTCCTGACGCATTGGGTCGCGAACATGTATGCCGTGACGCCGCAACAGGTGACGGATATCGCGCGACGCTACATCCTGCCCGCGCGCATGACGATCGTCGTCGTCGGCGACCTGAAGGCGTTTGGCGACAGCGTCCGCGCATTGCCGCAGCTGCAGGGGGTGAGCATGCCATGACCGATCGCGACGTCATGGAATACGACGTCGTCATCGTCGGTGCCGGGCCGGCCGGTCTCGCCACTGCGATCCGCCTGAAGCAGCTGAAGCAGGCCTTGTCCGTCTGTGTGCTTGAGAAAGCGTCGGCAATCGGCGCGCACATGCTTTCGGGCTGCGTCATGGAACCCGCAGCACTCGATGCGCTGCTGCCTGAATGGCGGAAGTCGCCGCCGGGCATCTGTGTGCCGGCGAAGCGCGACGAATTCTGGTACCTGACTCGCAAGTCGGGCTTCCGCCTGCCGAATCCGCCGCAGATGAACAATCACGGCAATTTCATCCTTTCACTCGGCCTGCTCGTGCCGTGGATGTCGCAGCGCGCTGAGGCGCTCGGCGTGGACGTGTTCCCGGGATTCTCGGCCGCCGAGGCGCTGATCGAGGACGGTCGGGTCGCCGGCATCCGTCTGGGCGACATGGGTCTCGGCAAGGATGGAAAAGCGGGCCCGAATTACGCGGCGGGCGCCGACATCCGCGCCGGAACGACGATCCTTGCCGAAGGCTGCCGCGGCAGCATTACGAAAAAGATCGTCGCGCAGCTCGAACTCGATGCCGGCTGTTCGCCCCAGACATTCGGTCTCGGCTTCAAGGAACTCTGGCAACTTCCGCCGGGTCGCGCCGAGGCCGGCCTGATCCAGCACACGATCGGCTGGCCGGTCGACAGCCACACCTATGGCGGCAGCTTCGTGTACCACCTCGATCAGGATCGCGTGTACGTCGGCTATGTCGTCGGACTCGACTACGAAGATCCGCGTTTCGCGCCCTTCGAGGCCTTCCAGCAATTCAAGCATCATCCGCGTGTGCGACGGCTGCTCGCGGGAGGCGAACTCCTGTCCTACGGCGCACGCACGATTGCGGCCGGCGGCTGGCAATCGCTGCCGCACATGGATGCGCCCGGACTGATGATCGTGGGCGATGCGGCGGGCACACTCAATGTGCCAAAGATCAAGGGTGTGCACCAGGCCATCCGCTGCGGCGTGCTGGCTGCGGAACATCTCGCCGAGCACGGTAGGACGGAGGGTTTCGATGCGCGCTGGCGCGCCTCCGAGGGCGGCCGCGAACTGAAACGCGTGCGCAATTTCAAGCCGGGTTTCCATCGCGGGCTCTGGTTCGGCCTCGCGAATGCCGCATTCGAGACCGTCATCGGCGGCCACAGTCCCTGGACGTTGTCGCACAAGGAAAATCACCTTGCGCTGCATCGGCTCGACGACGGAGACCTGCCCAATCGCCACTGGGGCGAGCGCGACCTGCCGCCGCGCGACCGCGTCAGCGCGGTGTTCCATGCCGGCAATGTGCATGAGGAGAGCCAGCCCGTGCACCTGAAGGTCGCCGACACGTCGATCTGCGCAACGCGCTGCATCACCGAATTCGGCAATCCCTGCGAGCGATTCTGTCCGGCCGGCGTCTACGAGATGGTGGACGACGGCAAGGGCGGCAGGCAGTTGCAGATCAATGCCGCGAATTGCGTGCATTGCAAAGCCTGCGACATCAAGGACCCCTACGGCATCATCACCTGGACCACACCAGAGGGTGGATCGGGCCCGAACTACCAGAATCTGTAGATGAGCGCCGAGCAGCCGATCTGGACGCCCTCATTACTCCGCATCGCGGACGCGAACCTGACACGCTTCATGGCCTATGCGGGTGCGCGCGGCGCACCGGTGGGCGATTACACGGAATTCCATCGCTGGTCGATTGAGCAGCCGGCCGCGTTCTGGGAAAGACTTTATGAGTTCGCGGACGTCATCGGTGAACGCAGTGGCCCGGTGCTCGTCGACGGCGATCGCATGCCGGGCGCGCGCTGGTTTCCGGGCACGCGACTGAATTTCGCCGAAAACCTGCTGCGCGGCCCGGATCGCGAGGCGGCGCTGGTATTCCGCAATGAACGTGGCGCGCGCCGCGAGTTGAGCTGGCAGGAACTACGCAGCGAAGTCGCGCGTGTCGCCGATGGCCTGCGAACATCGGGGGTTGGGTCCGGCGATCGCGTCGCCGGTTACCTGCCGAATGTGCCCGAGGCGGTGATCGCGATGCTGGCGACCGCGAGCATCGGCGCGACCTGGACCTCCTGTTCGCCTGACTTTGGCACCCATGGTGTGCTGGATCGTTTCGGGCAGGTCGCGCCGAAAGTGCTTTTTACGGCCGACGGCTATTTCTACGCCGGCAAGACGATCGACTCGCTCGCGCTCATCGCGGGTCTGCTCGCGAAGCTCCCGTCAGTGTCCCGCGTCGTGGTCATTCCCTATGTGAGCGAGAATCCGGCGATCGGCGGCATCGCCCACGCCGTGCCATTCGCCCAATTCGGCCGGAGCGCGGCTCCGCTGTCCTTCGAGCAACTGCCATTCGATCATCCCTTGTATGTGCTCTATTCGTCGGGCACGACCGGCGTGCCCAAGTGCATCGTGCACGGCGCCGGCGGCACCTTGCTGCAGCACCTGAAGGAACACCTGCTGCACACGGACGTGAAGCCCGGCGAGCGGCTGTTTTTCTTCACGACTTGCGGCTGGATGATGTGGAACTGGCTCGCGAGCGGGCTCGCTGCGGGTGCGACACTCATTCTTTATGACGGCTCACCGCTGCACCCGGGCCCCGGCGTGCTCTGGGAAATGGCGGCCGACGAAGGCGTCACCATCTTTGGCGCGAGCCCGAAATATCTCGCAGCGCTCGAGAAATCCGGCTACCGGCCGCGTGACCGGCACAGCCTCGCAGTACTGCGAACAGTGTTGTCCACGGGTTCGCCGCTAGCGCCCGAGCAATTCGATTTCGTCGCCGATGCGGTTGGACCCGACATCCAGCTCGCCTCGATTACCGGCGGCACCGACATTGTCTCCTGCTTCGCGCTCGGCAACCCACTGCTGCCGGTCTATCGAGGCGAGATACAGTGCCGCGGCCTCGGCATGAAGGTCGAGGTCTGGAACGATCGCGGGCACCCGGTCACGGAAGAGCGCGGGGAACTGGTATGCGTCGCGCCGTTCCCCTCGATGCCCGTCGGATTCTGGAATGACCCGGACGGAAGTCGCTATCACGCCGCCTACTTCGAACGCTACCCGGGTGTCTGGCACCACGGCGACTACGCGCTGCTGACGTCGCGCGGCGGCCTGGTGATCCTCGGCCGCTCGGATGCGGTCCTCAATCCCGGCGGCGTGCGCATCGGCACCGCCGAGATCTACCGCCAGGTTGAACAACTCGACGAGGTGATGGAGAGCGTGGTTGTCGGTCAGGAATGGAAGAACGACATCCGCGTCGTGCTGTTCGTGCGCCTGCGCGACGACCTTGCGCTCGACGAGGCGATCAGTGAGCGCATCCGGCGCCAGATCCGCGCCAACACGACGCCACGGCACGTACCGGCATTGATACTCCAGGTGCCGGAGATCCCGCGCACGATCAGCGGAAAAGTCGTCGAACTCGCCGTGCGCGAGACCATCCACGGCCGCCCGGTGAAGAACACCGACGCGCTCGCCAATCCTGAGGCGCTCGAACATTTTCGCGACCGGCCTGAACTGCGGATCTGACGCGGATGCCAAACCCCACCCCGCTTATGGAGCGTTGCCAGACCCTGCTCGGTGCCCAGGGGCAGTCGCTCGATCAAGCGCAGCGCCAGGTGCTTACGCGACTTGAAGACCTGCGACGGCGGCTCATCGCCAGGCAGTCGGGCACCTCGCTGATCAAGAAGGGCCTTCGCCTGCTGCCAGGCGCGCACCGCGGTCCACTGCGCGGCCTCTGGCTCTGGGGTGGTGTCGGCCGCGGCAAGACCTTCCTCGCCGACCAGTTCTACGCCGAACTGCCGCTTGCCGCGAAGCGCCGGGAGCATTTCCATCGATTCATGCAGGAGGTACATGCGGGCCTCAGGCGACATCGCGACACGCCCTCGCCACTCCAGCAGGTGGCCGAAGGCATCGTCCGGGAGACGCGCCTCTTGTGCTTCGACGAGTTCGCGGTCAGCGACGTCGCGGATGCGATGATCCTCGCGACACTGCTGGAAGCACTGTTCAAAAGCGGCGTGACGCTGGTCGCCACTTCAAACCTCGCGCCAGACGAGCTCTATCGCGACGGCCTCCAGCGCGTGCGCTTCCTGCCGGCAATCGGGTTGATCGAGCGCCATTGCAAGATCATGGAGCTCGACGCTGGTGTCGATTACCGACTGCGCCGGCTGGAGCGAGCACTGCTGTTCCTCGGCCCGGAGAAAGCTGACGCCGAGTCGCGCATGGCCGCGGAGTTCGAGCGCATGGCGGAAGGACCCGGCGTCGCAAACACCGAGATACAGGTCGAGGGCCGGCCGGTCCGCGCACTGCGCGAAGCCGAGGACCTGGTCTGGTTCGATTTCCGGAAACTCTGCGAGGGTCCACGCTCAGCCGCGGACTACATTGAGATTGCGCGCTGCTATCACACGGTGCTCGTCAGCCGCGTGCCGGTGATGGAAGCAGCGGCCGACGATGCGGCGCGGCGTTTCATCACGATGGTGGACGAATTTTATGACCGCGGCGTCAAGCTGATCCTGTCTGCGGCCGCCGGCTCACCCGAGGGTCTCTATCGTGGAGAGCGGTTGGCCTTTGAATTCCGCCGCACGGCGAGCCGGCTGCATGAGATGCAGGGGCGGGAATATCTCGCAAGGCCGCATCGGCCGTAGGCGATCGCTAACGCGACCAGCCTGAATACAGGCTGTTCGCCAGCTGATCGCATGAAGCCGCGCCGGACATTGAACCTGACTGACTAAAGGATTCTGTTCTGCAATGTACGCACCGTAACGGATGCCGTGACATCTGGTAACAGCCGGTCATCGTCCTGCAGGCATTGCAGTTGCGATGTCAGCGGCAAAACGCCGGCCCAGACCGGGATGGCATAGTCATCGGGTTCATCGACCGGCATTCCCGCGGATACCTTGGCGGATGCAGCGTCAATTGTTACCGCGATCACGCCGGTCATTTTTACTTCGCTCTCATGAGGTACCCGCAGCTCGTCCCAGCGGCCCGGCATCAAGTGTTCGCTGATGACCTTCATGGCGCGTAGTTTCTCCGTACTGCCCTCGACCAGGCGTGGTGTGCCGAAGACGGTTACCGAGCGATAGTTCATCGAGGAATTGAATGCGGAGCGGGCCAGCACGATTCCATCCAGCAGTGTGACATTCAGGCAGATCTTTTCGCTGCCTTCAACGATGCGAATTACCCGGGCTTTGCGCGCGCCGTGCAAATACAAGGTTTCGCCATCGCGACCATAGATCATGGGTACGACGACCGGAATTCCGTCTTCGACGAATGCAACCTGTGCTACGAGTCCGGCGTCCAGGATCCGATGCACGCTATCCCTGTCATAGCGGCCCTTCACCCGAAGTTGCCTGACCTTGTTCAGTTTGCCTACCGGGTACTCGGCTGTCATGAAACCTCATCCATGCATGAAGATCGGAATCAGGGTGAGCGCAGTGGCTGGTGCCAAAACAATGCAGATGATATTCAGCGCGCTAGCGGCGCGCACCATTCCTGAAATAGTCAGCAGGCCTGCAGGCCCAGGCCCGCTACGACCGGCGATCAGCTTCCGGCACTTTCGGCCTCGGTTCGCCCATCCGGTAGACCGCGATGATTCGGTGGGTCACCGTATCGCGCAGGACATTGAACCACTGGCCGCAGCCATAGCTATGGCACCAGCGTTCAGCATGCTGGCCCTTGGGATTCGAGCGGAAGAAGAGGTAGCTGGACCAGGCCTCATCGCTGCAATCTTCGGGCGGCCGGGAGATATGCGATTCGCCGCCGTAGGTGAACTCCGGCTCATCGCGGGTTCCGCACCAGGGACACTCGATCCGCAGCATTTCGGTATCCTACCGAGGAAATCCAATGCGGCGCTATTCCTTTCCTGCCCTCGTCCTGCATGCCCTGCGCGGTCACCAGCACTGGCCGCGGGTATTGCGCTCGCCTGACCCGAGGCCGGTCTACGACGCCGTAATCATCGGCGGTGGCGGACACGGGCTCGCCACGGCATATTTCCTGGCGAAGCAGCACGGCATGCGTCGCATCGCGGTGCTTGAGAAGGGTGCCATCGGCCTTGGCAACTCCGGCCGAAACACGCAGGTCGTCCGATCCGATTACTACCACCTGCCCAGCTCGAAATTCTTCGAGCGCTCATTGCAGCTGTACGAGAGCCTGAGCCGGGAGCTGAACTACAACATCATGTTGAGCCAGCGCGGCAAGATCAACCTGGCCCACAGCCCGCACGAAATGGAAATGCAGCGCCGAACGACCAATGCAATTCGCATGAATGGCGTCGATGCGGAGATGCTGTCGGTCGAGGACCTCCGCAGGCTCGAGCCCGCGCTCAACTTCAACGGCCGCTACCCCATCGAGGGCGGCTCGGTGCAATGGCGCGGCGGACTGGCACGTCACGATGCGGTCGTCTGGGCCTTCGCGCGCGCGGCCGGCGCGCTCGGCGTGGACATCGTGCAGGGCTGCGAGGTCACGGGCTTCCTGATCGAGAACGGCCGCGCGACCGGGGTTGAAACGACCCGCGGCCGCATCGCGGCGCCCCGCGTTTGCATGGCAGTCGCCGGGCATTCGAGCGTGCTTGCGCGCAAGGCGGGCATCTCGCTCCCGATCAACAGCATGGCCCTGCAGGCCATGGTCACGGAGCCGGTCAAGCCGATGCTAAATCACCTGCTGATGTCGGCCGTGGTTCACGTCTATGTCAGCCAGTCGGATCGCGGAGAAATCGTCCTCGGCGGTGGCGCCGACATCTACCACTCGTACGCGCAGCGCGGTGGCCTGCCGGCGATGGAGACTATCGCACAGGCCGCCGTTGAGTTATATCCGTCACTCGGCCGCCTTCGCCTCATGCGCCAGTGGGCGGGCATCGTGGACATCACGCCGGATACGAGCCCCATCATGGGCCTGACGCCCGTGCAGGGGCTCTATATCAGCGGTGGCTGGGGAACCGGCGGCTACAAGGCGATTCCCGCGGGCGGCGAGACGATGGCCTGGACGATTGCGAATGATCGTCCGCATGAATTGATCACCGATTTTGGACTCGGGCGATTCGCCGAAGGCGCGCTCGTTGACGAAGGCGCGGCATCCGGAGTGGCGCACTGATGGCCGCGCGGTCCCCTGGCACAGATTACCGTCTGGCCGGCGGCGGGCGCATCGATCGCTCGCGTCAATTGTCATTACATTGGAATGGCCGAAAGGTCCCCGCCTTCGCCGGAGATACGATCGCTTCGGCGTTGCTCGCGAATGGTGTCCGCATCGTAGGCCGCAGCATGAAATTCCATCGGCCGCGCGGCATCCTGACTGCGGGCATTGAGGAATCCAATGCGCTCGTGACGCTGGGCTCTGGCGCCGAGATCGAGCCGAACGCGCGCGCGACGATGGTTCCCGTGTGCGAAGGGCTAAGCGTGCACGCGCAGAATTGCTGGCCGAATGTCGAATTCGATCTCGGCCGCGTATTCGACGCGACATCGCCGCTGTGGCCGGCAGGCTTCTACAACAAGACCTTCATCTGGCCTTCGTGGCGCTTCTATGAGGGCTTGATCCGCAGGACCGCGGGTCTGGGGCCTGCCCCTGAACTTGCGGATCCGGCGCGCTACGAGGCGGTCAATGCCCACTGCGACCTGCTGATCGTCGGTGGAGGACCTGCGGGGCTTCATGCCGCCGCCATTGCGGCCCGCGTTGGCATGACAGTGATCCTCGCCGAGCAGGATTTCGAGTGCGGCGGGGAGCTGCTCGCTTCGAAAGCCACGATCGACGGCCAAGCGGCGATGGATTGGGTCGGACGCATCGTCTCGGAGCTCAAGTCTCTTCCCCATGTCACGCTTCTCACCGCAACGACCGTGTTCGGTCTCTACGACCATGGCAATGCGGGCCTGTTGCAGAGGCTCGACCTGGACGGTATGAAAGCCACGACCCGCCAGCGCTACTGGCGCGTGCGTGCGAAGCAGACATTGCTTGCCACGGGAGCAATCGAGCAGCCGCTGGTGTTCGAGCACAACGACCTGCCGGGTATCATGCTGGCCAGCGCCGTGCGCCAATACGCGAATCGGTATTCAGTAGCCGTTGGCCGGCGCGTCGTGTTCGCGACCAACAATGACTCGGCGTACCTCGCCGCCCTTGACCTCGCGGCAGCGGGTGTTGACGTGCCGTTCCTGCTCGACAGTCGCGCCGACATTCCCGCGGCGCTCGCTGACGCATTGCGCACGCGAGGAGTCGAGGTCCACGCCAGCGCCGTCGTGGTCAAGGCGTCCGGAGGCAAGGCGATTCAGTCGTTGCGCTTCGGGACGCTGAATGCGGGCGGCTCGGTCGTCGATGAACGCAAGATCGACTGCGATGCCCTCGGCATGTCTGGCGGCTGGTCGCCGACCGTGCATCTTTTTTCGCATGCGCGCGGCACACTCGACTTCGACATTCTGCGACAGTGTTTCCTGCCGCGTAGCGGTACCGCGCCAGTGCTGTGCGCGGGTTCGATCACTGGCGCAGCCACGCTCGTCGAGACGCTCGCGAGCGCCTCAGATGCGCTGAACAAGGCGGCGGGCGCTGCAGCGATACCCGCCATCGATGAACCCCGCGTAAGTGCTGAGGTTGGCATCGTGCGCCGAACGCCTGCCGGACGCACCCGCCGGCAGTGGCTTGATCTGCAGCACGACGTCACCGTCGCCGATGTCGAGTTGGCGATGTCCGAGGGTTTCGGGAACGTCGAGCATCTGAAGCGCTACACGACGGCCGGCATGTCCGTCGACCAGGGCAAGACCAGCAATCTGAATACACTGCTGACCGTTGCCGAGTTGACGGACAGGAATCCTGCGGACGTCGGCACGACGACTTACCGGCCGCCTTACTCGCCCGTCACGCTCGGCGCGCTCGCGGCGCGTCAGACCGGCGATCGCTACACGCCGAGGCGACTGCTGCCCGCGCATGCCGAGCACCTGGCACTGGGCGCGCACTGGTGGGAAGCGGGCGGCTGGATGCGCCCGGCCTGCTATCCGCGTACCGGTGAATCCGTGCACGACGCGGTCCGGCGCGAAGCGCTTGCAGTACGCAACACGGTTGGAATTTACGATGCCTCGCCACTTGGCAAGATCGAGGTCACGGGTCCGGACGCCGCGCAATTCCTCGACCGTTTCTACATCAATAATGTACTGACCCTCGAGCCGGGGCGGATCCGTTACGGCCTGATGCTGAACGAGAATGGCGTCATCATCGATGACGGCACGATCGCAAGACTCGATGCCGCGCGCTACGCGATCACAACCACGAGCGGCGGCGCCGGTCGCATCGCGCAATGGCTCGACGAGTGGCGCCAATGCGAGTGGCCGCATCTCGAAGTGTTCGTGACACCCGTGACGACGCAATGGGCGACGATTGCAGTCTCGGGACCGCGTGCCCGCGAACTGCTGCAGAGACTCGGCACCGACATCGCAATCGACCGCGAATCGTTGCCGCACATGCATTTGCGCGAAGGCCGCATCGCGGGGGCGCCTGCGCGGCTCTATCGCGTCAGCTTCCCGGGAGAACTCGGTTACGAAATCAACGTACCCGCGCGGCAGGGCGCGGCGCTTTGGCGCGGGCTCATGGAGTCTGGCAGCGAACTTGGTGTCGTGCCATTTGGCATCGAGTCCTTGCTGCTGCTGCGCCTCGAAAAGGGTTTCCTGCACGTCGGTGTCGATACCGACGGCACGACGTCGCCCGCCGATGTCGGCTGGGGTGAGGTTGCCATGAGAAAGAAGGCCGATTTTGTCGGCAAGCGCTCACTGACACGCCGCGACAATCTGCGTGGCGATCGACTACAGCTCGTCGGACTCGCGGCGGACGATGCCGAGGTCCTGGTGTCCGGTGCACATCTGCGGCTTGCCGGCACGACCGAAGGCAGCGACGGCTGGGTGACTTCGGCGGCCCTGTCACCGGCGCTTGGCCGGCCCATTGCGCTCGCGATGCTGCGCGGAGGCCAGAAGCGACTCGGTGAAGCAATCGCTGTGCACGATCTCGACCGGCGTTGCACGGCGACCGTCGTCGCGACGCCGTTCTACGACCCGGAGGGGAAGCGGCTGCATGCCTGAACTCGTCACCAGGCTCCCAGCGCCAGTTTCCGTGCGACTGCAGGTCTCGGTTCGCGCCTTGCCCGCCGCCGCTGTCATTGGCGGCTTAGCGCTGCCCCGACAGCCCAACACCTGGGCCGGGGCCGATCCCATCATCTGGTGGGTTTCCCCCGATGCGTGGCTCATCCAGTCCGCACGCGAAGGCGACGACCTTGCAGCCCAGCTGCGATCTGACTGCATGAACCTGCCATGCGCCGTCACGGATCTGTCGGATGCTCTCGTGACGTTTGCGCTCGAAGGCCCCGATGCAAGCGCCGTGCTGGCGCGCGGCTGCGGGCTCGACCTGCGCGCGGGCTCCTTCGGAGCGAGGGCCTGCGCCCGCACGCGCCTGGCGCAATTGCCGGTGCTGATCCGCAAGACCGGATCCACGCGTTTCGAACTGGTGGTCGATCTCGCGGCCGCGCAATACCTGCAGGACTGGCTGCTGGATGCGGCTGCCGGCGTCGGCTAATTTCGGATGCGGCGGCTTTAGTTCAGGCAATCGCCGTCGCAAGAATGATGGCTAGCGCAGCCGGACACACGTATCGAAGAAGCCACACGACGATGCGCCTGCCCAGCGGCGTGGTCTCACCCAGTTGCTCCGCAACGAAGCTCCGGCTGACGCGCCATCCGACGAACACGCTGATCAATAGCGCGCCGATTGGCAGCAGCACGTTGGAGGACACATAGTCCATTACGTCGAAGAATGTCGAATGCGCGAACAACGGGATGGCGCCGAGCGGCCGCCATCCGGACCATAGATTGAATGACAGGACCGAGCCGACGCCGAGTATCCAGCTGGACCCGGTTGCGATGACAGCCGCCATCGGCCGGCTCAATCCGTGACGTTGTTCCAGCCAGGCTACCAACGGTTCGATGCCGGCGAGCGAGGGGGTCAGCGCAGCGAATATCAGGAGCAAAAAGAACAAGGTGCCGATCGCGCGTCCACCGGGCATTTCGGCGAACAGGGTCGGCAGCACTTCGAAGACCAGTTCCGTGCCCTGCGCCGGATTCATGCCATAGGCGAACACCAAAGGGAAGATCATCAATGTCGCCAGCAGTGAGACCAGCAGGATCGACCCGACGATGATGAGCGCGCAGCGGAGCAGCGAAGTGCCGCGCTCAACGTAAGAGCCATAGGCCAGCATCATCGCCATGCCGACGCCCGTTGCGAAGAAAGCCTGCCCGATCGCCGCGAGCACCACCTGCGGGGTGATGGCGCCGAAGTTTGGAGCGAATGCGAACGCGAGCCCATTCTTCACGTCGCCCGTGGCGAGCGAGTACACGACCAGGATCAGCAGCAGTGTCAGAAGCGCCGGCGCGCGTATCTTGTTGGCCGTTTCGATGCCACGACCAACGCCACGCGCGGATATAAAAGTCACCAGGACGATGAACGTCAGGTGCCAGGCGCCGACTTCCCAGGGTCGGGACAGGAATTCGCGCCATAACGAGGCGACCTCGGGACGTTCGAGCCCCGCGAGTGCGCCGGCACCGACTTTCCACGTGTAAGCGAGCACCCAACCGGCGATGACCGTGTAATACGACATGATCATGAATGTCGCGAGCGTGCCCAGCACACCGATGGCATTCCAACGCGTGGACAAACCCGAAGCCTGCGCGACAATGCCCGCCGCCTGAGGCGGGCTGCGCCGGGACTTGCGCCCAATCGCGAATTCGGCCGCCAGCAAGGGCGTTGCGATCAGCAGGCAGGCGAGCACGAAAACGAATATGAACGCGCTGCCGCCGCTGCTGCCGACCAGGTAAGGAAATCGCCAGATACTGCCCAGTCCGACCGAGGCACCGACTGCGCTCAGGTAGAAGGCAAAGCGTGACGACCAGAGCGGCGTGTCTTTATTAACCAATGCCGCGCTCTCCCACTGATGAATCCGCCGCCTGAATACTGTACAGCCTTTGAGCGCACTCCAGCGTCCTCACGCTACAATCCAACGATGAAAATGCTGAGTCTGCCCGCCTTCTGGGTCGAGCCAGGCGCGATTATCTGGATCAACCTGCTGGTTTCGCGCGACAACGCCGCGATGATCGCGCCTGCCGCGCGACTGGCACGCAGCGCCGATCGCCGGGGCGCTGTTCGTGACTGCATGCGGCAGATGGAGCCGACGGGCAATTAAGGCCCCGGGCACGCCCAGACCGGCTTGCGAACAAGTCAGGTGTCGTTGCGCAGGTAGGCGTCCGATTTGTTCAGCCAGTCCTCGCGTGGCGGTGAAAACACATCGACATCGAGCGTATCCTCGAGTGCTACCGCTGCGTGAGGTACGTTTGGTGGAATCACCAGCACCTCGCCCGCAGCCACGATGATTTCGCGCTCGCCATGCTCACCGAGCAGCATGCGCAGCTTGCCGCTCAGGACGTAGGTGATCTGCTCATTGTGATGTGAATGCCGCGGGACATCGTCGCCCTTCATCAGGAAGATCTGCGCGATCATCATTCGCTCGGCCGCGATCAACCGTCGCGTGATGCTGCCTTTCAGGGATTCCTCTGGAATGTCGGCCCAGCGGTGATGCTGCAGACCTGATTTTTCGATCATTGCCTGACCTCGAAGGTTTTCCGGCGATTATGCCTATCGCGCCACAAGCCGGTAGTATCGCTGAGAGACCTGGATCAGGCCAATGCCAAAGTCGCTGAAGATCGCCGGTGGGGTCGTTGTTCTTCTCGTCATCGTCCTGGTGGCCGCGCTTCTCTTTGTGCGTGCCAATGTCTCCAAGGCGACGATTGAAGCGGCGGCTTCGGAAGCGATGGGCATGGAGGTTAAAGTCGGCGGCCGGGTGACGACCGGTATTTTCCCCACTTTGCACGTCACACTGCAGGACGTGCAAATTCGTAACCGGGGGGCGGACGTTGCCACCGCAGGGGACGCACAGGTCTGGATAGATTTTCTCCCTCTGCTCCGCAAGGAACTCCGAATCGGGAAAATCGCACTCTCACATGGCTGGATTTCCATCGAGAGGAACCGCGATGGAAAATTTAATTTTGAGAAACCGGAGGCAGCTGGAGTTGCGTTGCCCGCGCTGGACCTGACGAGTGTTTCAATTTCAGATGCGACACTCCGCTATGCGAACAAGCAGTCCGGCGAAACTTTCGAGGCCCGGCGTTGCAGGCTGGACATGCACCGTCTGCTGCTTTTGCCCGGTGCCATCCCGGACCTAATGAAACGCCTTTCCATCACGGCAGATCTCGCCTGCGGAGAATTTCAAAAGAATGACCTGATGATATCCAACCTGAAGGTCTCCGCCGACGGCAAGAATGGGGTCTTCCATCTCGTGCCGGTGACGATGCAACTTTTCGGTGCGCAGGGATCAGGAAGCATTGAAGTGGATTTTTCGAAAGCTGTGTCCCTTTACAACGTCCATTATTCATTGCCGCAGTTCCACATCGAGGAATTCTTCAAGACCCAGTCGCCGCGAAAGGTGGCAGCAGGGCCGATGGATTTCGAAGCGAGCCTGACGATGCAGGGAAATACTATCCATGAGATGAGACAGTCCATGACGGGACAGATCTCGCTGCGTGGCAATGACCTCACACTTCAGGGAACCGATCTCGATCGGGAATTTTCCCAGTACGCGGCCAGCCAGAAATTCAACCTTGTGGACGGCGGTGCTTTTTTCTTTGCCGGACCGCTGGGCTTGGTGGTCACAAAGGGGTACGACTTTGCGGGCATCTTCAAGGGCTCCGGGGGCAGCAGCGACATACGCACGCTTGTCTCCGACTGGAGCATTGAGCACGGAGTGGCACAAGCGCAGGACGTCGCCTTTGCGACAAATAGGAACCGGATGGCGCTCCAGGGCGGACTCGATTTCGTCAACAATCGATTCGTTGACGTGACCACGGCGCTGATCGACGGCAAGGGCTGCGCCAAGGTACGACAAAAGATTCATGGCACTTTCGAAAAACCGGTGGTGGACCAGCCGAGTTTTCTCGAGTCCCTCGCCGGGCCGGCCTTGAAGTTGCTCAAGAAAGGGCGAGACGTCTTTCCCGGGGGGGAGTGCGAAGTCTTCTACGCCGGTTCGGTGGCGCCGCCGAAGTGAATGGTCTGCAATGGAACCGGCGCGCGCGGTCTGAGTCGGCGATTCCTTAAATCACACCGCGCCGTTCCTGGTCGAGCTCAATGGACTCGAACAAGGCGCGGAAATTGCCCTCGCCGAAACCTTCGTTGCCCTTGCGCTGGATGATCTCGAAGAAGATCGGTCCGATCACGTTCTTCGTGAAGATCTGCAGCAGGATGCCGTCCTTGGCGCTGCCGTCAATCAGGATGCGCCGTTCCTTCATGCGCGCCAGCGACTCCTGGTGACCCGTCACACGCGCTTCCACGCCTTCATAATAGGTGTCCGGCGTGTCCTGAAACTCGACGCCATTGGCGCGCAGCGCATCAACACTCAGGTAAATGTCGTCCGTAAACAGCGCGATATGCTGGATGCCTTCGCCCTGGTACTCGCGGATGTATTCCTCGATCTGGCTCTTGTCATCCTGCGATTCGTTGATCGGGATGCGGATCTTGCCGCATGGGCTCGTCATCGCGCGGCTGAAGAGGCCCGTCTTCTTGCCCTCGATGTCGAAATAGCGAATTTCGCGGAAGTTGAACAGCCGCTCGTAGAAGCCGGACCAGACGTTCATGTTGCCGCGCTGGACGTTGTGCGTCAGGTGATCGATCAATGTCAATCCGGCATCGCGCACCGGCTGCTGAGGGTCCCGGACGGGCATGAAATCCACGTCGTAAATCGTCCGGTCCCCATAGCGATCCACGAGATAGATGATGCTGCCGCCGATGCCCTCGATCGCCGGTATCTGCAGCTCCATTGGGCCCACCCTGCTCTCGACCGGCGTTGCGCCCAGTTCGACCGCCCGGCGCAGGGCGAAGGCCGCGTCCCTGACGCGGAAGGCCATTGCACAGGCGGACGGCCCGTGCGCGCGGGCGAACTGCTGGCCGAAACCGTGGGGCTCGGCATTGATGATGAAATTGACGTCGCCCTGGCGGTGCAGCGTAACGTCCTTGCTGCGGTGCCGGGCCACGACCGGGAAACCCATGCGTGCAAACAGGGCCCGCAACTGTTCCGGGTCTTCAGCCGTGTACTCGACGAACTCGAAGCCGTCGGTGCCCATCGGGTTTTCAAACAGGGCGCCCATGATCCGCTCCCGGGTTAGTTACAATTGTAACTATAATCGGCCGGTGACCAGCAAGGAACCATCCATGACCATGCCTGCAAGCCAGGTCCCGGCCCTGGACCTGGAGCATTTTCTGCCGTACCGGCTTTCCGTGCTTTCCAACACCGTCTCAACGGCCCTGGCCGGCGCCTATGCGCGGCGTTTCGGCCTGTCGATTCCGCAATGGCGCGTGATCGCCGTTCTGGCACGGAATCCCGGGCTTTCGGCCGCCGCCGTCGCCGAGCGCACCGCCATGGACAAGGTCGCGGTCAGCCGCGCGGTGGCCGGCCTGGCACGTTCAGGTCGCGTGCGGCGCGCGCTTGCCCAGAGCGACCGGCGTCGCTCGGTGCTGACGCTCACGGCACGCGGGCGCGAGGTCTACACACGCATCGTCCCCTACGCGCTCGAGTACGAACGGCGCCTGCTGGTCGAGCTCACGCCATCGGAACAGTCCGTTTTCCACACCGTGCTGACCCGCCTGCAGAGACGCGCCGTCCTGCTCGGCCCGGTGGGTGTGGCGCGTGTATAATTCACGGCGCCACGCTATCGGTCGGGACGCATCGGGCCGGGCGCACCTGGAGTGTTGATGCTAGGCAAGATTCCGGCCGCCCGTCAGGAAATTATCGACCGTATCGCCGCCCGCGCCCGTCGGGCTGGTCGCCGCCGCATGCCGGTGCCGGTCGACCGCTTTGCGCGGTTTTTCTATAACGGCGTTTCCGAACTCGATCTCGTGCAACGCAGCGACAGCGACCTCGCCGGCGCGGCAACGTGGCAACTCAAGCTCGGGCACTCCCGACGGCCGGGCCGGCCGATCGTCCGGGTGTTCAACCCGGATCCCGTACGGGATGGCTTTGGCTCGTCACATACGGTCATCGCGGTCATCACCGACGACATGCCGTTTCTCGTCGATTCGCTCGGCATCGTCTGCACGCAGGAAAGGCTTGCGATACACCTGATCGCGCACCCGGTCTTTGGCGTCACGCGCGACCGGCGCGGGCGCCTGACCGATCTTTTTCTCGACGATGCGCGGCCCGGCGCAAGACCGGAGTCCTGGCAATTCTTAGAAGTCGATCGCGAAACAGATCCGGCCCGGCTCGCTGCGCTCGAGCGGCACATCAAGAGCACGCTCGACGATGTTCGTTGCGCAACGGCGGATTGGCATCCCATGCGCCGCAAGGCTCGTCAGATCGCCGCGGAACTTGGCAAGCCGCAGCGCGGCCCGGACGCCAGCGAAGTGCGGGAGGTGAAGGCACTGCTGGAGTGGATGGAAGAAAAGCATTTCGCGTTCCTCGGTTACCGCGAATACCGGCTGCGCCGCGGCAGGCACAGCGATGTTTTGCAGCCGATCGCCAAGTCAGGGCTCGGGCTCTTGCGCGCGAGCCGGCATCGCAAGACACGGTCAGTCGTCCTGAAAGGCGATGTGCGCAAGTTCGCGCGCTCGAAGGAACTGTTGATCATCACGAAGGCGAATTCGGTCGCCACCGTCCATCGCGCGACCCATCTCGACTACGTCGGCATGAAGACCTTCGACTCCGCCGGCAATGTGACCGGTGAGCGACGCTTTATCGGCCTGTGGACATCGTCCGCCTATTACCGCAACCCGCGCGAGATTCCCGTGTTGCGCCACAAGGTGCAGAGTGTCATCGACCACTTCGGCCTGAAGCCGACGAGCCACGACAGCAAGGCGGTCGTCCAGGCGCTCGAGACATTCCCGCGCGACGAGTTGTTTCAGGCAACGGTCGGCGACCTCGTACGCATCGTGCGCGGTGTCGTGAATCTCTACGAGCGCGTGCAGGTGCGCCTGTTCGTGCGCCGCGATGTGTTCCGGCGCTTTTACTCCTGCCTCGTGTTCGTGCCGCGCGACCGGTACAACACGCAGGTTCGCGAGCGCATCGAGGCGCTGGCAATGACGACATTCGGCGGTCAAGCCATTGAGTCGCAGGTGCAACTGTCGGAATCCGTGCTCGCGCGCCTGCACATGCTGGTCCGCACGCCTCCGGACACAAGCAGGTCTCTCGAAGCGGCTGAACTTGAGCACCGCATCATGGAGACGGTGCGAACGTGGGCCGACGTCCTGAAGGACAGCCTGCTCGAGGCCCACGAAGAGACCGAGGCCCTGCGCCTGATCCGCGACTGGGGTCAGGCGTTCCCGGCCGCTTACCAGGAAGACACGGCGACCGGCGCTGCGCTCGGCGATATCGCCTGCCTCGAAGAGTTGATCGCTGAGCCGTCGGGGCTGCGCATGAGCTTGTATCGCCCGGAGGGCCAGCCACCGCACAAGGTGCAGTTCAAGCTGTTCCGTCGCGAGCGGCCGATTCCGATCTCGGATGTGCTTCCTACAATTGAGAATCTCGGTCTCAAGCTGATCAGCGAACGTCCTTACGAGATCGAATCGCGTGGCGCAAGCTTCTGGATCCAGGATTTCGAACTCGAGCATCCGCGCCGCATCCGCATTGACCTTGACAGCCACGGGCCGCGCTTCAAGGAAACCTTTGCCAGTGTCTGGCAGGGGCGCGCCGACAATGACGGCTTCAATCGCCTGGTGCTGGCCGCGGACCTGAGCTGGCGCGAGGCAATGGTGCTCCGGACCTACGCGCGGTGGTTCGTGCAGCTCGGGCTGCCGCTGTCGCAGGCCTACATGGAAGAGGCGCTGGCGAGCAACGCCGCCGCCGCCGGCCGGCTGTTTCGCCTGTTCGTCGCCCGCTTTGATCCGCAACTGAAGCGGGCTGAGCGGCGCCGCGCCGAAGCGCGCCAGCGCCGTTCCCTCGAGTCGCTGCTCGCAGGCGTAACGCGCATCGACGACGACCGCATCCTGCGCGCATTCTTCGCCGCGATCGACGCAACACTGCGCACGAACTACTTCCAGGCTGCGGCCGACGGCGAGCCGAAACCCTACCTGTCCATCAAGCTCGACCCGCGCAAGGTCGCGGAAGTGCCGCTGCCGAAGCCGATGTTCGAGATCTTCGTGCATTCGCCGCGGTTCGAAGGCGTGCACCTGCGCATGGGCCGTGTCGCGCGCGGCGGCCTGCGATGGTCGGACCGCCGCGAGGACTTCCGTACCGAGATCCTCGGCCTGATGAAGGCGCAAAACGTCAAGAACACCGTGATTGTGCCGGTTGGCGCCAAGGGCGGATTCGTGCCGCGGCGCCTTTCCGCGACGCGCGACGAGACGCAGCGTGAGGGCACGGAATGCTATCGCACGTTTATCCGGGCACTGCTGGACGTGACCGACAATGTCGTGTCCGGCAGGGTCGTGCCGCCCACCGCTGTCGTGCGCCACGACGATGATGATCCCTACCTCGTGGTCGCGGCTGACAAGGGAACAGCGACCTTCTCCGATGTCGCCAACGGAATATCCGCGGAGTACGGCTTCTGGCTGGGCGATGCGTTCGCCTCAGGCGGCTCTGCCGGCTACGACCACAAGAAGATGGCCATCACGGCCCGCGGCGGCTGGGAGTCGGTCCGGCGTCACTTCCGCGAACTCGGCATGGATATCCAGTCCCAGGATTTTACGGTGGCCGCCATTGGCGACATGTCCGGCGACGTATTCGGCAATGCGCTGCTGCTGTCGAAGCACATCCAGTTGCAGGCCGCATTCAATCACCAGCATATTTTCCTCGATCCGTCTCCCGATGCGACGCGCAGCTTCGCGGAGCGCCGGCGCTTGTTCGACCTGCCTCGCTCCGGCTGGGACGATTACGACACGAAGCTGCTGTCGAAAGGTGGTGGAATCCATTCGCGCCAGAGCAAGTCGATTGCGCTGTCGCCGGAGGCGCGCGCGATGCTTGGCATCGCAGCCGCTGCCGCGCCGCCGGTGGAAATCATGCGCGCGATCATCAAGATGCCAGTTGACCTGCTCTGGAACGGCGGCATCGGCACCTACGTCAAGTCCGGCGAGGAAACCCACGCCGAAATCGGCGATCGCTCAAATGACGCGGTGCGCGTCGATGGCCGCGAGTTGCGCTGCCGCGTGGTCGGGGAAGGCGGAAACCTCGGGCTCTCGCAACGTGGGCGCGTCGAATACGCGATGGCCGGCGGGCGCATCAACACGGACTTCATCGATAACTCCGGGGGCGTCAACTGCTCTGACGTCGAGGTCAACCTGAAGATCCTGTTCGCCCCGCTGATGGAATCCGGCAAACTGACGCGGCCGGCGCGCAACCGGTTGCTGGCGCGAATGACCAACGAGGTCGGTGAACTCGTGCTGCGCAACAATTATCTGCAGAGCCTCGCGATTTCCGGCTTGCAGGCGCGTACCGTCGAACGCATCTTCGAACTCGGCCACGTCATCCGCGCCCTGGAGCGTGCCGGTACGCTGGACCGTACGCTGGAGGCGCTGCCCACGGAAGACGAGATCGTGGAACGGCACCGCAAGGGGCTCGGCCTGACGCGCCCAGAGCTTGCCATGCTGCTCTCGTATTCGAAAATCTGGCTGTCCGGCAAGCTCATCGAATCCGATGTCGCCGAGGATTCATTCCTCGGCGGCGAGCTCACGCGCTATTTTCCGCGGCCGGTGCAGCGCCGGTATCCGCGCGCTATCTTGAGCCATCAGCTGCGGCGCGAGATCATCGTGACCGCGACGACCAACAGCCTGGTCAATCGCATGGGGCCGGTATTTGCGATCCGCACGCAGGAAGACACCGGTGCGGACATCGGCAGCATTGCGCGCGCTTTCGCGATCGCGCGCGAGATCACCGGCATGCGCGAGCTGTGGGCGGACATCGAAGCGCTCGATGATCGTGTCCCGACCTCGTTGCAATATGACATGGGGCACGAGACGACACGCCTGTTGCGCCCCCTGACTTACTGGGTCCTGCGCAATCTCGGCCCCGATCTGGACATCGAGCGTGCGGTCTCGCGGCTCAAGCCCGGCATCCGGGAACTGATAGGAGACCTGCCTGAACTGATCGAAGGGCTCGAAGTCGAGCGCTATGACCGCACGCTGCAGCGATTTTCTGTGGAAGGCGTACCGACGCGCGTCGCGCGTGGCGTTGCGTCCCTCGCAGCAATCCATTCGGGTGTGGACATCGTCGAGGTCGCATTGGCGCGTCATGCGCGGATTGCGCATGCGGCGCGCGTCTATTTTGGCCTTGGCGCTGCGATTGGCCTGGACTGGATCCGTGGCGAAATTGAGCGCCTCGTTGTCGAGGGTCACTGGCAGGCACTCGCACGCGGAACGCTCCGAGAGGACGCTTATTCGCTGCAACGCCGCCTTTGCGACCGCATCGTCGCACGCGGCGGACGGCGGGATCCGTCGGCCGCAATTCGCGCGTGGCTCGCCGATCGCGGCGGCGCGGCTGACAGTCTGAGCCGCGCCGTGCAGGAAATGCGCAGCACCGGCAGCTCGGACTTCCCGACTCTCTCGGTCGCACTGCAGGCCGTCCGGCGCCTGACCGAACGCTGAACTAGATCTCGAGTTGCTCGCCAATCTCGATGACGCGGCCCGGCGGCAGGCCGAAGTGATTTGCAGCCGGCCGTGCATTGCGCGCCATGGCCGCGTACAGGCGCTTGCGCCAACGGGCCAGGCCGGAACGGCCCGTCACCAGGATGTTCTTCTGCCCCAGCACGTAGATGGTCTCTGCCGGGCGGTATGGCAGGCCTTCAGCTTCCGCCTCGGCGAGCAATGAAGGTACGCTGCGGGATTCCATGAAGCCGTAGCGAGCCACCACGCGCCCGTCTCGACCGTCAGCAGCACCATGCGCTCGTGGATGGTCTTGTGCGTTTCGATCGTGCGTTGCAGCGCGCGCGGCACGCCGCTCGCACTGCTATCGAGATAAACGGCAGTGCCGGGAACCCGATTCAGCCCCTCTTCCACGACGAGCGCGATCAGAGAGCGCAGCGGCATCTGGCGGCGTAGCAACTGGTCGAGCCCGGCCAGCCGGCCATCGCGCCAGGTCAGCATGATGGTCAGGATCACGCCGCTCGCAGCGAGCGGCAGCCAGCCGCCGTCGGGGATCTTCAGGCTGTTGGCCGTGAGAAACGCGAGTTCGATGGCCAGTTCGAAGAAGGCCACCATCTGCATCGTCCGTATGCCACCACCCCGTTGCGCTCCCAGCCAGGCGATCATGAAGATGTTGTTGACCAGCATCGCGCCGATGATCGCGACGCCATAGGCACCCGCCAGCGCATCCGAGGAGCCGAAAGCCAGCACCAACCCGATGGTCGCCCACATCAGCAGCCAGTTCGCCGCGGGCGCGTAGATCTGGCCTTCCGTTTCGTCCGACGAATGGATCACAGTCATTCGCGGCAGGAATCCGAGCTGCATCGCCTGGTGGGCAACCGTGTAGACGCCCGAGATGACTGCCTGGGAGGCGATGATCGCGGCAGCCGTCGCCAGCAGCACGAGCGGTGTCAGCGCCCAGTCCGGCGCCAGCAGGTAGAAGGGACTTACCACAGCCTCGGGATTCGACAGCGCAAGTGCGCCCTGACCGAAGTAATTCAATACCAGCGACGGCAGCACGAGACCGTACCAGACGATCCGGATCGGGCGGCGGCCGAAGTGCCCCATATCGGCGTACAGGGCCTCACCGCCGGTCACCGTCAGGAACACGGCGGCCAGCACGATCAGTGATTCGCTGCGATGTTCGAACAGAAAGGCGATCGCATAGGCCGGGTTGACCGCCGCGAGCACCCCTGGCTGGCGCAGGATCCAGCTGACACCGAGCACGGCGAGCGTCAGAAACCAGATCACCATCACCGGGCCGAACAGCCCACCAACCGTGCCCGTGCCCCGCTTCTGGAAATTGAACAACAGCACCAGGATAATGATTACGAGCGGGATTACCGCGGCGCCGAATGCCGGACTCATGACGGAGAGTCCCTCGACCGCAGACATCACGGTGATGGCCGGCGTGATTGCGCCATCGCTGAAGAAGAGCGCTGCCCCGAACAGTCCGAGCGTGACAGTCGCGGTCGCCGGTAGCCAGGAACGCTTCGCAAGGACCAGCTCCATCAGCGCCAGCACGCCGCCCTCGCCATGGTTGTCGGCGCGCAGCATGATCCCGGCGTACATGATCGAGATCACGATCGTCAGCGACCAGAAGATCAGCGACAGGATGCCCAGCACATTGGCGGGCGTCGGGGCCATGCCGTCGATGCCAGCGAAACAGGTGCGAAAGGCGTACAGCGGACTCGTGCCGATGTCCCCGTAAACGACCCCGAGCGCACCAAGTGCGAGTGTGCGCGTCGACAGTTGCGATGAGGTGGACATGGTGAAATGCAAAACCCGACGATTGGTCGGGGCGGTTATTATAACGCAGCGCACGGAGAACCGCGCGTCACTGTGATATAACGCCGCCTGCATTCTGCGCTGGAGTTCCGCCTTGGCCGGCAAACTGGTCCTGGTCCGTCACGGTCAGAGCACCTGGAATCTGGAAAATCTTTTCACGGGTTGGACCGACGTCGACCTGACAGAGCAGGGTCGTGCTGAAGCGCAGGCCGCAGGCAAGCTGCTTCGCGAACAACGCTACGAATTTGACCTCGCATTCACATCCGTTCTGAAGCGCGCAATCCGCACGCTCTGGCTGATGCTGGACGAAATGGATCGCATGTGGATCCCGGTTGAGCGCGACTGGCGCCTGAATGAGCGCCATTACGGCGCGCTGCAGGGCCTCGACAAGGCAACCACGACCCAGAAATTCGGCGCCGAGCAGGTCAAGATCTGGCGACGAAGCTACGATATCCCGCCGCCGCCGCTCGCAGCAGACGATCCGCGCCATCCAAAATTCGATTTCCGCTACCGCGATGTCCCGGTGTCCGAATTGCCGGCGACCGAATCGCTGAAGGACACGCTCGCCAGGGTCGATCCTTGCTGGCGTGGTCGCATCGCGCCCGCGCTCGCATCCGGCCGAAACGTATTGGTCGTTGCCCATGGCAACAGCCTGCGCGCCATGGTCAAGATGCTGGATGGCATGAGCGACGAAGAAATCGTCGGTTTCAATATCCCGACCGGCGTGCCGATTGTCTACGAGCTCGATGCGGGGTTGCGGCCCGCGACGCCGCGACGCTTTCTGGGCGACGCCGCTGCAATCGAGGCGGCGGCACTCGCGGTCTCGAAGCAGGCCGAAAGCCGCTAGCTCTATGCCCTACTCCTCCGGTGCAATTTCGACCTGGATTCCAGCCAGCGGCTCCTCGAAAGGGATCTGGCAGGAGAGCCGCGACCCGCGCGGCCGGTAACTTTCGAGCTCCTGCAGGATTTCCTTTTCGTCACCCTGCATCGGCGGAAGTTTGTCCAGCCACGGCTCGGCAACGTAGACGTGGCAGGTCGCGCAGGAACACATGCCGCCGCAGATCGCCGCGACGCCATAGTCGAATTCGCGTAGGGTCTCCATCAGGCTGACGCCGACGCGCCCGGCCACGCGGTGCTCTCCGCCATCGCGATCGGTGATTGTGATCTCGGGCATGAAGGGGCGTCATCTTGCGGGAATCGCGGTGGATCGCGCAACCGTTCAGGACGAAAGACGTTCAACGAGCCGCTGGCGACGCCCGGCATCGAAAGCAACGCCCTGCAGAGCGGCGACTTCCATCCAGCCCAGCCACAGGCAATCGAAAATCCAGCAGAGCGGAGTAAGCCTCGCAAGAAGCATGCGCGGATCACCGCCATAGCCGGCGAGAATCGCGTCGATCTGCCCTGGGCCAAGATCGTGATAGCAGATGCAGGCCGCAAAATCCGCGGCCGGATCCCCAGGCCCTGCGTACTCCCAGTCGAGCGCGATCAGCGCATCGCCACGATCGACGACATTCAGGTGATGCAGGTCATGGTGGCAGGCCGCGAGGCGGCATGGCGGCGGCAGTGAGTCGCGCCTCACGGCAAGCTTGCGTTCGAGTTCCGCAATGAGCGCCGTCGGCGCCCGTGTGCGCAGCATGCCGAGGTAGCCTGCGGCCCGTTCGCCGAAATCAACTGCCGCGAAATCCTGCGGTGGCGCCAGCGCGTGAAGCTTCGCGAACCACGCTCCGAGGCGAGCCAGCATCTCTGGTTGCTCCACGTCAGCGCGGGTCAGCAAATGTCCGCCGACATAGCGTGTGACCAGCAGCCCTGCGGCCGGCTGCGCGAGCACAACTTGCGGCGCGAGCCCAGCGCCAGCTGCAATTTCGAGCATCGCAAGTTCCGCGCGGCCATCGGCGCCCAGTTGAGTTGCGGCCGCGCCAGACTGGCGCAGCACGAGGTCCTGGGTCGCATCGCGCAGCCGCCAGGAACGATTCGACAGTCCGCCGGACAGCGGCGTGACCTCCGGATTGCGCATGCCGAGTTCCGCGGCCAGCGCCGCGACCGGGTCGGCCATCACGCGGGCTTCACCAGGTCGCGGCGCCAGGCGCGCCAACCAGCGATCGCGAGCACGGCAAAGGCCAGATAGAGCCCGGCCGTGAATACGAGACCCTGGCTCACGAACAGGGCCGTAAGGCCGGAATCGATCACCATCCACCAGAACCAGTTCGCAAGGATGCGACGCGCCAGCAACCAGGTTGCAGCGACACTCGCCCAGGTGCCCAGAGAATCCGCGAATGGCGCCGGCGAATCCGTGTAATGCGCAAGTATCGGAGTGCTCGCCGCAGTCGCAAGCAGGACTGCGAGCAGGGCGAGCAGGTGCTTCGACAGCGGCCAGGACTGCGGCCGCGCGGGCAGATCGCCCCCGGTCCGCCAGGCCAGCCAGCCATAGACCGACAGCGCGACATAAGCTACCTGCAGCGCAGCCTGCAGGATGAGACCTGCCTTGAGGAAGACCGCGATATAGATCGCCGTGCTCGCGCCACCGGCAATCCAGCAGGCCCGGTGCTGGCGGATTGCGAGCACGATGTAGGCGAGGCCAAGCGCCACGGCAACCAGTTCGGAAGGGCCCGCCGATTGCGCGCCCGCGACGAATGCGGCGAGCCAGGCGGTGGCCGACTCAGTCACCGCCGCCCAGGACCTTCATGACGAAAACGGAGCGCCGCGGGCTTGCAAATGTTCCGGCGATCTCCACGCGCAATGCATCGAAGACATCGTCCAGTTCGCCGCTGACCTGCGTGCTCATCGAACTTGTGACGACGGCGAGGCCGGGGTGCGTCTTCAGGCGTTCGATGAATCCGAGGATCGGCGGGATGAAGTCGTCCGCGAGCGGATAGAGGCTCATTTCGACGGCAATGCGCATGGAAGCACCTCAGAACTGATAGCGTGCGGTAAGGCCCAGCTGGCGCGGATCGCCCCAGCGAAGATAAAGCTTCTCGGGGAAGTCCGGCGGCTCGTTGACGAAGAAGAATCCACGCACCGGATACCGCTCGTCGAACAGGTTGCGGGCCCAGGCGTTGATCGACCAGCGCTCAGCCTCGAAACCCAACCGCAGATTCGCCAGGAATCGTGAACTGGAATGCTGGTCGTGGCTGGTGTCGTAATAGAAGCCGTCCTCGCCGGAAAGGTCGAGTCGGGCCATCCACCCCGCGGGATTCCGCCAGGTCGCGGCCACGGCGGCTTTCCACTCCGGCGCATGGGCCCAGGCGCGGCCATCCAGGTCGCGAGTCCCGAACTGGTAGTCGAGGTATCGCGACCGCATCAGCGACAGCGTCGAGCTCAATTCCAGTTGCGACAACACCTGCCAGCGCGCCGAGGCTTCGAGCCCCCAGGCCACTCCGCTCGCTGCATTGTCGGTCAGGTACAGGAATGTCAGCGGATCTTTTGGATCGAGCTGAATTGAAGTTGCGACCTGCTGGTGCTCGCGGCGTGTATAGAAGAGATTCAGATCACCGGACTGACGCTGCGACTGGGCGCCGCCCCTCCAGCCAAATTCGACATTCCACAGATATTCCGGATCGAATGACTGGCGATCCGGCGGGACCGATGTTCCGATGTTGAACCCGCCGGCCCTGAATCCACGCGACAACAATGCCCAGAGACTCTGGGTCTCTCCCAGGTCATGCGTGACCGACAACTTGCCACCCCACATGCGATCGCGCGGATCAAACCGGCTGTTGTCGCTGTCGTCGTAGTGCGCATCGCGTTCCTCGAGCCGCAGGCCTGCCGCAACTTTCGTCGCAGATTTCCGCGCCCATTCGACTTCTCCGTAGACGGCGCTGCTGATCGCCCGATAGCGACTGTCCAGAAAACGCACGAAGGCGTCTTCCAGGTAAAGGCCATCGTCGGCGATGTGGTTGGATTCCTCAAGTTGCGAGATCCAGGCGCCGGCGAGCCAGGACCAGGCGTTACCGGCCGACGACAAAAGCCGAATATCCTGGCTCAGTGTCCGGCGATCACGCAGCGTGCTCGAAAAGAAATTGTAGGGACCCGCCGCACCCCAGCCGGGATCATTGCCCCAGTCTGCGTCGAAACTCGCCTCGATGTCCGAATCGGCCAAAACCGTGATCGAACGCAAGACGAGTCCATCCCATCCCATGTAGCTGGCGTCGAGCGATGCACCCCGCGATTTTTGGGAATCGCGGCCCGGCCGGTCCGAGAGGGTCGTGAAGCTATTGTCGATGGCGAAAGCGTCGTAGCCATTGTCGAAATCGGCATACATCAGGCCAAGATCTGTGCGCCAGGCATTGCCGGTCTCGAGGCGGAACTTGAGTCGCGCGGTCAACTCGTCGCGGCCATTCGTGTCGTCGCGCCCGAAATTGGTGTTGTGCCGGAATCCGTCGCTGACCGCGCGATGCAGGACGGCGCGCCAGGTCGCCACACCCACATCGCCGGAAGGCAGGGCACCGCCCGCAGCGATGCCCGCCATCCACATGCCATCATCGCCCACGCCTGCCTCAGCATGCATGTCCCGCGTGGCGGAAGGGTCGCGGGTCTTCACCTTGATCAGGCCTCCAAGGGCGTTCGCTCCATAACGGGTGCCTTGAGGACCGCGCAGCACCTCCACCTGCTCGACGTCGAACAGCGAGGCGATCATGCCGATGCCGCTGAAGTCGATCTCGTCCACCAGGAACCCGACGGACGGATTCGGCGCTCCCTGGTATTGCTCGAGTTCACCGATGCCGCGCA
>JAENJD010000128.1 GCA_016844605.1 Steroidobacteraceae bacterium
AAAACTGGCTGAAGGCCTGACGTCCTCCCTCATCATTCAGGCTTGGCGTCTGCGGCACGTCCGCCCAAATAGCGGCCAGCCTACGCGCTGAAATGCGTTAGTGCGGATTCGAAGTTTCGGCGGCCGGGCAACTACTCCCCGCCCTGCGACCGCCGCATTCCCTGCTACGTGACGAACCCTTCGTCGAGATCCAGCTCGATCAGTGCGGCCTCGCGCTCCTGCGGCCTGCCGAAACCGCCGCCGCCCGGCGTTTCCAGGTGGATGACATCCCCGCGCTCAAGGCGCAGGTCGGCGGTGCGCGAGGGCAGGGCACGCTCGCGCTCGGTGACCGGATTGACGATGCACGCCCCCGGACGTCCATCACCGCCGCCTTCCACGCCACGCGCGGGGTTCAGGTGCTTGCCCGCCCGCACGGAAAACCGCGCTGCCGCCATTACTCTCACGTGGTATCGTTGCGCGCGTCACTTGCAGGATCGTTGCCATGAACCTCCCGCCCGACCAGCGCGAGTACGCGGAAACCGACGGACTGCTGCGCATCGCCGTTCGCTGCGCGCTCGATGCGACCGACTTCAAGGTCGGCCTGAACAGCTATCGCAAACTGTTGCCTGAAATGGCGCCGCGCCTGGTCGCGCAGATGCCGGCGGGCGAGGAAGCGCAGCGCGCGATCGCGTTTGCGATGTTCCGCGAAGTATGGAACCGGGTACCGCGTCCCGATAACGACTGGCGGCCCCGGCCGCTGCCCAAGCCGGAACGCAATGGTCACTGCCCCTGCGGGTCGGGTCGCAAATACAAGCATTGCTGCGAGCCGTTGGCCGGCGCTTCACCCTTCGGCGGCGAAGGTTTGAGCGT
Organism: Steroidobacteraceae bacterium; assembly: GCA_016844605.1. Classification (GTDB taxonomy): domain Bacteria; phylum Pseudomonadota; class Gammaproteobacteria; order Steroidobacterales; family Steroidobacteraceae; genus SCUD01. The sequence goes on from JAENJD010000128.1 coordinate 850, forward strand.
GTTGTCCTATGTTCTGGAGCGGGTTCCGATGAGCCAGTACAGGAATCTGCCTTTCAACAAGCTGTCGCCGGAGGAACTGGGTCATGTCGCCGCGCAGTGGCTGGAACAGGATCGCCACCAGGAAGCCGTGGCATTGCTGGAACCGCTGCTTGCCAATGCAGACCAGCTCGACGCGCGGCATGAATACGCCTTCGACGTGCTGTGCGACGCCTATCTCGAGCTCGACCACCCGATCAAGCGTATGCGGCTGGTGCAAAGCCTGATGCAGGCTCCCGACCGCGCACTGAAGAGCGCCGCCATGCACCGCCGTTGCAGCATGCTGGCCGATGAGGGCGAATACCCGGCCGCCTGGAAGCTTTTCAAGGAGGCCCAGCGTGCCGATCCGGACAACCCGTCCTTGGCGCATCTCGAAGTGATCCTGCTGATCAGCCAGGGCGAGGTCGGGCAGGCGCAGGAACGAGCCCGTTTCTGGGCCGTGCGGCTCAGGAAATTCGGCTGCGACGGCGAGCGGATCGTCGAGCTGATGGAAGAAATCGCGCGGGATCCGAGCGCCTTTGTCGAGACCTTCAACCCTGCCGGGTTCGCCGACACCGAGGAGCCGGTCGCGCAGGCGCTGGCGCAACTGATCGGTCTGCTCGAGGTACTCGCGGCGCCGGCGTGCCATTACCGGTTGCAACCGCACGAAGGCAATGCCGGGCCGCTGCAAGCCGATGCGGATCTGGCCGCCATCGAGGCAGATTGGCGCGTCGTGTTCAGGGCAGAAGGCGATCCGGATGGCGACGCCGGCGATCCATGGGCCGACATCGCCTGGCTGGATTGGCTCGCCGACCATCCGCTCGCCTGGCAGAGCTTCGCCATTCTCGAAGACCTGGTCATGTCGATCGGCGAGGTCCCGTGCGACGATGACGAACTGGGTCGCCAACTGGACGCATTGGAAGCAGCGCTGCTTGATCGCGCGCTCGCCCTGCTGCGCCTCAACCTCGGCGAAAATGGCGCCGACGCCTGCAAACTGGAATGGGGCTGGATGGAAAACCGTCCGGCGCTACGCCTTTTGGGCCAGCGCATCGACCTGGCGGAGGGCACTGCGGAGGAATTGCCCCTGCTGGAATGGCTGGTGCTGACGCTGAATCCGAACGACAACCAGGGCCTGCGCGAGCGGCTCGTGCATGTCTATGCCGGCAACGGACGCGCCGCCGACGCCCTGGCGGTTTGCGGCCGCTATCCCGATGATGCGCTGGGCGCCATGCTGTACGCTCGCATCCTCGCCCTCTACCTGGCGGGGCGGCGTGGCGACGCCGTGGCGGCGCTGGCGAAGGCGAGGAAGCGCTCGCCGCGCATCGTGAAAACGCTGACGGCCGCCAAACCGCGCATGCCCGCGTTGCGGCCTGGCGTGATGACCGTCGGCGGCGAAGACGAAGCCTGGTACTACCGGCAAAGCTGGCGCGGCGTCTGGGAGAGCACCGGCGCACTCGATTGGCTCAGACAGGTGACCCGCGTCAGGAGCTGATAAGAACTTCAGCGCGGCGTCGCCGGGTTGCCGACGAACTGCGCCAGCGCATGCTCGCCTCGGCACGATCATCATCACGACCATGATCACGACCACATGCATGATCACGGACACGATCACTCACATGACCCGAAGCGGGGCGGCACGCGACGAAACAAATGGAATCTCCGCGCCCTGGCTCATGTAATTCGTTGTGGAAAATGGCCGGTATATGTGGGGAAGTGTCCCGCCCGTGTCCCACGTCAACGCGGGCTGATTGCCGCGGGGTTGTTTTTCGGCCATAACGATCGCACGATACAGGATTTCTACTA
>JAENJD010000129.1 GCA_016844605.1 Steroidobacteraceae bacterium
GATCCTGGTGTCGCACACCATCGCCTCGATCAAGCAGTTGAAGCAGCGCTACGGACTCACCGTACTGATGGCCGAGCAGAACTTCCGCCAGGCGGTGCGCATCGCCGACCGCGGCTACATCATCGTGCATGGCGAGATTGTGTTCGACGGCAGATCCGTTGCCGCGCTGGAGAAGAACGACCTGGTAAAGAGCTACTACCTCGGCACCTGAGCTAGGAGAGCGAGATGGCGAACGTCGGCATGGTGGGACTGGATTGGCAGGAGCGCGTCGACTGGGATCGCTTGCGCAAGTACCGGCTCGAGCGCGCGCGCGAGCGGATGAAGGCGCACGGGCTGGGCGCAATGCTTCTGATGTACGACGAGAATGTCCGCTATGTGACCAGCACGCTCACCCCGGGCTGGAACCGCCTGAAGCCGGGCCTGCGCTACGCACTGCTATGCGGGCGACATCGGTTTGCACATCGCGAAGCATTCGCCGTGGATTCCGAAGGAAAACATTCGTTATTCGTACGCCTGGATCAAGGGCGCTGCCGGCCCCGCTTCGACCCAGCAGGTCACGAAATTCACCAACGCGATCAGGCAGGAAATGAAAAAACGCGGCGTCGAAGGCATGAAACTCGGCGTCGACTTCATTGACATCAACATGATCCAGATTTTCAAGGAGGCGAAGCTCGACTGGGTCGACGGCATGACGCCGATGATGGAAGCGCGTGCCGTCAAGAACCAGGACGAGCATGAATGCATGCGCCAGGTCGGCGCCATTGGCGATGCCGCGCACTGGGAGTTCATGAAATTCCTGAAGCCGGGCCTCACCGAGAACCAGGAGGACGTGATCGTCTCCTCGGGCCTGAACACCTGGCCCAACTGGCGCAACTTTTCCGACCGCATCATCAAGCCGGGCGACATGGTGTTCATGGATCTCGCCGCGCTGACATGGAACGGCTACAAGTCGTGCTACTACCGCACTTACATGGTGGGCCGCGAGCCGAACCAGGAACAGAAGGACTATTACGCGACTGCGCTCAAATGGCTGTACGACTCGATCAAAGCGGTCAAAGTCGGCACCACGACCCGCGAAATCGCCTCGCAATGGCCTTCCGCCAAAGAGACCTGGGGCTACGAGGAGGAAGATCAGGCCGCCGCCAATCTATGGGGCCATGGCCTCGGCCTCGCGCAGTACGATCAGCCGGTCATTTCACGCATCTGGTCGCTCGACCACCCGATCGAGATCAAGGAAGGCATGGTCTTCGCGCTGGAAACCCAGCACGGCAAACCGCACCAGTGGGGCGTGCGCATCGAAGAGATGCTGATCGTGCACAAGGACAGCGTCGAAATCGTGTCCAACTTCCCGGTCGAACAGATTACCGTCGTCGACCCGATGCCCGGCTACTCCGATTACGGCAAGTTGCCCGGCCGGTAGGCAGTGGCGTCGAACTGGGGCACGCGTACCGCGGTGCTCGAGGCGCCGCGGCGCTTCGAAATCGTCGAGCGGCCGATGCCGATCGCCGGCCCTGACGAAGTGGTGGTTCGGATCGCTGCGACCGCCGTCTGCCATACCGATCTGTCGATCTACACCGGGGATCACCCGGGGGTGCGCTATCCGGTCGTCATGGGGCACGAATGCACTGGCGTGGTCGATGCGGTCGGGCCGGAGGTTGCCGGCTTGGGAACCGGCCAGCCGGTCATCATCAATCCGATCATTTCCTGCGGGCACTGCGATTCATGTCTGCGTGGCGCCGGCAATCTGTGCCGCCGTGCCGGACTGTTCGGCCGCGAGGTCGAGGGCTCGCTGAGCGAGCGCGTGAGCCTCGCCGCCCGTTATGTGCATCCGCTACCGGCGCAGCTGCCGCTTGCCGATGCCACGCTCATTGAAACGCTCGCCACCGTACGGCACGCGCAGCAGCGCCTCGGTATCGCGCCCGGAGAATCGGTTGTCGTGCTGGGGCAGGGAACGACCGGGTTGCTGCATTCCCGGCTTGCCGTGCTCGCGGGGGCCAACCCGGTCATCGCGGTTTCGCGCACCCGGTGGAAGCTGGACATGGCGGTCCGCATGGGCGTTCAGCACGCAGTCTGCGCGAGCGCCGAAACCGCGGTGGACGAAGTAGCGCGCCTGACCGGAGGCTTGGGAGCGGACGTCGTGATCGATACTGCGGGCGGTGCCACGACCACGATGGCGGCAATCGAGATGCTCCGACCTGGTGGTCGCTTGTCGCCCTACGCAGTGAGCCACGAGTGCTGCACAGGCTTCACGACGTTCCCTCTCTACTACAAGGAAATCAGCATCATCGGCTCGCGTGCCCTCAACCGGGAGGACATGGAGCCTTCGATAGAGCTGGTGGTTTCCGGCAAAGTCGACGTGTCCGACTTCGTCTCGGCAACGTATCCGTTGAATCGCGCAGCGGAGGCCTTCGAAGAATACGAACGCAATCCCGGCAAGGTGTTGCGCATCGTGATCGACTCGACGGCGTCATAAGGACGCCATGCAAGCATTCGTTGTACCCGTAAGTTCCCGCGAGGCCACCGATGCCGAGCGTTTCGGCCCCAAGGCTGCCAACGTGGCGCGCCTGGGGCAGGCGGGCCTGCCCATACCTGACGGTTTTTGCCTCGACGCCGCAGCCTATCGCTTTCAAATTCGCGCACTGGGTCTCGAGGCCGATGCACGGGGCGTTTTCGGCGCGCAGGAAAGTCCGCAGGCGCGCAAGCACGCGCTCGCGATGAAGCTCGGCCTGCTCGACCAACCCATTACGCCGGCGGTGCTCGATCCGTTGCTCGCGGCATGGCGCGGGCTGAAGGACCAGACCGGTGCATTGACCGTGGTGCGCTCCTCCGCGCTGGTGGAGGACCGTTTCGGCTCCAGCTTTGCCGGACAGTTCGAAAGTTTTCTCGGCCTCGAGAGCGAAGCCGACTTCATCACCGCCACACGCTCGTGCTGGGGTGCATTGTGGATGACGCGCGCGCTGCGCTACATGGCGACCCACGATATCGATCCGGCCGACACTGCGATGGGGATATTGATCCAGCCGCTCGTGTCCGCCATTGCGTCGGGCGGCGGACTGAGTCGGGCAGCAGACGGCGGCATGGTGTTGAGCGCCACCTGGGGCCTGGGTTCGGCCATTGCCCAGGGCGAAGTGACGCCCGACCGCTACGAATTGAGTCGCGACGGGCAACTGCTGGGCGTTACTCCAGGCCGCAAGGACCACGAGGTTGGATGCGTGCATCGCGAAGAACCGACGACCCGCATCGTTTCGCGCGCGCGCTCGAGCGAACCCTGTCTGAGCGAAGCGCAGGCGGTCGAACTCGGTAATCTGCTGCGCAGGGTCGAAGACCTGATG
>JAENJD010000087.1 GCA_016844605.1 Steroidobacteraceae bacterium
GAGCATCGCGCCGGTCGCGCGGAATGGAGCGGGCGCCAGGCCCTGACCGCGGCGTGCGACCTCAAGGAGCGCAGCCGCCAGCAACCAGACGGTCGGCACGACGCAGGCGACGGTCACGATGTCCTGCGCGTACAGGAATGCCGACAGGCACAGGAACCAGCCAATGAAGATCAGCACGACGTGATCGCGCGGCGCGCGGGTCTCGAGCAGCTTGAGCGCCGCCATCAGCGCAAGCAGCGCCGTGCCGCCGTCGAGACCCGTGATCGTCGAATAGCTCGCGATCACGCCTGCCGTGGCGCCGAGTGCAATCAATGCGCGCAGCACGGCGCCTGGCAGGCGCCAGCCGCGCCGTTCGGCCAGCAGCCGCCAGGCGCAGATCGCAAGCACGAGTCCGGTGACCCAGATCCGCAGATGCGCCACATGAGGTACAAGTGCGGCGACCAGGCCCGCAATCGTCCAGGAGAGCCGCCGGAAATGTTCGCGCGGCTCAAGCATCGACGGGCTCCACGGCCTGGAACTCGGCGAGCGCGGCCAGGCAGCGGCGACGCTGTTGCGGGCCGGGTTGCGGCGGAATTTCGAGGCCCGGCAGGCGCAGCCCGAATGTCTCGCTGCGAGCCTCCGCATCGACGATCCAGCGTGCCATCACCGAAAGCCGCGATTCGAGATCCGCGCCTTGCGCCTGTTCCAGGTCGAAGATTGGCACCGGTTCCGCTGCGCCACTGAATTCCTTGATCAGCAACTCGCCGCCTTTTGCGTATGCCTTCCAGGCGATGTGTCGCGGCGGATCGCCCGGGTGATAGTCCCTCAGGCCTGCGAAGTCGTCGTCACCGCGCTGTGTCGCCCCGGCGCTGCCAACACCAGGGGCCGGTGGAGGTGGAGGCGCCGCGTCGGCGGGGCGCGGGTAAACGAGGCAGCGCCTGCCCGGATGCAGCACGGCCCAGGCGCGAAACAGGCCATAAGGGAATCGCGTCGTGATTTCGAAGCGGTCGAGTACCACCCAGCCGCGTCGCCGGGTCGCGACCCGCAGTTTCACAATTGTCTCGCCGCCGGCCGGGATCGAGACGGGATCGTTAATCGTCGCTGCGGTCGATGCCTCGAGATCGCAGCGCGCCAGGCGACCCGGATTCGTGAGTGCAAGCTGGAAAACCGCATCCTGGCCTGCAAATGGCGGTTCCGTCCCGGCCTCGCTCGCGATCAGAGCTTCGAGATTGCGGTGACAGGCCTGCATGGTCACGAGCGCAAGCGATGCCAGCAGGAATGTGAGGCCGAGACCAAGATTGTTCGCGTAGTTCAGCGAACCAAGCAGCATCCCGAACAGCATCAGGCCGAAGGCGACGCCGAGTCTCGTCGGCAGGACATAGATGCGGCCACGCCGGAAGGTCACCGGATCGCGGTCCGCCCCCTGACGGCGCCGGATCCAGTACTGCACCCGTCGCCTGAAAAATCCGCTCAACCGCATGCGTCACGCCCGCGGGAAATTGTCAGGGTATCGGCACTGATTTCAGCAACGCAGCCGCAATCTCGAGCGGACGGCGCGCATCCTGGGCATCGCGCGGCCGCAGCCGGTGACCGACGACGGATGCCAGCACCGCCTGCAGGTCTTCCGGCAGCACGCCGGCGTGGCCATGCAGGAATGCCCAGGCTTGCGCAGCGCGCAGCAGCGAGATCACCGCGCGCGGTGACAATCCCGCCTGGTGCTGGCCGCTGTCGCGCGATGCGCGTGCCAGCGCCTGCACGTAATCCAGCAGCGCGTCGCTTGCGTGCAGCTCGGGTATCCGGCGCTGCAGCGACTGGATGACGGCGGGATCGAGCACTGCCGGCAGGTCGGCGAGCAGGTCGCGGCGGTCGCGGCCGCGCAGCAACTGACGTTCATGGCTTGATGCGGGATAACCAAGCTCGATGCGCATCAGGAACCGGTCGATCTGCGATTCGGGCAGCGGGAAGGTGCCGATCTGGAATGAAGGATTCTGCGTCGCGACGACGAAGAACGGTTCCGGCAACAGGTGTGTCTCGCCGTCGACCGTGACCTGGCGCTCTTCCATGGCCTCGAGCAACGCGCTCTGGGCCTTCGGTGTCGCGCGATTGACCTCGTCGGCCATCACCAGCTGCGCGAAGACCGGACCGCGGTGGAACACGAATCGACCGCTGCCGCGGTCGTAGACGGAGACGCCCATCACGTCGGCCGGCAGGAGGTCGCTGGTGAACTGGATGCGCTGGAATGAAAGACCCAGCACGCGCGCGAGTGCGTGCGCAAGTGTCGTCTTGCCGACGCCCGGTATATCCTCGATCAGCAGGTGACCGCGGGCCAGCAGGCAGCAGATCGCGAGCCGGATCTCACGATCCTTGCCCAGCACGATCTGATTCAGGCTCGCGAGCGCCGCTGCGAGCAGCGCACGTTCCCGGTCCGGGGCTTCGGTCAGCGCATTCATCGCAGCGAGGCTACCCGCTTGAGCTGGTCCGCAAGTTGCGCCAGTTCACGCTTGAACTCCTCGACCCGCGCCCGCTCCTGGGCGACCACCTCGGCGGGCGCATTCCGGACGAAGTTCTCATTGCCGAGCTTGGCGGTGGCTCGGTCCAGCTCCTGCCCGAGCTTGTTCCGACGCTTGCCGAGGCGCTCGAGTTCCGCGTCGACGTCGATCAGGCCCGCCATTGGCACAAGTATGTTCATGTTCCCGAGCAGTGCAGCGGCCGCCTGCGGCGCGGTCTCGCCCCCGGCCAGCGCCCGCGCCTCACCGATGCCGGCCAGGCGCCGGATCGAGGCCGCATTGCGATCATGGCGCGCAAGATCCTCGGCGGATGCGTTCTGAAGCAGGACCGAGAGCTTGTGCGAAGGAGCGATGTCGAGTTCACCCCGGATTCGCCGGATGCCCAGGATGAAGTCCATGACCCAGCGCATCTCTGCATCGAGCCGTGGGTCACCGGCGCCCGGTTCGGCGGCAGGGTAGGGCTGGCGCATGATCGAGTCACCGGCCTTCCCTGCAAGCGGCCCGACGCGTTGCCAGATCTCCTCGGTGATGAATGGCATCAGCGGATGCAGCAGCCGCAACAGGGTCTCCAGCACGATGATCAGCGTGCGCCGCGTCCCGCGGCGCTCGTCGCGCGTGCTGTCCTCCGATTGCAGGACAGGCTTGCTGAACTCCAGGTACCAGTCGCAGAACTCATACCAGGTGAATTCATAGACAGCCTGTGCGGCCAGGTCGAAGCGGTACTGGGTGTAGCCATCGCGCACGGCCAGTATCGCCGCATCGAGACGCGAACGAATCCAGCGGTCCGCAAGCGAGAGGGTCTCTGCCCCGTCAGCGCGATCCGCTTCAGTCGCCATCAGCACGTAACGCGATGCATTCCAGAGCTTGTTGCAGAAATTCCGGTAGCCCTCGACCCGGCCGAGGTCGAAGCGCAGGTCGCGCGACTGGGTTGCGAGCGAGGCAAAGGTGAAGCGCAGCGCGTCCGTGCCGTGAGCCGCGATGCCCTCCGGATACTGCTTGCGCGTTGCCTTCGCAATCGCCGGTGCGAGTTTCGGCTGCATCAGGCCGCTGGTCCGCTTGGCCACGAGCTCGGGGAGCGTGATGCCGTCGACGATGTCCAGCGGGTCCAGGACATTGCCCTTGGACTTCGACATCTTCTGGCCTTCGTTGTCGCGGATCAGGCCGTGGACATAGACCTCGCGGAATGGCACTTCACCCGTGAACTTGAGACCCATCATGATCATCCGGGCAACCCAGAAGAAAATGATGTCGAAACCGGTCACCAGCACCGAGGTCGGGTAGTAGCTCCTGAGCTCGCGCGTGTCATCGGGCCAGCCCATCGTCGAGAATGGCCACAGCGCCGACGAGAACCAGGTGTCCAGCACGTCTTCGTCCTGACTCAATGCAACACCGGGTGCAATGCCATGGCGCCTGCGAATCTCCGCCTCGCTGCGCCCGACATAGACGGCGCCGTCCGGGCCATACCAGGCCGGAATCCGGTGGCCCCACCACAACTGCCGGCTGATGCACCAGTCCTTGATGTTGCGCATCCACTCGAAATACGTCCGGTCCCAGTTGGCCGGCACGAAGCGGATGCGACCCTCCTCGACGGCGCGAATTGCGGGCGCGGCGAGCGGCTCGATCCGCACGTACCACTGATCCGTCAGCCAGGGTTCGAGGACCGCACCGCTGCGATCGCCGCGCGGGACCGTCAACCGGTGCGGCTCGATTTTCTCGACGAGGCCCGCAGCCTCGAGATCAGCAACCACCCGCTTGCGCGCCTCGAACCGGTCGAGGCCGTGATAGCGTTCGGGCGCCGCATCGCCGATCACCGCATCCGCGGTCAATACATTGATCAGCGGCAGGGAGTGGCGCTGCCCGACCTCGTAGTCGTTGAAGTCGTGGGCAGGCGTGATCTTCACGCAGCCCGAGCCAAAGGCCGGGTCGACATAGGCGTCCGCGATGACCGGAATTTCACGATCGCTCAGCGGCAATGAGATGCGCTGCCCGACGAGGTGACGAAAGCGTTCGTCATCCGGATGCACCGCGACCGCGGTGTCGCCCAGCATCGTCTCTGGCCGCGTCGTCGCGACCGTGAGCTGGCCGCTGCCGTCGGCGAGCGGGTAACGGATGTGCCAGAGATTCCCGTCCTCCTCGACGGACAGCACCTCGAGGTCGGACAGCGCGGTCTTCAGCACCGGATCCCAATTGACCAGTCGCTTGCCGCGATAGATCAGGCCCTCTTCATGCAGCCGCACGAAGGCTTCCTGCACGGCACTCGACATGCCGGGATCCATCGTGAAGCGGTCACGGCTCCAGTCCACGGAAGCACCCAGCCGCCGCATCTGGCGCGCGATCGTGCCGCCCGACTGCTCTTTCCATTGCCAGACGCGCTTCTCGAAGCGCTCACGCCCCAGCTCATGCCGGGTCAACCCTTCGCCATTCAGCTGCCTCTCGACCACCATCTGGGTAGCGATACCGGCGTGATCCATGCCGGGTTGCCACAGCGTCCGGTCCCCTGACATCCGGTGGAAGCGTGTGAGCGCATCCATGATCGTGTCCTGGAATGCATGGCCCATGTGCAGCGTGCCGGTGACATTGGGCGGCGGGATCACGATGCAGAACGGCGGGCCATCGCCATCCGGCGTGAACAGGCCCGCCTGTTCCCAATGCCGGTAAATGCGCTCTTCAATGTCCGTCGGGGAATAGGTCTTGTCCATGTACCCGGCGGCCGCGTCAGTCCTCGTTCGTGGCGAGGTGTTCGCGCAGGACGGCGGCGACAAGTTCAGGCAGCGCGGCGCGCAGCCGGTCGATGACACGCTCGAACATGACGGCCTCGATGTCGCGCGCCGCGGCGTGCAGCAGTTCGTCGGTCAGATTCATCATGCGGCTGACCAGTGCCGCCTGCAGTGAAGAGACTTCGTCGTCCGACAGCAGGCTCGAGGCAAAGGGGCCTGCCGATTCGTCGACATTTTCGAGGCGGGGAAAGCTGCCGGTCGCATGCAGTTCCACGACGTCGGTCAGGATCGGAAGTTCTTCGATGGCGTCGCGATTCACGAGTCGTCCCCCATTTCATGCGTCTGCGGCTCTATTCCCTGTTCGCGGTAAAAGCGGAAGCGGTCGCGGCCGGACTTGCGTCTCTGGTCATCGGCATCGACAACTTCGGCGATGCGCGCGTAGCCCAGATACCCCGCCGGAACACTGCCTGCCAGATTGACGAGCATGTCCCTGTCACCCGCACCCTTGTCATCGCCTTCCGCAATGACGACCGGTGCGGCCTCACCGGGTGGCCCGCCACTTGCGGCCAGGCGTTCATGCGGCACGAAGCTGCGATCGGCAAATGTCCAAAGCAGGTCATCGAACGCAGCGCCGTCGCCACCGGGGTCCAGCTGCACGCGGACGCGGTGCTCGCGCAGCCATGCCTTCTCGACAAGCCGGCATGCAAAGCGCAGGCGCGCTGCGGGGTCGGCACTCGCCAGCACGTAGAAATCCACGCGCGGCATCGGCATGTCCTCAGTCTCCGCGCAGCAGCCAGTCGACCAGCAGCGGCACCGGCCGGCCGGTGCTGCCCTTCTGGCTCCCGCTCAGGTAGGCGGTGCCAGCGATGTCCAGGTGTGCCCAGCGCAGGCCTTCGGCGAACTTCCAGAGGAAGCAGGCGGCGGTGATTGCGCCGGCCTCACGGCCAGAGACATTTGCAAGATCGGCGAAATTGCTCTTCAGCAGCTCTGTGTATTCGTCTGCGACCGGCATACGCCAGGCACGGTCATCGGAGCGGTCGCCGGCCGCGGCGAGCGAGGCCGCGAGCTTGTCGTCCGGCGAGAACAGGCCGCAATAGTACCCACCAAGTGCTATCACACAGGCGCCGGTCAGTGTCGCGATGTCGACGACGGCTCGCGGCTTGAAGCGGCGCGCATAGCTGATGCCATCGCAAAGGATCAGTCGTCCTTCCGCGTCGGTATTCAGCACTTCGATGGTTTTTCCGGACATCGACGTGACGATGTCGCCTGGCTTGGTCGCCCGGCCACCAGGCATGTTCTCGCAGCTCGGCACGATTCCGACGACATTGACGGCCGCACCGATCGTCGCGAGCGCCTTGATCGCCCCGAACACGCTGGCGGCACCGGTCATGTCGAATTTCATCTCGTCCATCGCGGGTGGCTGCTTCAGCGAAATGCCGCCAGTGTCGAATGTGATGCCCTTGCCGACCAGCGCGACCGGGGCTGCGCTGCGCCTGGTCCCGCGATATTCCAGCACGATGAGTTTTGGCGGCTCATCGGAGCCGCGCGTGACCGACAGGAAGGAGCCCATGCGGAGCCTGCGGATCGCGCGTTCATCGAGTACCCGGACGCGAATCTTGCGATGTTCTTTTGCCAGCCGGCGGGCGGCGCCAGCCAGGTAGGAGGGTGTGCAGACATTCGCCGGCAAATTGGCAAGATCGCGGGTCAGCGCCATGCCGGCGGCGATGCCGCGGCCGTCGCGAATACCGCGGCGTGCGCCTGCAAGATCGGCGCTCCGCACACCGATACCGAACTTCACGAGCTTCGGCCGGGGCGGCTTCTTGCCCGACTTGAGGTCGGGTATCCGGTAGAGGGTCGTGGCGACGACCTCGGCCGCGAAGCGCGCGGCGTAGTAAGCATCGAGGCCCGGTATCGGCTCCGCGGGGAGGTACAGCACGGCATTGCCGGCGCCGCCCTTCGCGATCCAGTGTGTCGCGGCCGAAATCGCGCGGCGATAGGCCTTGCGGCCATACGCCTTTTTCGTGCCAAGACCGACCAGCAGCACGCGCTCGGCGGGTCCGCGCAGGTTGCCCATGATTGGCAGCACCTCGCCGGCCTTGCCGCTGAAATCGCCGCGCCGCAGCACGCGGCTGATCGCACCGCCGCTTGCGCGGTCGAGTTCGCGCGCGGGACCGGTCATTTCGGCGCGCTCGTGGATCCCGACGATGGCGCAGGCTGAGCGTTGCCGTGCTGCGGATGCGCCGGTGGCATAGAACTGCATAATCGACCATCCCCTGATAGCGCTGCCGCCCGGCGAGTCCTGCCCGTTGAGTGCGCGGCGACGCTGGTTTACCGTGTACACGCCAGTTTAATCGAAAAGGACGGATCCGCGCGCCGGGGTCCGCACCATAATCGCCTTGTTCCGCACGTTTGACCGCTATGTCCTGCGCGAAGTCGCGATTTCGTGGCTGGCGGTGACGATGGTGCTGCTCGCGAT
>JAENJD010000027.1 GCA_016844605.1 Steroidobacteraceae bacterium
AGGCCGCGTATCCATGATCGCGCTCCAGGGACCCGCGTGATCGGCGTCGGCACACCCATGACTTCGCGTGCCTCTTCGCGCGCCACGAGGAAAGTCTCCCCGCCCATCCGGAACGCCACACCGATCCATTCCTGGCCCGCCGCACCATCGCGCGCGCCGGCTGCTACCTCGCGCGCCCGCTGTTCCAGCGCCAGCAGCAGCTTGAAAGGCTGGTCGCGCAGTGCCCTCAAGCTCGACTCAGGCTGCATCCGCTCAACCTGTCAGCAGCGCTGCCTGCGCTTTCTCCACCAGCTGCGCCGGTGTCACTGGCTTGACCAGGAAATCCACCGCGCCCTGGCGCATGCCCCAGTAGCGATCGGACTCCTGATTCTTGCTGGATACCATGATGACCGGAATCGCGCGGGTCGCGGGATCGTTCGACAATGTGCGGGTCGCGCGGAATCCGTCGATGCCCGGCATGACGATATCCATGAGTATCAGGTCGGGACGGATCGCGCGGGCCTTGCGGATTCCTTCCGCACCGTCCGCAGCGCATGCGCCGCATCTGGAATACCTCGGTTGGCGAGTCATCGATTATCAGGATCAACGCCATGGTACTTATTCCGTCTCGATGCCATCGCCACGGCTGACATGCCGTTCGATCGCCGACAGGAGCTCGTCGCGGGTGAAAGGCTTTGTCAGGTAATGCTCGGAACCGACGATCCTGCCGCGCGCCCGGTCGAACAGGCCGTCCTTGCTGGACAGCATGATCACGGGTATCGCGCGGAATACCTTGTTGTGCTTGATCAGCGAGCAGGTCTGATAGCCGTCCAGGCGCGGCATCATGATGTCCACGAACACGATGTCAGGCTGGTGGTCGGCGATCTTCGACAACGCGTCGAAGCCGTCCACCGCCGTGAACACCTCGCAACCTTCCTTGGCCAGCAGCGTTTCCGCTGTCCGGCGAATTGTCTTGCTGTCGTCGATGACCAGCACCTTCAGCCCGTTAAGGCGGTGCCCGTCACTGACGGCCGCTGCACTTTCCATCGGGTACCTCCGGCCCCGGCGCTGCTCCGGCCGGGTGCTAGCCATGCTCGCCTGGAGACGCCCACGGTTTCGACGCCGGAGCGGCCTCCTTTTAACATATCGGTCCACCCCCTGCCACGGCAGAACCCGCTCCGGCCGGGCAGTCGGGACCACTGACAGGTGTACTATGACAAGCCCCCCCAACGTGCAGTATCCGCGTCACATTCCCGTCAATCGGCCGGAGCCGTCCTGATGCGCGACCGCCCCAGCCTTGCAGTGCTGATGGACCCGCTGGAAACCATCAAGCCGGCCAAGGATTCAACGATCGCGATGCTCATTGCGGCCGCCAGTCGCGGATGCGCGACGTGGTGCTTCGGGCAGTCCGATCTCTGGGTGCGCGATGGGCGCGCGATCGCCCGGCTGAGGCCGCTGGAAGTGGTCGGGGACGGCAAGGCCTGGTACCGCGCGGGGGAGCCTGTGGTGCGCCCGCTCGCCGAATTCGATGCCGTGCTGATGCGCAAGGACCCGCCATTCGACCTGGAATACATCTACACGACCTATCTGCTGGAACGCGCGGAGGTCGAAGGTGTGCTGGTCGTGAACCGCCCGCAGGGCCTGCGCGACATGAACGAGAAGGCCTATACGGCCTGGTTTCCCGATTGCTGCGCACCAACCCTGATCACGCGCGACATGGACGGCATGCAGGCCTTTCTGGCCGAGCATGGCCGCATTGTCTGCAAGCCGCTGGACGGCATGGGCGGACGCTCAATTTTTGCGCTGGCCGCCGGGGACAAGAACGCCAGGGTCGTATTCGAGACGCTGACGGAATACGGCCAGCGATATGCGATGGTTCAGCGCTACCTGCCTGAGATTGCCGAAACCGGCGATGCACGCATCCTGTTGATCGATGGCGAACCCGTGCCACACGCGCTGGCTCGCATGCCCGGGCCGTCCGATCATCGCGGTAACCTGGCGGCCGGTGCGAAGGGCATCGGCCGGGCGCTCTCCGATCGCGACCGCTGGCTTTGCTCGCGCATCGGCCCGGTGATGCGCGAACGCGGCATGCTGTTCGTGGGGCTCGACGTGATCGGCGGCTTCGTGACCGAAATCAATGTCACGAGCCCGACCGGCATTCGTGAACTCGAGGCGCAGTACGGCCACGACATCGCGGGCAGCCTGATCGACGCCGTGCTTGCCCGGGTTGCGCGCAAATGAATGGCTCCACCGGCATGCAGCCGGGTAGCGGCACGGCCGATGACCGGCTTTTCGTCACCCTGTTCCTGGCCGGCCTTCTTCACCTGATCGTCATCCTGGGCATCACATTCGCACCGCCGGATCGCGACGATTCGTTGGTACCGACACTCGAAGTCCTGCTGGTCGCGGAAACCCTGCCCGAGGCGCCGATCAATGAGCGGGCCAGCTATCTCGCGCAACGTACCCAGCAGGGCAGCGGCAATGGCGCGGACGCGACACGGCAGCCCGGCTCGGCGGGTGCTGCCGATGAGTCGCCCGGCGACATCGACGGAATCGCCGGCGCCCGATCGATGAGCGGCCCCGCCGGTGGCGAGGCCAGTATCCTGACCGGCTCGGACCGCGGGTCGCGCTTCATTGCGGATGCCAGGGACCCCTCGGCGTCCCTGCCCTCGCTGCCACGACGATCGCTGGCCGGTGACCAATCACTACTGGCGGGCATCGACGAAGATGCCGACCTCCAGCTGAAGGGAGCGGAGCGGCGCGAATTGCTGGTCACGCCCAGCACGCGCTCGTCAGATGTCGCGGTTTATCTCGACGCCTGGAAACGCCGCGTTGAGCAGGTTGGCACGCTGCACTTCCCGAACGAGGCCCGCCGCCGGGGCCTGAGCGGCAATCCGGTCATCGAGGTGGCACTCGCGGCGAATGGCGCACTTGTCAAGGCCCGGGTACGCCGTAGCAGCGGCCATCTGGAGCTCGACAGTGCCGCAATTGAGATCCTCAAACTTGCGACGCCATTCGAGGCTTTTCCGGCCGAATTGGGCGCCCGCCACGATGTGCTGCGCTTCGCCTACGAATGGCAGTTCGTCGGCGGTCGCCTCGCAGGCTCGGCTGTCGAAGTGCCCGCGACTGAATCGCATTAAGTCAGCCCGCATTCGTGCTTTGACCGCCGTCTGGCAGCAGCCGATACTAGCGTCATGGCTGGTGGCGCCTACCTGAACAATCAGCTCCTGGTCGCGATGCCCTCGCTTGCGGACCCCAATTTCTCGCAGAGCGTCACGCTCATCTGCGAGCACACTGATCGCGGCGCGCTCGGCATCGTGATCAATCGCCCGCTCGAGATGAAGATGTCCGAGGTCCTGGAGCAGCTTGCGCTCACGAGCGACGACCTGCGCCTGCGCGACATGCCGGTACTGCGCGGCGGGCCGGTCCAGAATGACCGCGGTTTCGTGCTGCACCGGCCCTGCCCGCAGGACTGGGATTCGACCTTGCCGGTTTCCGAGACCCTGCATGTGACGACTTCGCGTGACGTGCTGGCCGCGATGGCACGCGGTGAAGGGCCCGCCCAGGCGGTGGTCGCACTCGGCTACGCCGGCTGGGATGCCGGTCAGCTCGAGGAGGAAGTGCTGCAGAACGCCTGGCTCACCGTGCCCTGCGATGAATCGCTGATCTTTGACCTGCCATTCGAGCAGCGCTGGCACGCAGCCGCGCGACTCCTGGGCGTCGAGTTGTCCCGCATCAGCCTCCAGGCGGGACGCGCCTGACGGATGCCCGCGCCGGCCACGCGCACGGTCCTTTCCTTCGACTACGGAATGCGGCGCATCGGCGTCGCGGTCGGCAATACGCTGACCGGAACCGCCGAGGCGCTCGCGACCATCGATGCCTTCGACGGTGAACCTGACTGGCACGCGATCGGGCGCTGCGTCGCCGAATGGCGCCCTGCGGCGATCGTGGTCGGCGTTCCCTATAATATGGCCGGCCCGAACGCCGCCATGACGGCGGCTGCATTGAAATTCGCCGACCAGCTCGGCGAGCAGTACAAGATCGAGGTCTACCGGGTGGATGAGAGACTTTCGTCGCGCGAGGCGGAGGATGACCTGCGCGAGCGGCGTCGCAGCGGCAGCAAGACCCGTCGCGTGCGGCGCGGCGACGTGGATCGCGAGGCCGCGCGCATCCTGCTGCTGCAATGGCTGAGGGCACAGCCCGGCGAACCGGCCCGATGACACAGCCGCTCCAACAGCTCGATGCCAACGGCCGGCTGCGCCACCTGATCACGCTCGATGGCCTCGATCCCGGCCTGCTGCGCGAACTGCTGGAGCGGGCGCAGGACTATCAGTGTCCGCCCGGCAAATTGCCGCCGCGCGGCGACAATCTGCGCGGCTGGACTGTCGCCAATCTCTTTGCCGAGCCCTCGACCCGCACCCGTGCATCATTCGAGCTCGCCGCGCTCCGACTCGGCGCGGACGTGCTCAATCTCGACGTCATGCTGTCCTCGCGCGTCAAGGGCGAGTCGATCATCGACACGATCTACACGCTCGAGGCCATGCAGGTGGACGTGTTCGTCATCCGCGATGCAGAACCAGGAACCGTCGAGTTTGTCGCGCAGCACGTCGGCGACCAGGTCAGCGTGATCTCCGGCGGCGAAGCGCACATTTCGCACCCGACCCAGGGACTGCTCGACGCGCTGACCATTCAGCAGCACAAGGGCGGCTTTCGTGACCTAACGGTCGCGATCGTCGGCGACATCCGCCACTCGCGCGTCGCGCGTTCCGCCCATCGCGCGCTGACAGCGCTCGGCGTCGGTGAACTGCGCCTGGTCGCGCCCGAGGAGATGATGCCGGAATCGCACGAGCTCCAGGCTGCGCGCCGCTTTTCTTCCTTTGATGATGGAATAGCAGGCGCCGACGTCGTGATGATGTTGCGCATCCAGAAGGAGCGGATCGCCGGGGCGATGCCGACCGACATGGATCGCTACCATGAACTCTACGGACTGACGCCCGCGCGGCTGGCACGGGCGAAGCCGCAGGCCATCGTGATGCACCCGGGGCCGATGAATCGCGGTGTCGAGATTACTTCCGAAGTCGCCGATGGACCGCAATCGGTGATTCGCAGGCAAGTCGCGAATGGGGTCGCAATCAGGATGGCCGTGCTCGCGCACATCGCGGAAGCCCGCCGCAGGCGCGCACCGTGAACGCCGGGGCCGGGTCCCACCGCGGCACGATCTTCCTCGAACAAGCCGACGTCATCGGTCAGGAAGCATACGAAGCCGACCAGTTCGTATTGCGCCTGCGCGCGCCCCGATGCGCCGCGACCGCGACGCCCGGCAGTTTCATCCACCTGAACTGCGGCCCCGGGCTGCCGATGCGCCGGCCGCTCTCCATCATGCGCGCCTCCGCCACCGGGGGCTGGATCGAGGTGCTTTACAAAATCGTCGGCCACGGCCTCGCCGAGCTGGCGCTGCGCAAGAAAGGCGAAACGCTTTCCTGCCTCGGCCCGATCGGCAGGGGATTCGTCGCGCATGCCGCAAGACCGCGCACACTGATGATCGGCGGCGGTGTCGGCATCCCGCCGCTGGTATTTCTCGCCGAGACCCTCGCTCTGGAGCACCGCGGTGGATGGAAGCCACTCGTGCTGATGGGCTCGGAGCTGCCATTTCCATTTCGCACCGGCACTGCGACGATCAGCGTGGCGGGGATGCCGCCCGGCGCAACAGACAGCATGCTGCCGCTCGATGACTGCGGCGTGCCCAACCGCCTCGCAAGTCTGGCGGGAATCCCGGGCTGCCATGCAGGCCATGTGACCGACCTCGCCCGGATCTGGCTTGCGAGCACGACACCCGCGCAACTTGCTGAAGTCGAAGTGTTCGCCTGCGGACCTGATGCGATGCTGCGCGCGGTTGCAGCGCTCGCACGAAGCCATGGACTCCCCTGCCAGGTATCGCTCGAGGAGAACATGGCCTGCGCCGTGGGCGGCTGCGCGGGCTGCACGGTGCTCGTGCAGACTCCCGACGGCCCCGCCATGAAACGCGTTTGCGTCGACGGGCCCGTGTTCGACGCGGCCACTGTCTTCACCGGCTGATCTCACACACCGCTTGCGAACAGACGTCGCTCGGCCCACGGGCTGGGCCGGACACCCGCTCGTTCGCTCAGAAGATAGGACATTCGCTCACTTGCGGGGTCCGGCTCCGCCCGCGGGCCGGCGAAGGCGCGCGCCGGGTTTGTGCTCGCGTCGGTGGGGGTTGCGTCAATGAGCGGGCGGCGCGCCGGGAAGGCGGCCCTCGGCGAGCGAATGTCCGATCTTCTGAGCGAGCGAGGGCCGCCTTCCAAGCGCAGCCCGCGCAAATGGCTTACCCGAAGTTAATGCGAGTCTCGAGGTTGCTGCGCGAGTCGGCGTTGTTGAGCGCCTCCTCGATGTCGATGCGCCCTTCCTTGTAGAGGTGCAGCAGCGCGATGTCATAATTCTGGATGCCGCGCTCGTTGGACGCGAACATCGCTTCCTTGATACCGATCACATCGCCCTTCTTGATCAGGTCCTGGATATGCGGCGTATTCAGCATCACCTCGACGGCCGCGCAACGCTTGTTGTTGCGGCCGCGCACGAGGCGCTGCGAGACGATGGCCCGAAGATACTGCGATAGGTCGAGGAAAATCTGCGTGTGCTGGTCGCGTGGGAACATGTTGATGATACGGTCCAGCGTCTCGGCAGAGTTGTTCGCATGCAGGGACGCGATGCACAGATGGCCGGTGCCCGCCAGGGTGATGGCGGCCTCCATGGTCTCGCGGTCGCGGATTTCGCCGATCAGGATCACGTCCGGCGCGGCGCGCATGGCTGCACGCAGCGCGCGCGGGAATGTGCGCGTGTCGAGCCCAACTTCGCGCTGATTGACGATTGCCTTGCGGTTCTGGTGCAGGAACTCGATCGGGTCCTCGATCGTCAGGATGTGATCTGAACAGTTCTCATTGCGGTGATTGATCATCGCCGCCAGCGTCGTCGACTTGCCGGCGCCAGTTGCGCCGACCATCAGCACGAGGCCACGTTTCAGCATGGCAAGCTCGCGCAGCGTATCCGGCAGGCCGAGCTGTTCGAGCTTTGGCGTGTCCACGCTGATGTAGCGCAGCACCAGTGCCGGGTAGCCACGCTGGTGGAAGACCGCCGCGCGGAACCGGCCGACACCGGGCTCCGAGATCGCAAAGTCGATCTCGAGTTCGCTCTGGAAGTGCTCAAGCTGCTCCGCGCTCATCAGGCTGTGGGCGATCTCGCGCACCAGCTCGGCGCTCAGCACCTGCTTGTTGATCGGGTAAATGAGCCCCTCGATCTTGATCTTGACCGGGGAATTGGACGTGAAGAAGAGATCCGAGGCCTTCTTCTCGGCCATCAGCTTCAACATCGGCTTGATGTTGAAACGACCCGGCCCGGCCTCGGCGGCCAATGCCGAATCGCTCGCCGGTTCAGTAGAGCGTGCCCTCGTTGGACTCATCGACGATCCTCAATGTGCTGGATGCCTCTGCCTGCAGGCGGTCTTCACGCTTGCTTTCAAGCTTGATGCGCAGCCGTATCTCGTTCTTCGAATCGGCGTTGCGCAGGCTCTCCTCGTAGGAGATGGTCCCCGCCTCGTACAACTCGAACAACGCCTGGTCGAATGTCTTCATGCCGAGCCGGTTCGAGCGCGACATGACTTCCTTGATCTTGGCTACCTCGCCGCGGAATATGAGGTCCGAAATCAGCGGCGTGCCGATCAGGATCTCCATCGCGGCGATTCGGCCCTCGGCCTTCTCGCGCGGGATCAGCCGCTGCGACACCATCGAGCGGATATTCAGCGACAGGTCCATCAGCAGCTGCTCGCGCTTCTCCTCGGGGAAGAAATTGATTATACGGTCGAGCGCCTGGTTCGAGCTGTTGGCGTGCAGCGTCGCGAGCACCAGGTGGCCGGTCTCGGCGAACTGGATGCCGTACTCCATCGTGTCGCGATCGCGGATTTCGCCGATCATGATGACGTCCGGCGCCTGGCGCAGCGTGTTCTTCAGCGCGGTGTGCCAGCTCTCGGTGTCCACGCCGACCTCGCGGTGCGTCACGACGCAGCCGCGGTGCTGGTGCACATATTCAACCGGGTCCTCGATGGTGACGATATGGCCGCGGGTTTTCTCGTTCCGGTAGCCCACCATCGAAGCGAGCGTCGTCGACTTGCCCGAGCCGGTCGCGCCGACCACGATCACGAGGCCGCGCTTGGACATCACGATGTCCTTCAGGATCGCCGGCAACTCGAGTTCCTCGATCGTAGGAATCTTGGAGTTGATCTGGCGGATCACGCAGCCCGTATGGCCCTGCTGCACGAAGGCGCTCACGCGGAACCGGCCGATGCCGGGCGGCGCGATCGCGAAATTCGCTTCCTTGGTCGCGTCGAACTCGCGCGTCTGGCGGTCATTCATGATTGAACGTACCAGCACTGCGCTCTGTTCAGACGACAGCGGCTGCTCGGTCTGCGGACGGACTTCGCCGTCCACCTTGATCGCCGGTGGAAAACTCGCGGTGATGAACAGGTCCGAGCCCTTGCGGTCGACCATCCGCCGCAGCAGGTCCTGCATCAACCTGATTGCCTGTTCGCGATCCATTCAACTCTCCCGTAAGCGGCGCACCGCTTACACCGTGTCCTTGTTCGCCGCCTTGTACCGCGCCTCTTCCTTCGCGATCAAGCCCTTGGTCAGCATCTCAGTCAGGCACTGGTCGAGCGTCTGCATGCCCTGTGCATTGCCGGTCTGGATCGACGAGTACATCTGCGCGATCTTGTTCTCGCGGATCAGGTTCCGGATCGCGGGCGTCGCGATCATGATCTCGTGTGCCGCAATGCGGCCTCCGCCGAGGCGCTTCAGCAGCGTCTGCGAGATTACTGCGCGCAACGACTCCGAAAGCATCGAACGCACCATTTCTTTCTCGGCCGCCGGGAACACGTCCACGATGCGGTCCACCGTCTTGGCCGCCGAACTCGTATGCAGCGTGCCGAACACGAGGTGGCCGGTCTCGGCCGCCGTCAGCGCCAGGCGGATGGTCTCGAGATCGCGCATTTCGCCCACCAGCACGACGTCGGGATCTTCGCGCAGCGCCGAGCGCAGGGCCTCGCTGAAACCGAGTGTGTCGCGATGCACCTCGCGCTGGTTGACAAGGCAGCGTTTCGATTCGTGCACGAACTCGATCGGGTCTTCGATCGTGATGATGTGTTCGGGCCGGTTGACATTCACGTAGTCGACCATGCCTGCGAGCGTCGTCGACTTGCCGGAGCCGGTCGGGCCGGTCACCAGCACCAGGCCGCGCGGCAGCATGCACAGGTCCCTGAAGACCTTTGGCGCATTGAGGTCGTCGAGCGTCTTGATCAGCGACGGAATGTTGCGGAACACGGCGCCGGCGCCGCGATTCTGGTTGAAGGCATTGACGCGAAACCGCGCCAGGTTCGGGATCTCGAACGAGAAGTCCGTTTCGAAGAATTCCTCGAAAACCTTGCGCTGCTTGTCGTTCATGATGTCGTACACCATGCTGTGCACTTCCTTGTGCGTCAGCGGCGGCATGTTGACGCGCTTGATGTCACCGTCCACGCGGATCATGGGCGGCACGCCGGCGGACAGGTGCAGGTCCGACGCGTTGTTCTTGACCGCAAAGGCCAAGAGTTGAGCGATATCAACAGCCATCAGTACTCCCTGGCTCGGTGCACGAACGAGGACCCCGGCGGCCAGTCATTGGCAGCTCGGGGCCGGGGGCAGTATAGCCCTGACCAGCGCACTCCAATATGTTAACTGCTCCGCAGAATCCGGCTCAAAGGCTCGGCTTTTTACGCGAAAAGATCGCAGTCGCCGCCCGCGCTGCGGGCCGGGATCCGGGCGCCATCAGGCTGGTCGGCGTCGCAAAGTCCCAGCCGCTGGCAAGGGTCGTGGCGGCCGTCGACGGCGGTCTGACGGACCTCGCCGAGAACTACCTCCAGGAGGCGCGCGAACACTTCGCCGCGCTTCAGGACCGGCTGCTCACCCGGCATTTCATCGGCGCGCTGCAGAGCAACAAGACGCGGCCGGTCGCCGAATTATTCGACTGGGTGCACACGGTCGATCGACTGAAGATCGCCGAACGGCTGGCTGAGCAACGGCCGCGTGAGCGCCCGCCCCTCGCAGTCTGCATACAGGTGCGGCTCGGCGGCGAGGCGACCAAGGCCGGTGTCGATCCAGGAGAACTTCCGGCGCTCGCCGGGCGAATCGCATCGCTTCCGCGAATTTCGCTGCGCGGGCTGATGTGCCTGCCACCGGAGGAATCGGATCCTGAGCGGCAGCGTCACTGGTTTCGCGCGCTGCGTAACCTGCTCGAGTCCCTGAACGCCGCCGGGCACCGGCTCGATGCGCTATCCATGGGCATGAGCAACGATTTCGAATCCGCGATCGCCGAGGGCGCGACGCACATTCGCATTGGCACCGCACTCTTCGGCGCGCGCGGTTGACGCCGCCGTCAGATCTTGAAAGCCAGGCTGATCGGCAGTTCGCGCAGGCGCTTGCCGGTCGCCGCGAAGATCGCATTGCAGACCGCCGGCGCCACGACCGCCGTCGACGGTTCGCCGATGCCGCCCGGAGACTCGTCGCTGTCGAGCAGCATGACTTCGATGACCGGCGCCTCGTTCAGGCGCATCAGCCGATAACGATCGAAATTCGTCTCCTGCACTCGGCCGCCTGCGAGCGTGATGTCGCCCCAGAGCGCTGCCGTGAGTCCGAAGATGATGCCGCTCTCGATCTGCGACTCGACGATCGCGGGATTCACCATTAGCCCGCAGTCGACCGCACAGACCACGCGATGCACCTTGAGCGCGCCGCCGGTGACCGAGACTTCGGCCACCTCCGCCAGGTAAGTGCCATAGCCCTCCATCAGCGCGATGCCGTGGTGGCGGCCGGCCGGCGCCTTGCCCCAGTCGGCCATCCCGGCGGCGGCCTCGAGCACGCGCTTGAATCGCGGCTGCTTGTCGAGCAGCGCGCGGCGGAATTCGTACGGGTCCTTGCCCGCCGCGTGCGCGAGTTCGTCCATGAAGCTCTCGGCGACGAAACAATTAAGCGCATGGCTTACCGAGCGCCAGTAGCCGACATTGATGCCGATCTCCTGGCGCAGGTAATCCACCGCGACGTTCGGCACGTCGTACGGGTAGTTCTGCGCCGCCTCGACCGCAAACGGGTCCGCGACCTTCGGATCCGCGACCGCGCCGGGGAACACCCGGGCGGTGACCGACGGGCCGACGAGATGCAGTTGCCAGGCGATCAGCCGGCCCTCGGCATCGAGCGCGCCGGCGACGACGTCGTGCGCGGGCGGGCGGTAGACGTCGTGCGTCGTGTCGTCCTCGCGGGTCCAGATCAGCTTGACCGGCTTGCCGAGCGCCTTCGAAGCCTCGACCGCCGCCGGTATGAAGTCCACGTCGATGCGCCGGCCGAAGCCGCCGCCGAGAATCGTCGTGTGCACGTTCACCTGTGCGGGCTCGAGGCCCGCGGCCTTCGCGGCCGCGGCCTGGGCCGCGTCCTGCCACTGCGTGCCGACATGCAGGTCGCAGCCGTCGGCGCGGACGTCCGCCGTGCAGTTCATCGGCTCGAGCGTCGCATGCGCCAGCATCGGCAGGCGATAGACAGCGCGCACGGCCTTGTGCGCGCCCTTGATCGCCGCTGCCGCGTCGCCGTCGCTGCGCACCGCGATCCCGGTGCCGGGTGCAACCGCCTTCGCGAGCGTCGCCGCCACCTTTTTCGAGTCGAGCCCGGCATTGGGGCCGGCGTCCCACTTGATCTTGAGCGCATCGCGGGCCTGGCGCGCCTGCCAGAAATGATCGGCCACGACGACCACGCCGCTGGCAGTCGTCAACACGCGGCGCACGCCGCGCATCGCTTCGGCAGCCGCGGAATCCACGCTTCGGACGGAGCCGCCGAGCACGGGGCACTGCGCCAGCGACGCGTACAGCATGCCGGGCAGCTGCACATCGAGGCCGAACTGCGCGGAGCCGTCGACCTTGCCAGCGGTGTCGGTGCGCCGGGCGCGCGTGCCGATCAGCTTGAATTCGCCGGCCGGCTTGAGCGGCACGTCCTTCGGCACCGGAAGTTTCGATGCGGCCTCGGCGACTTCGCCATAGGTCAAGGCATCGCCATCGGCATTCAGCACGCGCCCGCCTTCGACGCGGCATTCGGAAACGTCGACGTCCCATTCCGCGGCGGCCGCCTGGATCAGCATCACGCGCGCCGCCGCGCCCGCCTGGCGCAGGCGGGTCCAGGCGTCGCGCACGCTGGTGCTCCCGCCAGTGAGCTGCACGCCAATCATCTGATTGAAATAGGCAGCGCCCACCGGCGCCGCTTCGATTGCAATCGCCGCGAGCGGCACCTCGAGTTCCTCGGCGAGCAGCATCGGCAGCGCCGTATACACGCCCTGCCCCATCTCGGATCGGTCGACCAATATCGTGATGCGGTTGTCGCCGCCTATCTTGAGCCAGGCGTTCGGCATGCCGCCAACTGCGGCCGCGACCGTCGTTCGCTTGCCGCAGCCAGGCAGCGTCAGACCGATGATCAGCCCGCCACCGGCCAGTGCCGAGACCTTCAGGAAGTCGCGCCGACCGGGATCGGTTGCGTACGTATCCATGGTCATTCCCCTTTCCTGGAGAGTTCCGCGGCACGGTGGATCGCCTTGCGGATACGGGGGTAGGTACCGCAGCGGCAGATATTGCCGGACATCGCCACGTCAATTTCCTCGTCGGTCGGCGCCGGGCTGCGTTCAAGCAGAGCGACCGCCGACATGATCTGCCCTGACTGGCAGTACCCGCATTGCGGCACATCCAGTTCGAGCCAGGCCTGCTGCACCGGATGACTGCGATCAGCCGACAGGCCTTCGATCGTCGCGATGCGCTTGCCCTCGACTGCCGCGAGCGGCAGCACACAGGACCGCGTCGCCACGCCGTCCACGTGCACAGTACAGGCGCCGCACAGCGCCATGCCGCAACCGTACTTCGTGCCAGTCATCCCGAGATGGTCGCGAAGCACCCACAGGAGCGGGGTATCGGTAGCCGCATCGGTTTCCAGATCGCGACCGTTGACGTTAAGCTTCATGGGTCTAACCCCCGATTGTCGATCGTCCTATTATTGCGCCGCAGGTTGCGGGGCGCACTACAATTGCGGCCCCCCGCGAAACGAGCGGTCAGCCTGGAATGCGTAAGCGATGGATGCCCTGACCTTTATCCTGGATTCGCTGCTGACGCTCGCGGTCTACGCCTTCCTGCTGCGATTTCTGTTGCCGCTGATGCGCGCGGACTTCCGGAATCCGCTGTCGCAGGCCGTACTGTCGCTGACGAACTGGCTGGTACTTCCTCTGCGCCGCATCCTGCCGGCCATGGGTCGTGTCGACACCGCCTCACTGGTCGCCCTCATTGCCGTCAAGTTCGCGATGACCCTGATCATGTTCCGCCTGCTGACCGGCACCCTGATTCCATTCGTTCCGCTCGTCGTTGCGGGCCTGCGCTCGCTCGCCATTTCGACGATCCGGCTATTCCAGGTCCTGATATTTGTCTACGCACTGCTTTCATTCATTGCGCCGGGATCCTATAGCCCGGTCGTCGGCCTCGTTTCGTCGTTGTGCGAGCCGCTGCTGCGACCACTGCGCAGGGTATTACCCGTGATCGGTGGCCTTGATTTCTCGCCGCTGATCGCGCTCATCAGCCTGCAGGCCCTGCTGATCCTGATCACCTGAGCCATGGACCAATCCTGGTGCCGGTATGACGCGACAGGTCTTCGCATCGCCGTGCGGGTCCAGCCGCGCGCCGGCGCCGACCGGATCTGCGGGATCCAGGGTGGGCGCCTGAAGGTCCGGATCGCGGCCGCGCCGGTGGATGAGGCAGCCAACGAGCGGCTGCGACGGTTTATCGCCGGGCTCTTTGATGTGCCGCAAGCCTCTGTCAGCCTGCTGCAGGGCAACAGATCGCGCGACAAGCTGCTGGCCATTGCCGGCGTCAACCGGTTGCCCCCGGCCTTGGCCGGCTTGCCGGAATCCAGGGCGTGAGGGTCTGCTGAATTGTTGCTGCGCACGCAAATTCTTGCGCTCACCTGCCTTTTTCTTGGCGCCTGTAGTAGCGATCCGGGCGAGCCGCGACCAGCGCGCGAATTTTCAGACCCTGGATTCGTGACCGCCGGCGACGTCCAGCTGCATTACGCGCTGACACTGACTGGCGACCTGCCTCCAGCGATTGCAGGCAGTTACGACATTGTGCAGAGACCCAATCTAGCTCTGCTGACGATCACGCTTGCGCCTGCTGCCGGCGCCGGCACCGAAAGGCTCACTGCACTGGAGCTTGACGCACAGGCCATTACCCTCATGGGCGAACGGCGAGCATTGTCGTTGCGTCGTGTCAACGAGCTTGGCGGTCCGACTTACCTGGCGACTGTAACCGTGCGACATCGCGAGCCGATCACGATCGAGATCCGGGCGCGCACCGACACTGGCGGACCCGAGATCACTGCCCGCTGGACCCGGGAGTTCGATCTCGAGTGAATTTCACTGCTTCGCGCCGAGCCGTAAAAAACCGCTCGAAATAGCTCTCGACCCACTTATGCCACAGGATTTTCCGTGGTATCGTGCGCGCCGACATATGATCCAAGCGGGACCCTCCCGCTGCTGCCAAAACCACAGGAGAAATCTCAATGGCGAAGAAGAACGCGGCTCCGACGAAGTCGCAAGTTGTATCGGCGGTCGCGGGCCAGACCGATCTCAGCAAGAAGCAGGTCGGCGCGGTACTCGACGCCCTTTCCGGCCAGATGAAGAAAGCGCTGAAGGGCGCTGGCGTGTTCACGCTTCCCGGCGTATGCAAGATGCGCGTCGTGAAGAAGCCCGCCACGAAGGCGCGCGAGGGTGTCAACCCCTTCACGGGCGAGAAGATGATGATCAAGGCCAAGCCGGCCTCGAAGAAGGTGCGTATCCGCGCCCTCAAGAACCTCAACGAGATGGTCGGCTGACGCCAGCCATCCTGTCGTCTGCAAGGAACTGACGGGGCGGCCCTGGCCGCCCCGTTTGTTTTTCAGCGGCCCGCTTTCAGTTGGCGCCCCAGCCACTCCCCGACCAGTGAACGCAGGGCCGTCAGGCGCCCGTGAAAGAAATGCTCGGCGCCCGCCACGATCTCGACTTCCGGCGCCGGGTCCAGGGTCCGGGTCCAGCCCAGCACGGCTTCGTGATTGACAAGCAGGTCAGCGTCCCCCTGCACGACCAGCCACGGACAGCGTGGAACCTCGAGCCGCGCAAAATCGAAGCGTTGCACGGGCGGGGCGACTGACACCAGTAATCGTGCGTCACGCGCCGCTGCGAGACGCAGCGCAACATAACTGCCGAATGAGAAGCCGAGCGCCCACAGATATCCGGTGCCCAGTTCGCGCTGGCACCAGTCGGCAACAGCCGCTGCATCGTCGGATTCGCCCTCGCCCTTGTCATGGCTGCCACCACTCCCGCCGACGCCCCGGAAGTTGAAACGCAGGCTCGTGACGCCCTGATCCTGTGCGGCGCGCGCCAGCGTGTGCACGACCTTGTTTTGCATCGTGCCGCCGTACAGCGGGTGCGGGTGACAGCAGACAGCGACGGTTCCGGCAACCGCGACTTGCGGGCGCTCGACAAGCGCCTCGATCGGGCCGGCCGGACCGCTGATCATGACTCGCTGCACTGATGGCGCCTGGTGTTTCATTTGCCGTCTGCTACGCCTTGCTCCGGGCCTGCCAGCGCGCCCAGTCCTCTGGCGTGTCCACATCGAAAGCCCCGTCCGGGAACTCGACGAGCGCCACGCCGTCGCCCTCGCTTTCGAGGACGGACCGCGCGCCCACGTCACCCGAGAGCGCGAGCAGCGCTGGAAAGCGCTCGCGCAGGAAGAGCACCGGCGGACCGACAACACCATTCCACCGGCAGGCGACGATCGCTTTTCCGGTGTTCCGTTGCGTCGCGACGAGCGAGCGGAGGAGCGCGGGTGAAACGGCCGGCTGGTCGCAGAGCAGCACGATCGCCGCGTCGACCTGCTCCGGAAGTGCAAGGATCCCGCGGTGCAGGGAACTCGCGATCCCTTCGCGCCATTCGGGGTTCTCGACAGCGTTCGTCTGCGAGCCCGCGAGAGCTTCGAGCACGCTCCCGGCCTGGGCGCCCACGACCACG
Source organism: Steroidobacteraceae bacterium (assembly GCA_016844605.1). GTDB lineage: Bacteria > Pseudomonadota > Gammaproteobacteria > Steroidobacterales > Steroidobacteraceae > SCUD01. The sequence goes on from JAENJD010000027.1 coordinate 16,138, forward strand.
ACAATCGGTGAGCAGGCAGCGGTAGCAGCCGCGTCGACAACGTGACGCACGAGGCGCTTGCCACCGAAATTTAGGAGCTGCTTCGCGCGGCCCAGGCGCGAAGAAGCACCGGCTGCAAGCACGACGGCCGCTACGCTCAGGATCCGCCTTCGGTCGCCATTCACTTGGCTAACCCCCGTGGATGGGCGCGTTGCGATCCCGCAATCGTCCGCCGCTTCGGCCGGCCAGCTCAGCCCGGATCTCCGACATGATGGAGAGTGCGATCTCCTCTGGCGTCTCGGCACCAATGTCGAGGCCGGCCGGTGCATGCAATCGTGCGCGCAGCTCGCGCGAAGGCTCGATGCCCTCTTTCGCGAGCTCCGCGAGGATGCGCTCGGAGCGCTGTCGCGGACCCAGCAGACCAAGATAGATGAAGGGACGCATCAGCAGCGTGCGCAGGTAGGAGCGGTCGTTGGCGTAGGAATGGGACATGACGAGCACGATGCTCCCGTCGTCGGGGTCAATGGTCTCCGCGAGGCGGTCAGGATTGCAAACCACCACGCGCGAGGCGCCGGGGAAATGCTCGCGGCGCGCGAAGGCCGCCCGATGGTCGGCCACATTCACGTCGAAGCCGAGTTCCACCGCGAGCCTTGCCACGGGTTGGGCGTCGAGTCCCGCACCCAGGATCCAGAGCTCGGGCAAGGGACGAACGCACTCGATGAAAAGATCGAAGGGCCCCTGCGCCGACTCGATCGTGACGTTCCCGTTTCGGCCGCTCCGGAGCACGGCAGCAGCATGAGGGCCGATTTCCACGGCGACGGATTCGCTTGCGAGATCGCCCGCCAGCGGCTCGCCGTCCAGGAGCCAACAGCGCGTAGCGAGAGGCACCTGCCCCACCGGGCGGAAGAGCGTGACGAGCGCCAACTCCCGACGCTTTTCCAAGCAGCTACCGATGAGGGCGAGGTGACCTCCGGCGGGCCGCTCCGGCACGCGCTCGATCAGCACCTCGACTGTGCCATTGCAGCCGAGGCCCAGCCCGAAGATCAAATCCTCGTCGCTGCGAGCGTCGTAGGTGACGGTGATCGCGCGGCCCGTCGCGAGCACGGGCTGCGCACGCTCCATGAGATCGGCCTCGAGGCAACCGCCGGAGACCAGGCCGACACGCGTCCCGTCCGACGCCAGGAGCATGCGCGCGCCAGGCCGGCGGTACGCAGAACCGACCACGCGCATGACTGTTGCGAGGGCCGCGACTTCGCCGCGACTGCGGACGCACTCGAATTTCGTAATCAGATCCCGCAGATCGCGCATGGCCCCAGCCGCGTTTCGAGAGATCCAGAAGGTTCGGCAGCGCTCTGCATCTCAGCGCTTGTAGACGACGCCGTCCTTCATGACGAAAGTGACGCGCTCCATCACGCGGACGTCCGCGAGCGGATCGCCCGGCACGGCGACGATGTCGGCCAGCTTGCCGCTCTCGATGCTGCCGAGACGGTCCGCGATGCCGAGGTAGCGCGCCGGCACCATCGTTGCCGAACGGATCGCCGCCATGGCCGGCATGCCCGCCTCGACCATGTAGCCAAACTCACGTGCGTTGCCGCCATGCGGGCCGACTCCCGTATCCGTGCCGAACATGATCGTGACGCCGGCCTTCCAGGCCTTTGCAAACGTGCCCTGGATCTGGGGTCCGACCTCGAGCGCCTTGGGGCGGATGATCGCCGGGAAATAGGTCGGATCCTGCGCCTGATCGTAGACCCAGCGTCCCGCAGAAATCGTCGCGACGTAGTGCGTACCCTTCTGCTTCATCAGGCGCATGGTCTCGTCGTCCAAAAACGTGCCGTGCTCGATCGAATCCACACCCGCCTTCACGGCGCGCTTGATGCCCTCAGTGCCGTGCGCGTGGGCTGCGACCTTCAGGCCGTAGTCGTGCGCGGTCGACACGATCGCGGCGAGCTCCTCGTCGGTGAACTGCGGCGCAGTGCCGGATTTCGCCTGCGACAGCACGCCGCCGGTCGCAGTGATCTTGATCGAATCGACGCCATCCTTGTAGCGCTGCCGCACGGCCTCGCGGCAGCCGTCGGGACTATCGCAGACCGTATTCAGTCGCGGGTCCTCGCTATAGAGGTAGGGACCCCAAACATTGCTGGCGTCGGCATGGCCACCCGTCGAGCCGATCGAGCGCCCCGACGTGTATATGCGCGGGCCGTCGACCTTGCCTTCCTCGACCGCGCGCCGGAGCGCAATCGACACGTTGAACTGGTCGCCCACATTGCGCACGGTCGTGAAGCCCGCGAGCAGCGTGCGTTCGGCAAATGGCACGGAATCGTAGGCGCGGTCCGCCTCGCCTTTCTTGACCGCTTCGATTTCGGCGCGCCGGCTCACCTCACTGGTCAAGTGGACGTGCATGTCCATCAGGCCGGGCATCACGGTCGCGGCGCCAAGATCGATCACCTCGTCGCCCGCAGTGGCAGCACGGAACCCGGGTTCCACAACCATGATGCGATTGCCCTCGACGACGATTGTCACGCGCTCGCGCACGGCGTCCGATACGCCGTCGATCAGCCGGCCGGCGTGGATCAGTGTCGCCGCATCGGCGCTGCCTGCGAACACCAGCGCGCAGATCGCCAGCGCGCCTGCGGGAAATCGCATCATCGGTCCGCTCCTGGTTTGAGCCGGCGAGCGCGCTTTCATTGCGCCTGCGGGGCGACTGTCACGGTCTCGACGGCGAGCAGCTCGACTTCGAAGACCAGTGTCGAAGCTGGCGGGATCGTGCCATTGCCGATGTTGCGATCGCCGTATGCGAGCGCGGGCGGAATGATCAGGCGCCGCGTGCCACCGACCCTCATGCCGACGATGCCACGGTCCCAGCCCATGATCACGTGCCCGGCGCCGAGCGGAAATGAGAATGGCTGCCCGCGCTCGCGCGAACTGTCGAATTGGCGGCCGCGGTGGTTCCTGGCCTGCCCGTCATACAGCCAGCCCGTGTAGTGCACGAGGCAGACCATGCCCGGCAATGCCTCGTTGCCGACCCCGAGCAGGAGGTCCGTGATCACCAGGGGTTCCTCCGGCGGCGCTTCCGCTGCCTGCGTTTCCTGCGCACCGGCCTGCATGCCGAACAGGGACAGTGTGCCGATCACCAGTGCGAATCTCCGCGAGGCGTTCATTTTGACGGCTCCGGCTTGAAATCGAGCGCGGCCGAATTGATGCAGTAACGCTGCCCGCTCGGCTGCGGGCCATCGTCAAATATATGGCCGAGGTGTGCGCCGCAATTTGCGCAACGCACTTCGGTGCGGCGCATGCCGTGCGACTCGTCCTGCAGCGCCTCGACCTGCGCCCCGGCGACCGGCTGCCAGAATGACGGCCAGCCGGAACCGGAATCGTATTTGGCCCCGGACGAGAAAAGATTTTCTCCGCAACAGACGCACAGGTACATGCCCGTCTGATCGTTGCGGTAATGCTCACCCGTGAACGCGCGCTCCGTGCCCCGCTGCCGCGTCACGTAGTACTGCTCGGGCGACAGTCGCGCGCGCAATTCGTCATCGGTCGGCTTGCTGCCGCTCATCAAGGAACCTCGGATCTACTCGCGCATGAGGCGCGTTGTGCGCGCGCGGCGGTGATACAAGGCGCGAGCCGAAGTCCCATGGCCGGGACTATAGACAAGGCGAGCAACGACGTAGCACCGCCGCCCGCGCGCAACCCGCAGGGACCGGGCGATTTTCGCCCCTGGCGGCGTCGCTCGTCGCTCATGTATCACGATACACATCGCTCCTCGCTCCTTGCCAGAGGCGAAAATCGCGCACGGTCGCGCCCATGCGCGAGTAGATCCGAGGTTCCCTAAAGATAACAGTCCGGTTAGTGTCTGCCCAGCAGCCAGTCATTGAGCCGGCGGACGAATCCGGCCGGATCCGGCGGCACGCCGCCCTCGGCAATCTGCGCCTGATCGGCGAGCAGAGCCGCGAGCGAGTCGAAGGCAGCGCCATCCGGCAGAAGATGAAGCCGCGCGACCAGCGGATGCGCAGGATTCAGTTCAAGCCACGGCCGGGATTCGGGCAGCTTCTGACCGGCGGCCTCAAGCAGCCGGCGCAACTGGGGCCCGGGATCCATGGCATCGCGCACGAGGCAGGCGGCCGATTCGGCGAGGCGGGTGCTGGCACGCACGCCAGCCACCCGCTCCGCGAGCCGCGCGGCCACCCGTGCATAGAGCGCCGGCATCGTGTCGTCCGGTGCGGCGGCAGCCGTCAGTGGCGGCAATGCGGCCAGTTCGAGTTCGCCGCTCGCCACGTCCTTGAAAGCGTGGCCGTCGAACTCGTCGAGGTGGGCCACGAGCCAGGGATCCATGCGATCTGAAAGCAGCAATACCTCGACGCCGCGCGCGCGCAGGCCCTCGAGCTGCGGGCTCTGGCGCGCGGCTGACACGCTGTCCGACAGCAGGTAATAGACCTGCTTCTGTCCTTCCGGCATGCGCGCGACGTATTCGGCCAGCGAATGCAGGTCGCCGTCGCCCGCGGTCGATGCGAATCGCAGCAGTGCCTGGATCCGCTCGCGATTGCCCGGGTCCTCGATGACGCCTTCCTTCAGTACGCTGCCGAATTCCTTCCAGAATGTCCGGTACTTGTCCGGCTCATCGGTGGCGAGCCGCGCGAGCATCTCCAGCACCCGACGCGTGATCGCACCCTTGATCGACTGCACCTCGGCATCCTGCTGCAGCAGTTCGCGCGACACATTGAGCGGCAGGTCCGCCGAATCGACGACGCCCTTGATGAAGCGCAGGTATAGCGGCAGGAATTGTTCGGCGTCATCCAGGATGAATACGCGCCGGACATAGAGCTTGAGCCCGCGTGGAGACTCGCGGTTGTAGAGGTCGAATGGCGCAGCCGCCGGCACGTACAGGAGCGTCGTGTACTCGCGGCGGCCCTCGACCTGGTTGTGACTCCAGGCTAGCGGCTCGTCGGCATCATGTGCGACATGGCGGTAGAACTCGCGGTAGTCGTCGTCGCTGAGCTCCTGCCGCGGGCGCGTCCACAGGGCCTGCGCCTGGTTGACGCGGTCATACTCGCCTTTGCCGCCGTCCGGGCGCAGCAGTACGGGGAATGCGATGTGATCGGAATAGCGCCGGATCAGCGCGCGCAGGCGGAATGGATCGGTGAACTCCGCGGCATCCTCCTTCAGGTGCAGCGTGACGGCAGTGCCGATCTCCTCGCGCGTGATCGTCTCGAGCGTGTATTCGCCCTCGCCGCTCGAGCTCCAGCAGACCGAAGCAGCCGGCTCGCTCCCGGCGCGGCGCGAGCGGACTTCAACGCGCTCCGCAACGATGAATACCGAATAGAAGCCGACGCCGAACTGGCCGATCAGCTGGCTGTCTTTCTGCTCGTCGCCAGTCAGGCGCGCGAAGAACTCGGCAGTGCCGGATTTCGCGATCGTGCCGAGATGCTCTGCCGCCTCATCGCGTGTCATGCCGATGCCGGAATCGGAGATGGTGAGGGTGCGGGCCTTCGAGTCGAAATCGACGCGAATTCCGTAAGCCTCGCCTCCACCCGCGAGTGAGGCATCCGCGAGCGCGGCGAATCGCCGCCGGTCACAGGCATCGGAGGCGTTGGAGATCAGCTCCCGCAGGAAAATCTCGCGGTGGCTGTACATCGAATGGATCATCAGCCGCATCAAACGGCTGACTTCGGCCTGAAACCCCCGGGTTTCGGTCGCGTGCTCGCTCATCGGCGCCTCCTGGCGATCGGAGTCTGCCAATGGTGGCATGGAT
>JAENJD010000088.1 GCA_016844605.1 Steroidobacteraceae bacterium
GTGACGCGGATACTGCAGGTTAGGGGGGCTTCCCATAGTACACCTGTTAATGGCCCCGACTGCCCGGCCGGACCGGTTCTGCCGTGGCGGGGGGTAGACCGATATGTTAAAAGAAGGCCGCTCCGGCGTCGAAGCCGTGGGCGTCTCCAGACGAGCAAAGCTAGCGCCCGGCCGGAGCAACGCTGGGGCCGGAGGTACCCGATGGAAAGTGCAGCGGCCGCCAATGACGGGCACCACCTTAACGGGCTGAAAGTGCTGGTCATCGACGACAGCAAGACAATTCGCCGGACGGCGGAAACGCTGCTGGCCAAGGAGGGCTGCGAGGTGTTCACGGCGGTGGACGGCTTCGACGCGCTTTCGAAGATCGCCGACCACCAGCCCGACATCGTATTCGTGGACATCATGATGCCGCGCCTCGACGGCTATCAGACCTGCTCGCTGATCAAGCACAACAAGGTGTTCCGCGCGATACCTGTGATCATGCTGTCCAGCAAGGACGGCCTGTTCGACCGGGCGCGCGGCAGGATCGTCGGTTCCGAGCATTACCTGACGAAACCCTTCACCCGCGACGAGCTCCTGTCGGCGATCGAGCGGCACGTCAGCCGCGGCGATGGCAGAGAGACGGGATAAGGCCATGGCGCTTATCCTGATCGTCGACGATTCGCCAACCGAGGTATTCCAGATGCGGCGCATGCTCGAGAATCACGGCTTCGAGACCGAATCGGCCGCGGACGGCGCGGAGGGAATCCGCAAGGCACGCGAGATCCGCCCCGACCTGATCCTGATGGATATCGTCATGCCGGGCGTCGACGGATTCCGCGCGACCCGCACATTGTCGAACGATCCGGCCACCCGCGCGATTCCGGTCATCATGGTATCGAGCAAGAGTCAGGAGTCCGACCGCTACTGGGGCATGCGCCAGGGTGCGGTGGATTTCCTCGTCAAGCCGGTGACACCGGCGCAGCTGGTGGAGAAAGCGCAGGCTGCGCTGCTGACAGGCTGAGCGGATGCAGCCTGAGCCGACCCTGAGGGCACTGCGCGACCAGCCTTTCGAGCTGTTGCTTGCGCTGGAAGAGCGGGCGCGCCAGGTTGCGGCCGGTGCACGGGATGGTGCTGCGGGCCAGGAATGGATTGGTGTCGCGTTCCGGATGGGCGGGGAGACATTCCTCGTGGCGCGCGACGAGGCACGCGAAGTCATGGGCGTACCGGCGCCGATCACGCGGGTCCCCGGAGCACGGGCATGGATCCGCGGTCTCGCGAATGTGCGTGGCCAGTTGCTGCCCGTGATCGACCTGAAACAGTATTTCGGCAGTGGAGAGTCGGTGGCGGGGCGTAACACACGTGTGATCGTCGTGAACCACCGCGAGGTGCCGGCAGGCCTGGTCGTCGACGAGGTGCTCGGGTTCCGGCGTTTTGCCGATCGCGAGTTCAACGCCGAGGCACCGCCGACCATGATCCGCTGCGAGCATTACCTGGCTGGTTCGTTCCGGCGCGGGAGCGAGGCGTGGCCGGTACTGAGCCTGCGGACGCTGGTCGAAAGCCCGGCATTTCTGCACGGTTCGTCGTGAGCTGGGGATTGGTGAAGGAAAAAATGCATGGCCAACTTGCCTGACAGGCGGCAGGCGTCGAAATGGATGCCGGTGCTGCTATGGGGCGGCTTGCTGCTGTCGCTCGCGGCAGCGGCGTTCCTGCTGCTGTCGGGTCGCGCCCACGAGCAGGATCGCAATTACCGCGCGCATCTTGCGGAACTCACCGTGCTGGCCGGCGCGCTGCCGACCCAGGCGGCGGCCGCAGGCCGCGGCGACGACGCGGCATTCGAAAAGCTCGCGCAGTCGCGCGCGCGGCTTGAAAAACTGCTGGCCGAAATCGAGCACGGACGTGCGGCATTTACGGCGCTCTCAAGCCCAAGCGCGCAACGGCTCGGCGACGAGTCCGGCTGGAATGCCGTGCTCGAGGATTCACGGCAGGTGCTGGCAGGCCGCGATGCGGCCCGCGAACTGAAGACCTGGGCCGGGGAATCGCGCACTGCCCTCGGGCGGGTGCTGGCGGCCACCGGCAACGCCGTCTCCGCGCCGGGCGGGGCCGTGGCGCTCCGCGCCCTGCCGCGATTTGAATCGGTCGCCCAGCGTGCCGGTGATGACCTGCAGCAACTGGCCGGCGCCTCGGGTGACACGGCACAAATCGCGCGGCGCGTCACCGAGAACACGGCGCTGCTCGCGCAGTTCCTCGCAGGTCTTGCCGGCCTCGACCGGACTGCGGGCGTGGCGGCGGTCTCTGGCGAGGCTGCGACGCGCCTGGCTGACGCCCGCGATGCCTTTGCGGGCTATGAGAAACAGCTGCAGGGCGCGCTGGAGCGCGCCGGAACGCTTGCAACGGCGCAACGCGCAGGCGGCGAACTCGCCGAGGCATCCGACAAGCTGTCGAAATCGCTGGAGCAGCAGTCGGTGGCCAACTCAGACGCTGGATCATTGGCAGGGCCATATCCGGCGCTCATTGCCGTGCTGCTCGCCGCGCTGATGCTGGCGGGTGCACTGGTCGCCTGGATCTCGGCGGCGGGCGTGCGACGCGTGGCCGACCAGGAAGCGGAGCGCAACCGGCGCAACCAGGACGCGATCCTCCGGCTGCTCGACGAAATGTCGAGCCTGGCCGACGGCGATCTGACGGTCCAGGCGACCGTGACCGACGACATCACCGGTGCGATCGCGGACTCGATCAACTACGCGATCGAGGCGCTCCGCGAACTGGTGGCGACAATCAACGAGACGGCGATGCAGCTCGACTCGGCGGCGCGCCAGACCCAGGCCGCGGCCGGGCATCTGGCCAAGGCGAGCGTCGCGCAGTCACGCCAGGTGGCGGCGGCGACCGATGCAGTCAGCGCCATGGCGGCGTCCATTGAGGAAGTGTCCGGCAACGCCGAGCGTTCCGCCGATGTTGCGCGTCATGCGGTGGATGTCGCGCACAAGGGTGGCGACGCGGTGCGACGCACGATCGACGGCATGAACACGATCCGCGAGAACATCCAGGACACCTCCAAGCGCATCAAGCGCCTCGGCGAAAGCTCGCAGGAAATCGGCAATATCGTCGAGTTGATCAACGACATCGCCGAGCAGACCAACATTCTGGCGCTCAATGCGTCGATTCAGGCATCGATGGCTGGTGAATCGGGACGCGGCTTTGCCGTGGTTGCCGATGAGGTGCAACGCCTGGCCGAGCGCGCCGGTCATGCGACTCGCCAGATCGAAGTCCTGGTCCGTACTATCCAGACCGACACCAACGAGGCCGTCGTGTCGATGGAGCGGACCACGACGGACGTGGTCGGTGGCGCCTTGCTCGCGGAAAACGCGGGCGCAGCGCTCGGCGAGATCGAGGACGTGTCAAACCAGATCGCGCAGCTGGTGCAGAATATCTCCGCGAGTGCGCGCCAGCAGGCTGCAACCTCGGCGCACATCTCGCGGACCATGCAGGTGCTGCGTGAGATCAGCCAGCAGACCGCCGACAACACGAGTGCGACTTCGAATGCGATCGGCCGGCTTGCCGAGCTGTCCGCGCAGCTGCGAAAGTCCGCTGCCGGCTTCAGGCTGCCGCAGGAACTCCCGGCCGCGGGTCGGCGCGCCGCAACAGCGGCGCCCGCCCAGCCGGGCGATGCGCAGGCCAGGCGCATCGCCAGCGCGGGAGGCTGAACGAGCGTGGCCGATTTCCCTTCGGTCAACGAGCAGGCCCTGCATCTGGTCGCGCGCGAACTCGCGGCGACCCTGAATGAGGTCCGCATCGCGCTCGAAGCCGCTGCCGAGACCCCGGCCGACAAGGCGCCGATCGCTCAGGCAGCCACGCTGTTGCACGGGGCGCGCGGCGTGTTGCGCGTGGTCGAAGTCTACGGCGCTGCGTTGCTTGCGGAAGAGATGGAGCAGACATCGCGCTGGCTCGCGGAAAACACCACCGACGCGCGGCAGTTGATCGACGGGCTCGATGCGTTGATGCGCTCCTGTGTCCAGCTGCCCACCTATCTCGAGCGCGTACTGGGCGGGGGCCGCGACCTGGCGCTCGTGCTGCTGCCGCTGCTGAATGACTTGCGCGCGGTGCGCGGGGCGCCGCTGCTTTCGGAAGGGACGCTGCTCTCGCTGAATCTGAGCTCGGAGAAGGCGCCGGCGGGCCGCCAGCAGAATGCCGGCGAGCCGAAGCTGACCGTGCCGCAATTGGCGCGCCGGCTGCGGCCGAAATTCCAGGCCGGGCTTCTCGCGCTGATCCGCGGCGAAGGCACGAAGGGCGGGCTCGGTTCACTGTCCGAAGCCGCCACGCGCCTCGAGTCGGCGGCGACCACCGTCGCGGTCTTCCAGCTCTGGTGGGTGGCGGGCGCATTGATCGACGCGCTGCGCGCCGGTGGCCTGCAGGCAAGCGTGACGGTCAAGCGCCTGCTCGGCCAGGCGGACCGCGAACTGCGACGCCTCTACGAACTAGGCGAGCCTGCCTATGCCGAACACCCGCCGATCGAACTTCTCAACAATCTGCTGTTCTATGTCGCGCGCGCCGAGACCCACGGCGAACGCATTGACGCGGTACGCAGTTCTTTCCGTCTGAATGAATTGTTGCCGGTCGACGATTCGGTCGAACAGGAGCGTGAATCCCTCTCGGCGCCCTCGGTGCGCCTGATGCGCACGGTCGCGGCCGCGATCAAGGAAGACCTTGGCCGCGTCAAGGATGCGCTCGATATCTATACGCGGAAAGGCGGCCCGCCGGAGGAGCTTGCGCCCCAGGTCGAGTTGCTGAAGAAAATCGGCGACACGCTCGCGGTGCTAGGCCTTGGTTCGATGCGCGAACTGGTGCAGGGCGAGCTTACGCGACTGGCCGACATCATCGGCCGCCGCACGCCGGCCGAGCAGGACAAGCTGATCGACATCGCCGCCACATTGATAGGCATCGAAGACGGCCTCGACGATGCACTGGTGCGCCTGATCATGCCGCCCGGCGCACCGGCCCCGGGCGCCGAGACGGATCCCGAATTCCGCCAGGTCACCGAGGCCGTGCTGCGCGAATGCATCGTGAATCTCGCGCGCATCAAGGAACTGGTGGGCCAGTCACTCGATCCCATCGCTGATCCGGTCAGCGCCGACGCCGCGCCCGCGCTCGCGCGTGGCATCACGGCGGGGCTCCTGCTGCTCGGCCGCAATCGCGCGATGGAAGTCATGCGCCGCGTCGGCACGCACGTGGCGGCCATCCTGGGTCCCGGCGCCAGGCCGCGCAGCGAGGAATTCATCGACCGGCTGGCGGATGCGATCGTCGGTATCGAGTACTACATGGAGACGCTGCAGGCCGGGCGCGGCGATCCCTGGTACATGCTGGACAATGCGGAACGCTGCCTGTCAGCACTCGACCAGAGCCTTGCCGGGGGCGCACCGGTGCTGCCGGCCGCGCTGGTGGCTACACCTGCGCCAGGGGCTGCGCCACGACTTGCCGCCGATCCGGAGCTGATCGCGCTCTTCATCGAGGAGGCCGGCGAGGAGATCGCGACGATCGGCCGCCTGTTCCCCTTGTGGGAGGAAAATCCATCGGATCGCGAGTCGCTGGCCCGTGTGCGGCGCGCATTCCACACGCTGAAAGGCAGCGGCCGCATGGTCGGCGCCGCGCGCATCGGTGATTTCGCCTGGTCCATCGAGAATCTGCTGAACCGCATCATCGACGGCACGCGCGAGCGCTCGGCCGCGGCCGGTGCTGGTCGCTGAGTTTGAGGGACGGTCCGCGCCCATCGAAGGCGCCACGGCGATCATGGTGCGCGCGGATGCGCATGCCGGTGTCCAGACCGCCTCCAGTCGCGCGGCGCGCGAAGCGGCGCAGTCGACGCCGGCCTATGAACCGACCCTGGTCATCGCGAAAATCCCCCAGGAAACGATGATGCAGCATCTTGCGATCGTGCCGCCGGTCGATGCACCAGTGCCGGCGGCTGCGGTTGCAGCGCCGCCCCCCGTCGAGCCGGCATCCGCACCGCCGCCTGCGGCGGGGCCGCCGGCCGAAGACGCCTGGCTTGGACGACCCGCGGCCTATGCGGACGGTGGCGACTCTTCGCTGCAGGAGATCTATCAGAAGGAAGTGCAGAGTCACCTCGAAGTGATTCGCGCGTATCTGCGCCACGCGTGGCTCGCACCCGGCACGCACATCGTGACCGAGGATCTCTACCGCGCCTGCCACACATTGCGTGGCGCGTCGCGCACCGCGGATATCCGCCATAGCATCCGGCTTGCGGAGCCGCTCCATCGCTGGTTGCGGCGCATGTTCGATCACGACAGTTGTTTCGACGAGGCCGGACTCGCGGTCCTCGCGGATTGCGTCGTGGGCTTTGAGGACATCATGACGGCGGTGCACGAGTCCACCGGCCGCTTCACGAATCTGGACCGCCTGGTGAATCGTGTCGAGGAACAGGACGCGGCGCTCGAGCGTCGCCTGGCCGAAGCGCCGCCGCAATCCGCCACGGCAACCGAGACCTATGTGGAGCCGGCCGCGGAGCCGCCGCCGGCGATTGTCGAGCTGGCGCCCGCGCCGCCGCTACCGCTGTCGCTCGAGGCACTGGTGCCGGGCATGGTCGCCGATGCCGTGGTGCCGGAGCGTGACGTCCACGGGCTACTGCCGAAACGGGCAGGTGACACCGGCGTCATCGGTGCGCCGCCCTACCTGCAGTCAGGCGAGGCCGCCGCGGAGACGCCGGCGCCGGCGCGCGCGGAGGATTACGACCCGGAAATCGCCGCGATCTTCAGCGAGGAGGCGACCGAACTACTCGAAGCCGCGGACGGCGCGCTCGGCGCATTGCGGGCCGAACGCGGCAGCCGCGAGCGCATGGTCGAATTGCAGCGCGCGTTGCATACGCTGAAGGGCGGCGCGCGCATGGCCGGCATCAGCGCCATGGGCGACCTGAGCCATGAGGTTGAATGGCTGCTGATGCATGTCGGCGACGACACGTCGCATCTCGACGAGCGCAGCCTCGAAGTGCTGCAGTCGAGTCTCGACGAGCTGAATCGCATGCGCGATTACGTCGGCGCCGGCCGCCCGGTGGAGCCCGCGCGCGATCTGATCACGCGCATACGGATGATCGGGCGCGCGCGGCCGGCCGAGCCCGCGAAGCCCGCGGAGGCGCCAAAGCCCGCGCCTGCAACCGGCACCGCGTCACCCGCCGTGGCAGCGTCGCCCGTCAAGCCGGCAGCGCCCGCGCCACCGGCCGCAGTCGCACCGGAACCGGAGAGCGAGGCTGAACCCGAAGTCGGAATGGAGGCATTGGCCGCTGCCCCCGATGCGGGTCCCACGGCCGCGCCGGCACCCGCGGTCGCCGGACCGCCGACCCGCGATGCGAGCGCGGATCGCGGTGAGGTCGCGCGTGTCGACGCTGAACTTCTCGACAACATGTTGAACGCTGCAGGCGAAGTCAGCATCTTCCGCGCGCGACTCGAGCAGCAACTCTCATCCGTGGAATTCAACCTGGCCGAGCTCGGCCGCGTCGTGCAGCGCCTGAAGGACCAGCTCCGCAAGCTCGAGATCGAAACCGAGGCGCAGATTCTGCACCGGCATGTCGATCAGGGCACGCGCCGCGATGATTTTGATCCGCTGGAGCTCGACCAGTACTCGTCGATCCAGCAATACTCGCGTGCGCTGGCCGAGACCAGTTCCGACGTCGCGAGCGTGCAGAGCCTGCTCGCGACCCAGACGCGTGATGCGCAGAACTTGCTGACCCAGCAGGGCCGCATCGTGTCCGAGCTGCAGGGCGGCCTGATGCGCACGCGCATGGTGCCATTCCAGCGCCATGTGCAGCGCCTCACGCGCATCGTGCGCCAGGCCGCGGCCGAGATGGGCAAGAAGGCCGAGTTGCAGGTCGGCGGCGCGGCCGGTGAACTCGATCGGCAGGTGCTCGAGCGCATGCTGCCGCCATTCGAGCACATGCTGCGAAACGCCATCGTGCACGGCATCGAGCTGCCGGCAGAGCGCGTGGCAGCCGCCAAGTCCGAGACCGGTCTCATCGAGATGACGCTGCGGCGCGAGGGCTCCGAGGTCGTGATCACGGTCGCCGATGACGGCGGCGGCGTGAATCTGAAGGCGGTTCGCGACCGCGCCGTCTCGCTCGGCCTGATGACGCCGAAGCAGGAATTGTCGGACGAGCAGGCGCTGCAACTGATCCTGGAGCCGGGTTTCTCCACGGCCGGCAAGGTCACGCAGTCCGCCGGCCGCGGCGTCGGCATGGATGTCGTCGCGACCGAGATCAAGAAACTGGGCGGCTCGCTTTACACGGAAACCGAGGCCGGCAAGGGCACGCGCTTCACAGTGCGACTGCCATTCACGCTTGCGATCAGCCAGGCACTCGTCGTGCGCGTCGGCGAGGAGCTCTTCGCGCTGCCGCTGCCGACCGTCGAGGGCGTGGTGCGCATCCCGCGCTCTGAAGTGCTGCGCCACCTGGCGGAGGACGCCGCGGGCTTCGATTACGGCGGCCAGAAATACCGCTTCCAGCACCTGGCCATATTCGTCGGCGGCACGCCGTCGGCGATGCCCGACCAGGACATCGCCGTGCCCGTGATCCTGGTGCGCGCCGGCGAGCATTCGACCGCGATCGTGACCGACGAGTTGATCGGCAGCCGCGAGATCGTCGTGAAGTCCGTGGGACCGCAAATCTCCGGCATTCGCGGAATTTCTGGCGCGACGATCCTGGGTGATGGCCGCATCTGCGTGATCCTCGATGTCGGCGCACTGGTGCGCTCCGAATGGCGCCAGCACTCGACCCCGGATCCGCGACTCGCGAGCCAGACCGACCGGCGCGTGTTCGCGCTGGTTGTCGACGATTCGATCACGGTGCGCCGCGTGACACAGCGCCTGCTGGAGCGCAATGGCATGCGGGTCGTGACAGCCAAGGACGGCCTCGAAGCCGTGGCGGTTCTCCAGGACGAGATTCCTGACGTGATCCTGCTCGACATCGAGATGCCGCGCATGGATGGCTATGAAGTGGCTTCGCATGTGCGCAATGACCCGCGCCTGAAGGATGTACCGATCGTCATGATCACCTCGCGCGTCGGCGAGAAGCACCGCGCGCGCGCGATCGAGCTCGGTGTCAACGAATACCTCGGCAAGCCCTATCAGGAAGGCCAGCTGCTCCAGGCGATCGAGCCGCTGGTCCGGCGGACGCCGAATTGAGCGCCGAGCAGGAACTGTACGGACTCCTGGTGCCGCTCCTCGATGAGCGCCTGCTGGTGCCGCGCGCCTGCGTCGCCGAAGTCACCGGATTCCAGCCCTTGCAGGAAATGCCCGGCGCACCGCCCTGGTATCTCGGCATCGCGGCCTGGAATGGCCGCGGCATTCCGGTCGTGTCCTTCGAAGGTGCCTGCGGCAAGCGCATCCCGGTGATCGGCGGCCGTACGCGCATCGTGATCTTCACCTGCCTCGGCCAGAAACTTCCGGCCGGGCATTTCGGCATTGCGACCCAGGGCTTCCCGCAGCTGGTGCGCGTGAGCCCGACCGTGGTCACGCCGGATTCGTCGCGCATCTTCCCCGAGCGCGCGCCGGTGCTGTGCCAGGTCCGCATGGTCAATGAACTTCCGTTGATCCCCGACCTTGAGCGGCTCGAAGAGATGATCGCGGATGAGACGACCGTCACCGTCGCCTGAGGCTCGCTAAGCGAGCACGAGCTCCGGCGCGAGGCGATGCAGGGCATCGGGTTCGAGGCGCAGCGCGCCCGCCGGTGTCGAGGCGATGATTCCCCGCTCGATCAGTGCCGACAGGGCGAGTGGCCGCGCCAGCCTGCCGAGCCAGCGCAGGTCCATCACCGACACCATTCCCGCATCCAGCATCTCGCGCTGGCGGGTCATCGACGCGCCGTCACGTCCGGCGGTCAGGGCCAGCAGTTCCGGAAGATTGCGCGCCTGCTGCACGCTCGTTATCCGTGCGGCTGCCGTTATCGAGGCCGAGCGGATCTGGTCGGCTGCGTGCTGGTGGTAGAAGAGCAGCAAGTTGCCATCGGCGGGCTCGTGTGCAGAGCTGGTGCGAAGCAGTTGATTGCGTATCGGGCTGTCGTGACTCGCGGCATCGAGCGGCAGCAGCCAGGCCTGCTCCGCCGCCGCCGGTCGCACCGCGGCATCGTCGAGCGCATGGCAGAAAATCTCGCGCCCGTGCCGGTCGCGGCCGCGACGCTCGAATCCAAGCTGGTCCAGCAACAGCAGTGCGTGATCCTGATGCAGAGGCACGAGCGCCGTCAGGGCGATTCGCAGCCGCCTGGCTGTCGTGAGTGCCGCAGCGACGATCGGCTCCAGGGCGCGGTGACCACGCGCCGTGTCAGCGCTTGCGAGCGCGGCGAGTGTCAAGCCGCCGGCCTCGGGCACCAGCAGGCCGATTGCGATCGTGATGCCGCCTTCGCTCGCGACCAGCATGCGGCTGCCGGCGGCCTCGAGACGCACGGTGAGATAGGGGTCGAAGGGCTCGCAATCCTCCGCGAGCATGCGCGCGACCGCTGGATCGGCAAGCACTGCCGGTAACTCGGCCTCGGCGACGATGAGTTCACGTGGCCGGCCCGCGAGTGAATCGAGCCAGGCGAGCGTGTCCCAGGGCGTGATGACCCTGGCGCCGAGACCGGCGCGCTTCGCGAGGCGATGCAGTCGCCCGTCATCCGCGACCAGCAGTTCCGCGCGGCGCGCATGCAGGGCGCCCAGCAGGCGCAGATCGGTCTTGTCGAGTTCGCTGCGCGCCGGCATGAAGCGCGCCTTGAGGTCGCGCGCACTGGGCAGCGGCAAGTCGGCAATGCGCGTGAGCGGCTCAAAGCGCGAGAGGTCCACGCCGCGTCTCACGACGTCCGGATCGGAGCCGGCCTCGGTCCAGCTCCGCTTCTCGACGCACAGCGCGAGGCCGAGTGCGGCGGAACGCGCTGCAATCGCGGCGATTGTCGGCGCAATGGGCTCCGTGCCCGGTCCGAAGCACAGATAGGGATCCAGCAGCAGGCGCAGGCCGCGGTCCGCGAGTGGGTCGTGTTTGAGTATCTTGCTCAACCGAGGTCTCCGGCGGCAGCCTGCAGCACGGCGAGCGCCGCGAGCGCCGCGGTTTCGGTGCGAAGCACCCGCGGACCGATGGCACAGCCGCGGAAACCTGCGCTCGCGGCCGAATTCCGTTCGCTTTCTTCGAGACCGCCCTCCGGACCGATCAGCAATTCGATGGCGCCGGCGCCTGCAGCGGCGGATGCCAGCGACTCCGGCGCATCGACTGCGAGTTGCAGCCTGCGAACCGATGGCGGCACCGGCCGCGCAAGCCATTCCGGCAATGGCAGGGGCTCGGCGACGGCTGGCAATCGCGCGCGGCCGCATTGCTCGCAGGCGGCGATGACGATGCCGCGCCAATGCGAGAGTTTGCGTTCGGTGGTTTTTGCATCGAGCCGGACGACGCTGCGCACTGTCACGACCGGCTGGATTGCGGCGACGCCCAGTTCGGTCGCCTTTTGCACGATCAGGTCCATGCGCTCGGCGCGCGCGATGCCCTGCACCAGCGTCAAAGCGAGCGGCGATTCCGGCCGCGCCCGCCGTTGCTCCAGCACCTCGATGTCGACCCGCGAACCGCGGATCGCCACGATCCTCGCGGGGTAATCATTGCCATCGCCATTGAAGACGGTCACCGGATCACCGGCGACCAGGCGCAGTACGCGCGCCATGTGGGTGGCCGCAGAGCCACCCGCTTCAATGCGTGCACCGGGCGCGAGCGCCGTTTCGACGAACACGCGGATCAGGCGCATGCTGCCTCCACCGCGCCCCGCGCGACGTCCGCCAGCCAGTCGATCTGTGCAGGCGTGATGACATAGGGCGGCATCAGGTAGATCACATTGCCGATCGGGCGCAGCAGCGCACCCTGCGACAAGGCGTATTCGTAGGCCCTGAGGCCGCGGCGCTCGCGCCAGTCGTAGCGCTCGCCGCTCGCCTTGTTCTTAACGGTTTCAATCGCGAGGATCATGCCGGTCTGCCGGACTTCGGCGACCTGCGGATGATCGGAAAGCTTTGCGGTCGCTTCCTTCATGCGAGATGCAAGCCCTCGATTGCGTGCGATCACGTCGTCCTCGACGAAAATCGCCAGTGTCGCAAGCGCCGCCGCACAGGCGAGCGGGTTTCCCGTGTAGCTGTGCGAATGCAGGAAGGCATTGAGTTTCAAGTAGTCGTCATAGAAGGCCTGGTACACGTCCTCGGTGGTGACGACCACCGACAGCGGCAGGTAACCACCCGTCAGCCCCTTGGACAGGCAGATGAAATCCGGGCGGATGCCGGCCTGCTCGCAGGCGAACATCGTGCCGCTACGCCCAAAACCGACCGCAATCTCATCCGCGATCAGCAGCACGCCGTGCCGGTCGCAGGCTTCGCGCAGCAGCGAGAGATAAACCGGGTGATACATGCGCATCGAGCCTGCGCACTGCACCAGTGGTTCCACGATGACGGCCGCGACTTCATCCGCGTGCCCGGCGAGCGCCTGCTCCATCGCGGCGAACATCCGCCGGCTGTGCATCTCCCAGTCCGTGCCGGGCTCGCGCAGGTGGCAGTCCGGCGAGGGCACGGTGATCACGTCCATCAGCAGCGGCTGGTACACCTTTTTGTAGAGCTCGACGTCGCCGACCGCGAGCGCGCCCAGCGTCTCGCCGTGATAGCTGTTGGAGAGCGTGATGAAACGCCGCTTGCGCGACCGGCCGCGGTTCTGCCAGTAGTGAAAGCTCATCTTGACCGCGACCTCGACCGCCGCGGATCCATTGTCCGCGTAGAAGCAGCGCGTGAGCCCCGCAGGCAGCAACCGTACCAGGCATTCTGAAAGTTCCAGCACCGGTTGGTGCGTGAAGCCAGCCAGCATCACGTGTTCGAGTCGGTCCAGCTGCTCGCGCACGGCGGCGTTGATGCGGGGATTCGCGTGGCCGAACAGGTTGACCCACCAGGAACTGATGCCGTCGAGATACCGGCGCCCGTCGAAATCGTATAGCCATACCCCCGAGCCACGCGCGATCGGGATCATCGGCAGGCGCTCGTGATCCTTCAGCTGCGTGCAGGGGTGCCAGACGACCGCGAGGTCGCGGGCGGCGATGGTGGCGTTGCGGGTGGGGCTGCTCAT
>JAENJD010000089.1 GCA_016844605.1 Steroidobacteraceae bacterium
GCCTTGCCCCAGCTCTGGTTGTTCCAGATCAGCTGTTCGTCGGCATAGGGAATCGACTCGGGCTGGAATACCACCGGATGACCGGTGGCGTCGGATGCGACGCGGAATGAGCGCGGCACGCCATTATAGGTGTCGCCGTTGACGCCATCGGCGCCGACCAGCGCGGCAAGCCGCGTGACCGCTTCCCAATCCGGCACGCCTTCACCCTTCGTGCCGTTGTCCCAGGCCATCGTCGGCAGGAATACCTTTACGCCGCGGCGGTGGAAATCCACGATGGCGCCCTTCAGCCCCTCGAGGCCGCCGGGCAGATCGCGGGCGAGCGCAGTTTGGTTGCGATCATCGATACCGATGTTGGGGTACACGTACCAGATCAGCACGCTGTCGATGCCGCCGTAACGGTGCTCGAGATCGTCCAGGTACCTGTCGATCGAGTACTTGGCGGTGACCGGATCGTAGAAGTAGCGATCCTCGACCATCATCTGCGTATGGACGAAATTGCGCTGCGTCCAGAGGAATTCCTTGCGCCGGTATTCCGAGTCGTCGTAACCCATGCGGATCTGGTGCTCGTGGCGCCAGACTTTCATCTCGGCGAGCCAGGTCTCCACGGCGCCATCCACATCGACTCGCCACTGGCCGATATTCGCCATCGGCCAGCCCGGCGTTTTGCCCGGTATCGGCAGGTGCGCACCGATCGTGTGCGGCAGCGCGTACTCGCCGATATTGGATGCCGGATCCCGGGTCGGTTTCATGAGTTGGCCGTGCGCCTGCGATTGAGGCCAAGGAAGGATTCGAGCTCGGCCTGCGTCGGGATGCTCGATTGCGCGCCGGGTCTCGTGCAGGCGAGCGCACCCGCCGCATTTGCGCGGCGCAACGCATCCGCGAACTGCAGGCTCTGGCTGAGGCTCGCCACCAGTACACCGCAGAACGCGTCGCCGGCAGCCGTGGTGTCAACCGGCATCACGGCGAACGCGCTTTGCATGATCAGCTCGCTTCCGACGCGGGCGCAGCAGCCACGGTCGCCCAGCGTCACGACGACGCAAGGCACGTCGACATGCTCGAGGCATTGCTCGGTGCTGCCTTCAAACCCCGAGACCGCTGCGAGCTCGCCCATGTTGACGACCAGCACATCCACCAGTAATAGCAGTTCCGGTGGCAGCGCGCGCGCCGGTGCCGCGTTCAGCACGACCTTGACGCCACGCGCGCGGGCGGCGCGCGCATAGGCGGTCACGGTCTCGATCGGAGTTTCAAGTTGCAGCAACAGGTGCGTGAAACCATCCAGCGGCGGGAGATGCGATGCGTGCAAATGACTGTTGGCGCCGGGCGCAACGGTAATCGCGTTCTCCGCATCGTCGGAGACGCAGATGAACGCTGTGCCGGTGGGTTCGTTCCTGACCCTGACAACGTGCATGCGGACGCCAGCCGCCTTCAGCGAATCCTCGATCGGAGCGGCGAACGGGTCGTCGCCGAGCGCGAGCAGCATTTCGGTTGCGCAACCGCCGGCGCGCGCGCAGGCGATCGCCTGATTGGCGCCCTTGCCGCCGGGGAAGGTCAGAAACTCGCGGCCCAGCACCGTCTCGCCCGGCGCCGGGATATGCGATGCGCGCACAACAAAATCCAGATTGGCCGAGCCGGCAACGAGGATCATGGCAAGGATTGCTTCACAAGCGCCTGGTAGACCAGATTGTAGAACGTTGCGCTGATTTTCGGCGGATCTCGCGGCAGTCCCTGCGGCAGGTGCTGTATCAGGAGCATCGCGATGAGCCCTTCCCGGGGATCGATGCTGTAGTACGTCGAGGCCGCGCCAGACCAGCCGAATTGCCCCATCGACCCGGGGCGGCCGCGCGCCGCGACATCCACGACGACAGAGCCTCCGAGTCCGAAACCCTCGCCCGGCCTGAATTCCGTCACCGGCGGATCGAGACGGTCAAGTTGGTTCGTCATCATCATGCCGATGGTATCGTTGCGGAGTATCGATACGCCGTCGAGTCGCCCGCCATTCAGCAGCATCTGACTGAAACGCAGGTAGTCGGCTGCCGTCGAATACAGCCCGCCCGCTCCGCTGTGATAAGGATTGATCGTGTCGCCGGGCCGCGTGCCGACATACTCGGGTGCCGGTATCAGACGTCCGTCGCTGTCGGTCGAAGTCATCTCGACAATCCGTCCGCGCTTCACCTCGGGAACGCTGAAGCCGGTGTCCATCATCCGGAGTGGCGCAAAGATGCGCTGCTGCAGAAAATCCTCGAATGAAACGCCGGCAACCACTTCGACAATCCGGCCCAGCACCACGATCTGCACACCGTCGTAGTTGAATCGACTGCCGGGATCCACGGCGAGCGGCACCCGGCCGAGGCGCGCGCAGTAGGTCGCGAGGTCCGTCGAGCTCCCGAGATCCGCGCGCTCGAGCATCCGGACCGACTCCGGCGCATCCTTTCCGCCCACCGCAAAGCCGGCGGCGTGCATCAGCAGGTTTCGTATCGTGATCGGCCGTCTGGCTGCGCGTAGTTGTGGCGCATCCGCGGTGCCGCCGATGAACACCGGCATGTCCGCGAATTCCGGCAGGACCAGCGCTACCGGATCGTCGAGCGAGAACCGGCCGTCCTCCATCAACATCAGCACCGCGACGGTCGTCACCGTCTTGGTCATCGAGTAGATGCGGAATATCGAGTCGGGGTCCATGGCCAAGGTCCTGGCCAGATCGCGGTGCCCGAATGCATGCCAGTCGACGACCTTGCCGTGCCTTGCGATCAGCGTGACGGCGCCCAGGTAATCGCCTGAGTCAATTTCGCCCTGCATGAACTCGTGCAGCTGCGTGAGCGGCGCAGGCGGCCTGACGAAAGCCGCACCCTGGCAAGCGGTCAAGCCGAGAGCGCATAGCAGCAAAGCAGTCCGTTTCATCCCGGAGGCCAGTCTGCCCGCCGATCCGGGCGAAAGGAAATCAGCTGCTCCCCGGGATCCGGGGAACAGCTGCGATTTCTGGAAGAAGCCTATCGGGCAATCACAGGTCGATGCTGTAGATCAGTGAAACGACCCGGCCGCGGCCTGCAAAGTAGTTGCGGAAAAAGTCCACCTGGTTCCAGCTCAGGATGTAGAACTTGTCCATGATATTTTCCACGCCGAGCGTCATCGTGCCCTTGCCGATAGCGTAGTTCGCACTCAGGTCCACGAGTGTGTAACCGTTCGTGTGCTCCTCGCCGCCGGCAGGGTTTCCTACGTTGATGTCGCGGTCAAACAGCGTGGTCGAGCTGAGCGTCACGTCACCGCTTTCCGAGAACTGCCAGTTCACCGAAAGGCCGAACTTGTCCGGGTTGATATCGAACACGCCCATTTCGCGATTCAGTGGGCACGCGGCTGGAGGCGTGGGACAGTTGCTCGACCGGGTCATGCCTTCGGTATGCGAATAAAGTGCGGTTATCTTGATGTCATCGGTTGCACGCAGTTCGCCGACGAATTCGTAGCCTTTGAGTTCAACTGGTCGACGGGCCAGGTTCAGGTCCTGCAGCACCGGATCGACGAACAAGGTTGACCCGAACTCTGAGTCGGACATGTAGTAGGAACCACCGAAGCTGCCCCACCCTCCGCGCCAGTTGAATCCGAACTCCGTGTTGTCCGAAACGACGGCCTGGAGATCAAGGATTCCCGCGACCGTCTGTGGCGGATCGTTCGGGCAGCCGTCCGGCTGAGTGCCGCCGAAGGGAACCCCGGTCTCAGACGTGTCGTTGTTGCACTGCTGGTTTCGCAGCGGGATGCCGACATTCGGCAGCGTAAAGCCCTTGCCATACGCGGCGAACACGGAAAAGCCCATCGGCAGGCGCACGATCGCCCCGACATTCGGCAGGGTCTCCTTGTAGGCGAGGGTGCCCCCCGTAACCGGCCTGCGATCCCTGTTCCAGACCGTCACGTAATCGTCCACCTTCAGTTCGCCGTCCTCCTCGCGCACACCGGCAGTCAAGGTGACCGGTCCGATGTCGAAGGAGGCCTGCAGGAATGGCGCGACGCTCGAGTACTCCATCGGCGGCACCCACAGGCGATTGGTCAGGGCCAGTATCTGTTCTGCCGTGTCCTCGACGACATCCAGCCCGATCTGCACTTCAAGACCCTCGACCGAGAAAAGCTCCGGACGGGTCCACGAACTGCGCAGCCCCTTCTTCGCGGAATGGATCTCCGATTGCTCGACCAGCGGATACGGTTCCAGGACGAATCCGTTCGCATCGAAGATGAACCGATCGTTGAACAGCGGATCCTGCTTGTCGATCCCGTTCTCAGCGACGAAACGCATGCTCTGGTCGGCGTGATACGCATTGAGGAACAGGGTTCCACCGAAGAGATCGCTGTGCGTGTACGACAGCGTTTCCTGCGTGAAATCGTTGAACTCGGTCTTCGCTCCCAGCGGTTGTCCTCTTTCCGCGGTGTTGGTCAACGCCGGGACGACGGGCGGGCCGGCAGAGCCGCGAGTGCCGTCGACGAGAATGTAATTTCCCTTCCCGATGATGTCGAAACGGCTGATCGACGCCTGCAGGCGCTGATTGTTGTCCGGGCCGAAGTCGGTCCCGACCTTGATGAACAGGTTTTCCGCTTCCGAATCCGAGACGGAACCGCTGGTGTTCAACCCGATGCGCCGGCCGTTGCCATCGTAAGTGATGCCTCGATCAAGGAAGGCCGCGGCCAGCAGCACGTCGAAGTTCTCGCTCTTGTGGGCCACGTTGAACCCGAGCTTCCAGCCCTCGCTGTCGTTCTCGAATTGCGAGGTGTATCGCGAGATGAGCCGCACCTTGGTCCCTTCCTCGGTCGGGGACTCCGAAATGTAGTTGATGATGCCGCCGGTCGCTCCGATGCCCTCGGAAGCCGATGGGCCGTTGATGACCTCGATGCGCGAAATAACACCCATGTCCGTGAATGTAGCGTTGCGCGTTCCTTCGCGAAGCGGCGATCCCTGGGGAACGCCATCGAAGAGTCGCAGCGCAATGCGCCCGCGCAGATTCTCGCCCGTGTTGCTCATCATTTGCGAGGATTCCGCGTATCCGGGGACCGTCCGCGACAGCACGGCGCTTGCGTCCATGGTGAGTGCCTGCGTGTGCGCAAGCTCTTCCTGGCCGATGACCGTGACGGCGCCGGGGATCTTGTCCACCGATTTAGCGACCCGGGTTCCCGTCACGATGACCTCTTGCAGCACCTCGCTGTCTGATTCCTGCGCCAGCGCCGGCATGGCTGCCGCCGCGAGCAGTACGGAGCTGCATGCCGCCGCAATGGACGTATGGTTCTTCATGGGCATCCTGTTCATGTGCATATGAGGAGTCTCGTTGTTTTATGACCCGCCATCCCTTCAGGCGGCCCGGCAAGGGTCATCAATACAGACAGTCTGTGCGGGGCAAACCCGAAACAAAATCACTTGCTGGTATATTCAGACACTACTTTTTCTTGCTTGTGCCTGCCGGCGTCGCCACGGTTGCCAGCGCGTCGTCGAGAAAAGCCATGACCAGCCTGATGCGGATCGTCGAGCGGGACCACACCACCCCGATGCGCCTGGGCGCGATCGGAAGTGGCAGTGGGAGCCGGACCAGGCGCAATCCTTCAGGCCAGGGTCTCGCCCAGTCCGGCACCAGCGATACGCCCAGGCCGCGATCGACCATGACGGCGATGGCATTCAATGCATTGAGCTCGAATCGTTCGCGCGGCTTGATTTTCGCCATGCGCAGATACTCGTCGGCTTGGTGTCCGCCCCATTGGTTGCGGTCGTATCGGATCAGCGGCTGAGTCGCCAGCAGTTCGTGCGGGTCGCAACCGGCCAGGCTCTCAGGCGCGAGTACAACCAGCGCCTCTTCGCGCAGCAGGTGCCAGCCGCAGGTTTTGTGCAGCGCAAAAGGAGCCTCGAGAACGATCGCTGCATCCAGTTCGCCGGATTCCACGGCGCGATGCAGGTCCACGGAATAGCCGGGCCTGATGAACACGCTGATCTGCGGGAACCGCGCGACGGTGCGCGTCAGGATGTCCGGAAGAATGCCGGTCAGCGCCGTCGTGCCAGCCCCAAGCCGAAGCTCGCCGGATGTCCCGTCATCGGTCGCCACGGTACGCAGCTCAGCGACCCCGCGCAGCAGCGCGCGGGCACGCTCGAGAATGCGCGCGCCTGCTTCGGTCACGCTGACCGTGCGGCCCGCGCGGGCGATCAAGGGCGCGCCAATCTGGCGTTCGAGCGTGTGGATCTGCTGCGCCACCGCCGCCGGCGTGATGTTCAGGAGCCTCGCGGCCGCGGCCATGGAGCCGTTGTCGACGACCGTGACGAAGGTGTGCAGGAACTGCGTGTCCACAGCGCTCAGTCCTGCCGGTGAATGGTCAATCCGGCGAGCGACTCACGCGATGGCGCCGGGAACAGCCAGCTGGCAAGCCAGCCGACCACGATGCATACGAGGATCGAGATCGCCAGGTAGAAGTACGGGTGGACCAGATTCATCGTCCAGGCCACCGTCGTCACCGTGATGCTCACAGCCACCCCGATCGCGACGCCCTGCCAGTTGGCCCGCCGCGTAAACATGCCGAGAGTGTAGGCCCCGGCGAATCCGCCTCCCAGCAGACCGGCCAGTTCGATCGAGATGTCGAACAGCGAGTGAATGTCGTAACGCGTGAGCACCAGCGCCACGCCCATTCCCAGGAGCCCGGTCACGATGGTCATCGCCTCGGCAAAGCGGACACTGACCTTCGGATTGGGTTTCCTGACCAGCTTCTCATAGAAGTCGACCGACGCGAGCGTCGCTACGCTGTTCATGATGCTCGAGAGCGTCGCCATGGCGGCAGCGAGGATGCCGGCGATGATGAGGCCCTTGATGCCCATCGGCAGCTCTGCCGCGATGAAGAGCGGGAAGGTGGCGTCGATCGAGAGCAATGGATTCATTCTTTCGGGATGGGTCTTGTAAAAAGCATAGAGCGCGGTGCCCACGAAATAGAACATGAATCCGCCTGGGATCATGACGGCCGCAAAGGTCCACACCGCCCGGCCCGCCTCTTTGTCCGACCTGGTCGAGAGCACGCGCTGCATCAGCACCTGGTCCTTGGGAAATGTCAGTACGACGTCGAACAGCACGAGAAATATGAATCCCCAGATCGTGGCTTTGGTCAGGTCAAAGCTCCAGTCGAGCAACTTCATCTTTTCTTCCGCCGCCGCGATCGCGAACAACTCGCCACTGCCGCCATCGAGCATGAAGACGATGAAGCTGATCGCGAACACGATGCCGCCCATCTTCACGATCAACTGGACGAAATCGGTCCACACGACCGCCTTCATGCCCCCGAGCGCGGTATAGATCATGGTGAATACGCCCATGATCAGGATGCTCCAGGTTACGTCGATGCCGGTAATCGTCGCGATCGCGAGCGACGGCAGGAACAGGATCACACTCATGCGGCTGCCGATCTGCACCGCCATGAACAGCGCGCTCGCGAGCGTGCGTATCACCGAATGAAAGCGTGTCTCGAGATACTGGAAGACCGACATCAG
>JAENJD010000130.1 GCA_016844605.1 Steroidobacteraceae bacterium
CGCTGCGGGACGTCATCGAGCACTACAACCGCAACTTCAGACTCGGGCTGAACGACCAGGAGATAGGCGATCTGATCGAGTACTTGAAGTCAATCTAGAAGGTGGCACGGCCCTTGCAGGACAACGTTTTGTCGGGGCCGCGTCATTCATGTACGGATTCCGGCAGTCAATCGACAAGGAAACAAACATGTCCAGACTCGTAAAGCGCTTTCGCAGCAAGCCCTATGCAGTGACGGTCGGCGGCGAAACCCAATCCATTTGCGGTTGCGGGCTCTCTGGCAAGTTGCCATTCTGCGACGGCACGCACAAGATTACCCAGGGGGAAGAGCCGCAAAAGCTGTATTGGTATGACGAAGGGGCACAGCGACACGCTGCCGCGGACAGCTTTTCCGGTATCCGCGACGACAATCTGACCAAGGACGCGTAGCAGACAGGCGGCCTGCAAGCGAGCGAACCGGTGCGATTCGATTCCGGGCGTCCCCGCGGGGATCCAGTCCGACGGCTGCGCGGCGATGACAGCTTGAGGCGATGTCAGGAGTGGATGCTCCCGGCAATCTGGTAACACCGGCAAGCGGCCGCTTCGAGACCATTCCCGTCGAGAATGCGGATGTTGCCCCGGCTGTAACTGATCAGTTTCCGCTGCTGCAGGGCGCCCGCGGCCTTGGTGACGGCACCCCGCAGCACGCCCAGCATGCTGCCAAGGAGCTCATGCGTAAGACGAAAGTCATCCATTCCCATGCGATCGCGCGTCATCAGGAGCCAGCGGGCGAGGCGGGCCTCGACCCCGTGAAAGCGATTGCACGCGGCGGACTGCCGTGCCTGGGACAGCTTTGTATTGGCATAGCGGTACAGCTCGCGCTGCAACGGCAGGCATTGCTTGAATGCCTTGAGAAAGTGAGCCGATTCCATCCGCATGGCCGTCCCGCTACCCTGCACCAGGGCGCGAACGGACGAAACATCCGTTCCCAGCGCGAGGGGAATTCCGACCATGCCCTCGCGACCGACCAGGCCGACTTCCAGCGCCTCGTGTTCCTCGAGGGTCTCCAGCAGGGACACAACGCAATTATTGGGAAAGTAAACATGCTGAATCGGATCCCCGGGCTCATAGAGTACCTCGCCGTAAGTCAGCGCGACCGGCTCGAGGCCGGCACGCAGGCGCCGATAATCCTTGCGCGGCAGCGCTGCAAGCAGACTGTTTGCGACAGGTTCTCCCTCTGCACTCAGGTGCCCGGCGACGTTCCCGCGCGAGACGACCGCGCGCGTCGCGCCGTCTCCGGGAACCCGTTCCACGCGCTTTCGTTCGGTGACGTTCTCGCGCGCGACGACGACCCGCGCCGCCCCATCTCCGGAAAAGGCCGTTACGGTCAGGTTGAACCTGCACCGCCTGGCCGGTGCGTTGCAGACATACTCGTGGTGAAACAGCGGGCTGTCGCCGGCAATCACCTGCCGGATCCCTGCTGCGATCGCGACGCCGTCCACGCGCTCGCTGCCGCGGGCCTTGTCGCACACCTCGAGATAGTTGACGCCCTCGCGGACAACTGCTCCGATGCTCCTGCTGCCGGCGGCGAAAGCTCCCGCTGGCTTGTTCGCAATGATGACGGTCCCGGCCGCGTCGAGCACGCAGACCTGGACGGCAAGCGCATCGAGGGTGTCGCAAGCGAGGCGAAGCGGCTTTTGCGCCAGGGCCTCGGACTGTTTGCGCAGGGTGATATCCCGCATGGTCCCACGGTAGCCCTTGAACTGGTCCCGTTCGTCGAAGGTCGGCTCGCCGTTGATGCTGACCCAGCGCACCTCGCCGGCCCGGTCCGTGCATCTCAGTTCGAGGTCGCGGACGGCGGCGCGCCATTCCAGCAGCCTTCGGTGCGCCTGCCAATCGGCCTCGCCCATACTGACGAATGGCAAATCCCAAAGCGTCTTGCCGATGATGCTTTCATCGAAGATCCCGGAACTTCCGCTCGCAGTGCCCGTGTGCGAAACGAGGCGGTAGAACTCGTCCTGCTCCCAGAACCAGTCGGATGCGAGTCCGGCCAGGTGGCGGAAGCGCGCTTTGCGCCCGATCAGCGCCCGCTGCGCCTCGGGCAGCAGGACCGCGGTGCCGCTCGCGGGGTCCAGCACCGCGTCAACCTGACCCGCTTCGATGGCCCGACGCTCAGGGCCGCTCTTGACCAGCCGCAGGAACACTTTCTCGAACCCGCGCGCGGCATTCGTGCCGGAGGGGTTCGGGTTCGGGGGGCGAAGGTCGGATTTCAATCGACGGACTCGCTTATTCCGAGCGCGTGAATTACACTTTTTTTATCGCTGAGGTTGCCGACGATCTTCGCCGCCGGCGATGGAGACACCTTGGCGAGGCTGGGCGTGACGAGAATGCCATCCGCCAGGGCGCGCAGCGGATATTCGAGAACGTCGATGATTTCCAGCTTGAAGTTGTCCTTCAGGTGCTCCTCGCAAATCGCGGCAAGATTGGCGACGGCCCGGACCGAATTGGGCGCGTTGTTCGCGATGTACAGGCGCATCACCACGACCGTCGTGACTGCGGGAGCGGATGCGCCGCGTTTCGACTTCTTACGGCGCATC
>JAENJD010000090.1 GCA_016844605.1 Steroidobacteraceae bacterium
TCCTTGCCGGCTTGCTCCCCCGGACCTTCCTGCTTCTGGCAGCCGGACAGCCCTGCAATCAGGACGCCAATCGCGGCCGCTGCGACGGCACTATTGCTGAATTTCATCATGAGTAGCTCCTTCAACTCGCGAGAGTCAAATGGCTCTTTGCCCGTTAATGATTCTGAGCAAGACGATCACGAGGGCGATCACCAGAAGAACGTGTATGAATCCGCCGATGGTGTACGAGGTAACGAGCCCCAGGAGCCACAGGATGAGCAGAACAACAGCGATGGTATATAGCATGGCAAGTATCCTTTGCTTGGTTAGTAAAGTGTCAGGCGTTCGACTGGATCACGCCGTTGATGACCTTGACCCGATCGCCAGTCCGCCACGACGGCGCGCTCGCTTCGTTGATCACGCGGCTCGACCCGTCTTCGAAGCGGACGGTAATCTCGTAGCTCTTGGTCGATTTCACCCGTTTCTCGATTTCGTTGCCGGCCACCGCACCGCCCACCGCACCGACCACTGTCGCGATGTCCTGGCCGCGTCCGCCGCCGACCTGGTGGCCGAGAACGCCGCCCACAACCGCCCCGCCGACCGCGCCGATACCGGATCCTTCGCCTTTCGCGTCGATCTCGCGCACCGCCTCGATCACGCCGCATTCGGCGCACTGCGCCCTGGCCGGTACGTTACTGGTTACTTGGGCCGGTGCCTGCGGCGGGGCTGATCTCGCCGCGGGTTGCGCCGCCGGCTGCCTGGCGACAACGCTGTCACCGGGGCCGCCGGTCGACGTCGGGATCCAGCCCATGATGGCCGCAATGCCGGCGACACTGAACACGGTCACCGCGATGCCCGCGATCCAATACAGCGTGGGGAGGGATTTCTTGGCTTGTGATTCCATGCTATTTCCTTTTCGGGCGTGCTGCCCAAACTAATGCTTGCGGCGATGCCACGGCTAGAAGAGCGGATTTCGCGGCGCGAATATTTCAAGCCCCGCGAAGACCGGGTGTGCCCCGTTGCGGAGTAGCCCGTTCCAGGGAACATCTATCCTTGCTGTTATTGTCCCCTTCGCGGCCGAGGAACTCTGTGCGCCAGCGCGCATTGGACTGATTTCATGACAGGCCGGCTTAGCCGGGCCGGCGCGCGGCATCGTAGAGCGGCATCACCGTCGGCAACAGGGCCTGGATCTGCTGCACGCGGCTCGCTTCCGTCGGATGCGAACTGAGAAATGCCGGCGGCTGCCCGCCCTGACTGGCACTGATCATTTTCTGCCACAACGTAACGCCGGCGCGCGGGTCGTAGCCGGCGCGTGCCGTGAGTTCCAGGCCGATGCGGTCGGCTTCGGTTTCGTCGGCACGGCTGAACCGGGTGGCGATCAGGGCCTCGTAACCGGCGCCGGCAACATCGGCCGAGCCCTGGCCAAGGCCCAGCAGGGCGGCGCCGAGACCGATTCCGGCCTGCGCGGCCATAGCCTGGGACAGGTGGTTGCGCGAGTGCTCGCGCAGTGCATGCGCAATCTCGTGCCCCAGCACGATCGCGATCTCATCGTCGGTAAGTTTCAATTGATTGATCAGCCCGGAGTAAACCATGATCTTGCCGCCGGGCATGCAGAACGCGTTGAGCTCGTTGCTGGTGATTACATTGACTTCCCATTTCCAGCCCGGCGCTTCGGGACGGAAAGTCTTGGTCTGCGGTTCGAGACGGCCGGCAATCGTGCGCACCCGCTGCAGCATTGCCTGATCCTGGTTGAGCGCACCCTTGCCCGACGCGTCTGCTTTCAGCTTGGTATAAGCTTGCGCGGACATCTGGTCCATCTGCTCCGACGAAACCAGCATCAGTTGCGAGCGATCCGCGCCGACTGCACCGCCCGCAGTGGTGGTTTCGCACCCGCCGAGCGCCAGCACGGACAGGCAAAGGGATATTGCCGCTGCGAATCGAAGCGTAATCATGGTTGCGTGCTCCAGTTTTTCTACGGTTTTAGTGCGTCAGGAGGCCGTATCAAAACGACTGAAACGGCCCCTGATCCGGGTAAGCATGAAAGGATGGTTCCCCTCACTTGCAACAGCTTCCAGGCAACGCACGTACCCTTACCTGATGCGCATGTCATTCTTGACCGCGGTCACGCCCTCGACGCCCTGCGCGACCTTGACCGCCTGACGCATGGCCGCATCGGAACTGACGAAACCGCTGAGTTGCACCGTGCCCTTGAAGGTCTCGACGTTAACCTCGGCCGACTTGACCTGCGGATCATTGACCAGGGCCGTCTTCACTTTGGTGGTGATCCAGCTGTCGCCGAAGTACTCCCCGGTGCTTTCCTGCTTCGCGCTGCCCGCGCAACCCAGGACCGACACAAAGGCGAGGGCGAGGATGAATGTGGTGATGCGTTTCAATTGTTTCATGGTTGATTTCTCCAGGATGAGGGTAAATTGGATTCGCTCCGGCGTCACGCCCGCCCCGGCGCGCTGGCGTCAACTAATTGCGGCGCGGCGAGTCGTAGCGGTTAAGCCTCGACGAGATCGCGATTGTTATTCTTTCCATGAAGTTATTCCGTACGTTGGCGCACAAACTGGTCAAATCGTTTCATCTACCCTGCAATTCGTCTATGAACCCTTTGCTCGCGGCACCTGCCGCAATCGCTCAGCCAACGCCGCACGAGCTCGCGCTGTCGGGGTCGTGGACTGCGCGCGGGATCGGTGCCATCGAACCGCAACTCGCAGCGCTGTCCGCGCCTGCCAAACCCGAGCTGGTGGTCGACGGTGCGCGCATCGAGGCTCTGGATACCGCCGGGGCCTGGGTCCTGCAGAAACTCCTGCGGCGGCTGCGCGACGAAGGCACCGCCGTGCAGGTGCGCGACTTGCGCCCGGGATTCGCCAAGCTGCTTGAAATCGTGGGGCGTGAAGTGGCAGGTCGAACCGGCGCCCCCATCCCGGTTTCCGGCGCGCCCTCTTCGATGCTGGAAGGCCTGGGCCAGGGCGCCGAAGCCGCCTTCAAGCAGGCTGTTGCGCTGCTCAGCTTCATCGGGGAAAGCGCGATCGCGTTTGCGGGATGCATCGCGCACCCGTCGCGATTCAGATGGCGCCCGATCCTGTACAACATCCGCAGCGCCGGATTCGATGCGCTGCCCATCGTCGGACTGCTGTCGTTCCTGCTTGGTATCGTCGTCGCCTACCAGGGCGCCGACCAGCTCCGGAGGTACGGGGCCAATATCTTCGTTGCCGATCTCGTCGGCTTGTCCATGCTGCGCGAGTTCGCACCCCTGATCGTTGCCCTCATCGTCGCCGGGCGCTCGGGTTCCGCCTATGCCGCGCAGATCGGCACGATGTCCGTGACCGAGGAAATCGACGCCATGCGCACGCTCGGCATCGCGCCGCTTGACCTGCTGGTGTTGCCGAAGATCCTCGCGCTGCTGGTCGCGCTGCCGCTGCTCACCGTGTTCGCGGACGTGCTCGGCGTGTTCGGCGGCATGATCATGGCGCACGTGCAACTGGACGTCGGCTACGGCGAGTTCCTCGACCGTTTCGTCAAGGCGGTCAGCCCTACGGCATTCCTGATCGGCATCTGCAAAGCGCCGGTGTTCGCGGCCATCATCGCCGTGGTCGGCTGCTTCCAGGGCTTTCGCACCAGGGGCGGCGCCGACAGCGTCGGCCGCCACACCACCCTCAGCGTCGTCCAGGCGACTTTCCTCGTGATCGTTGCCGACGCCCTGTTCTCGATCGCGTTCAGCGCGCTGGGCCTCTGACATGCAAAGCACAACGCAGGACGAAACGGTCATCGAGATCAGCCAGGTGTCGACGCGCTTCGGCGATCACGTCGTGCATTCCGGAATCGACCTCGAAGTGCGCCGCGCGGAGATTTTCGCGTTGATCGGCGGCAGCGGCTCCGGCAAATCGACCCTGTTGCGCGAAATGATCCTGCTGCAGCGCCCGGACTCGGGCTCGATCCGGGTGCTGGGCGCCGACCTGCAGGCGCTCGGGGACGACGACGCCATCGCGCTGCGCCGGCGCTGGGGCGTGATGTTCCAGCACGGCGGGCTGTTCGGCGCGTTGACGGTCACCGAGAATGTCGGCCTGCCGCTGCGCGAACACACCGGGCTAGCGGACGGCTTGATCGATGAGATTGCGGCGTGGAAGCTCTCCATGACCGGCCTCGAGCCGGAGGTCGGCGCACAGTATCCTTCCGAGTTGAGCGGGGGCATGATGAAGCGCGCCTCTCTCGCCCGCGCGCTGGCGCTCGACCCCGAACTGCTGTTTCTCGACGAACCGACCGCCGGCCTCGATCCGGACAGCGCCGGCGGCGTCGATCAGCTCGTGCGCAGGCTGCGCGACCTGTTCGGCCTCACCATCGTCATGATCACGCACGACCTCGACCTGCTGTGGCAGGTGGCCGACCGCGTCGCCGTCCTCGGCGAAGGCAGGGTGCAGGGCGTCGGCTCGATGTCCGAGCTCTCGCGGATGGACAATCCCGCCATCCGGAAATTCTTCGGCGGCCCGCGCGGCAGAGCGGCGCAGGAACAAGAGCAGCAGCAGGCCGGCGCGCGCAGCAGTGGAGAACCCGGGAGGCCGCCATCGAAACCAAAGTGAATTATGCGGTTGTCGGCGCATTCGTGCTCGCTCTCGGCACCGTGCTGGTCGCCGGCGTGCTCTGGCTCGCCTCGGGCGGCACTTTCCAGAAGAAATACGACCTCTATCTGGCGATCGCGAATGAATCGGTTGCCGGCCTCAATCTGAATGCACCGGTCAAGTACAACGGTGTCGACGTGGGCAAAGTGCGGAAGATCTGGCTCGAGCCGGGCAACCCGGAACAGGCGAACCTGTTCTTCGTTATCGAGCACGGCACGCCGGTCAAGGAGGACACCGTAGCGGTTCTGAAAACCCAGGGCCTGACGGGCATTGCCTATGTCGAACTCAGCGGAGGCTCCCGGGATTCGCCGCCGCTCGCCGCAACCGCGGGAAACAAGTATCCGGTGATTCGCACCAAGCCCTCGCTCAGCACCCGGCTGGAGAACGTGCTCACCACCGTCCTGGCGAAGCTGGACAGCACTTCGAGCAACCTCAACGCCATACTCAGCGACGAAAACCGGGCAGCGTTCACCAGCGCGCTCACCGACATCGCCGCCGTGGCGCGCACGCTTGCGGCGCGCAGGGACACGCTCGACGCCGGCATCGTCAGCGCGGCGCGCACCTTCGACAACAGCGCGCGCGCCACCGCGCGGCTCGAACCGGTGATCGACCGCATCAGCCGCGGTGCTGAAGCCGTGGAGAAGATGGGAGATCAGGTGGCCCGCACCAGCGCCGGCGCGGGAAAAACAGTCGACTCGGTCGGCGCCGACGTCAAGCGCTTCACCGCGGAGACGCTGCCCGAACTGGAGCGCCTGCTCGGCGAGCTGAGCGTTCTGACGACCTCGCTGCGCCGCCTGAGCGAGCAGACCGAACGCGACCCGCGCGGCCTGCTCTTCGGCCGCACGCCGTTGCCGGAAGGGCCGGGAGAATCCTCAACAGGACCACGGCAGCCATGAACACCTCATCCCCTGCACGACTGGGCCGCCTGTGCGCTGCCGGCCTGGCGCTGACGCTGGCCGGTGGTTGCGACGCGCTGCGTCCGACCACTACGCTGCAACCGTCCTTTTATACGCTCGACAGGGCGCGGGACGCGGCACCGCCTGCGAACCGGCCCACGGCCCCGGCCGCGGCACCAACATTGATAATCAACGCCCCGCACGCCGCCGCCGGCTTTGACAGCCAGCGCATCATCTACGTGCGCGAGGCCCACAAGCTCGAATACTTCGTGCACAGCAAATGGGTAGACCCGCCGGCGCGCATGCTGGCGCCGCTGCTCGCCGCCGCGGTCGAGAATACGGGCGCCTTCCGCGCCGTGGTGCTGACGCCGAGCGCCGCGGCCGGCGACCTGCGGCTCGACACCGAGGTCGTGCGGCTGCAGCACGAATTCCAGACCCGCCCCAGCCGCGTGCGTTTCACGCTGCGCGCCTATATCGTGGACAACACGACGCGCCGGGTGCTGGCGTGGCGCGAATTCGATGAAACCGCTGCTGCCGCGAGTGACGATCCCTACGGCGGAGTGATTGCGGCCAATCGCGCAGTACAGGCCGCGCTCGACAACCTCGCCGCCTACTGCGCCGAGACGGCGCGCAGCTCGTTCAAAGCAGGCGCTCCCACACCCGCGCCATCCATTCCTTGATGCGGAACGAAAGCGGCCGGCGTTCCCAGCGTTCCGGGTCGATGCCCCGGGAGGCCGCCAGGTCCGCGGCGAACATGTCGCTCATTTTCTGTCCGAATTCGCGACCGAGGACCACGGCGTTGATCTCATCGTTGTCGAGAAAACTGCGCCAATCCAGGTTGGTCGAGCCCACGGTGGACCAGACGCCGTCGATGACCGCCGTCTTGGAATGCAGCAATGCGCCGAGCCGCTCGTAGAGCTTGACACCGCCTTCGAGCAGGCCGGAATAGTGCGAACGTCCGGCGTGAAACACCATTGCCGAATCGGAATGGCTCGGCAGTATCAGCCGCACATCGACGCCGCGCCCGGCGGCATCGGTCAATGACTTCAGCAGCTGGGGGTCGGGAACGAAGTACGCGTTGGTCAGGTACACCTGCTTTTCCGCATTGCCGATCGCGGATATCAGCGTCAGGTAGATCAGGCTGTAGGGGTCATCGGGCGTGCTGCCGATGGCGCGCACTATATCGCTGCCCTGCGGCTTGAGCGCGGGGAAATAGTCTTTCGCGGCAAGCGGCTTGCCGCGCTGCTTTTCCCACGTTGCCATGAACAGCTTCTGCAGTTCGCCGACCACGGGCCCTTCGAGCTGCAGGTCGGTATCGCGCCATGCCACATTGTGATCGGCCGGATTTCCAGTCCGCCTGGCGGCCGACCCCGAAGAATAGACGCTGCTGATATTGATCCCGCCGATAAACGCGGTCCGCCCGTCGACCACAATCAGTTTCCGGTGATCGCGGTTATTGATCAGCCACGGCGTCTTCGTCGCGAGCGGGTTGACCGGATTGAATTCGAGCACCTCGATACCGCCTTCCTTCAGCCGCTCGAAGAAGGCCTTCGGCGTCCGGAGTCCGCCGACGCTGTCGTAGATTACGTTGACCTGGACGCCCCGGCCCTGCCGCTCCAGCAACAGATCCGCGAACTGTCGCCCTATTTCGTCGTCTTCGATGATGTAGGTCTCCAGGTTGATATGGTCCCGGGCTGCACGGATTGCGGCGAACATTGCAGCGTAGGTGGCCGCACCGTCCTGCAACAGGGTGACCTTGTTTCCCAGGATGAGCGGACTGCCGACGATAGCCTGTTCCAGCGCAATCTGTTTTTCCAGAATATCGATGTCGCCGGATTTGCGCTTGAGCTCCGCGAGAACGGCGGCGTTGCGCTGCGCCGAAAGCGGACCGCTTGCGTTCTCGAACCTGGCGGCCTGCCCGGCGTGCCGCTCGAT
>JAENJD010000091.1 GCA_016844605.1 Steroidobacteraceae bacterium
CATCGTTGCGATCATCGCGACATTCACTTACCGGCGCACGAACAGCTATCTGCCCGGTGCGTTCATCTGCGCTTTGTTTGTTACCTGGTACGTTGTTGCAGGCCAGGCGACACACATCGGCGCCTGACTAATTTCCGCCACTCAGGCCTGCGTGACCTTTCCCATCTTTTCGGGGTCGTGCCGGTACTTGAACACCATCGGGAAGACGAAGCCGAGGATCAGCGCATAGCCCGTGAATGTGAACCAGATGCTCTGCCAGTCCTTCACGCCGTCCACCGTGAAGTGATCGACCACCCAGCCGCTCGCCATGCCGCCGACGAAGGCACCGAGGCCATTCGTCATGATCATGAAGAGCCCCTGTGCGCTCGCGCGGATATTGGCAGCCGCTTCACGGTCCACGAACAGCGAGCCGGAGATGTTGAAGAAATCGAAGGCCATGCCGTAGATGATCATCGAGAGAACCAGCATCCAGAGCCCTGCGCCCGGATCTCCGACTGCGAACAGGCCAAAGCGGAACACCCAGGCGACGATGCTGATCAGCATCACCTTCTTGATGCCGAAGCGCTGCAGGAAGAACGGGATCGTCAGGATGAAGAGCGTCTCGGAGATCTGCGAGATGGACAGCAGCAGGTTCGGATGCTCAACGCCGAATGTGCCCGGATAGGCGGTCTTGAAATCATCCAGGTAGGCGCCGCCAAAGGCATTCGTGATCTGCAGCGCAGCGCCCAACATCATCGCGAAGATGAAGAACACGAGCATCTGCCGCCGCCTGAAAAGCACAAAGGCATCGAGGCCCAGCGCCGACACCAGGCTGCGCTTGCCTTCCGGTTTCGTCGGTGGGCACCCGGGCATCGTGAATGCATAGACGCCGAGGAAGATCGCCGCGCCCGCACTGATGTAGAGCTGCAGCGCGCTCTTGGTCCAGCCGGCGAAATCCACCATCCACATCGCCGCGATGAAACCGACCGTTCCCCACACGCGGATCGGCGGGAAGTTCCGGATGACATTCAGTCCCTTCTGCTCCAGAACCTTGTAGGACACGGTGTTGTTGAGCGCGATGGTCGGCATATAAACCATCGCGTTCAACAGCATGATCATGTAGAGCGTATCGAAGTCCTTGACCGTCGAGGCCCACAGCAGGAGCCCCGCGCCGATCAGGTGACAGATGCCGAATACGCGTTCCGCATTGACCCAGCGATCCGCCACGATCCCCATCAGCCCCGGCATGAATAGCGAGGCGACGCCCATCGTCGCGTAGATGCTGCCGACCTGGCCGCCCGTGAAGCCGAGCGTCACGATCATGTAGGCGCCGAGCGATATGAGCCACGAGCCCCACACGAAGAACTGCATGAAGTTCATCACGGTGAGGCGAAGCTGGATGCTCATGGTGCGGTCGTTCTTGTAATGCGCCGGGTGGCGCCCCGGCCAAAACTAGCAGAAAATGACCGTCGTTGCGGTGGGTCCGGGGAAGAAACTGGCGACAACAATCTTCATCGGTTCTTCTTCGGCCGCGAGATCGCAGGCCAGGGCCGTCATCAGGAAGTTCGCGAGCCCCGCGCTAAGGTTCCTGCCCTGGTGGGACGCGTTCACCGCCGGGCGCACGCTGCTCGAGGACCTGGACCATATTCGCGCCCGTGTCGATGGCGCATTGCTGCTGTTCTCGCCGGAATCCACGACGCGCATCCGCAACAAGAAATACGGCGTGCCGAACCTGAACGTGCTGTTCGAGTTCGCCTACTTCTACGGCCATTTCGGCCGGAAGAAGGTGGCGATGCTGAAGTACGGGGAGTTCTATCTGCCAACCGACCTTGGCGGGTACATCCACATTTCAGGAAGCCGGTCCTTCAGGCGTGGGGCCGCTGTCCAGGTGGGCAAGCGCACCACCAGGGAACTCGAGCGGTGGGTGTCGCAGTTATGACCGCGAATCACCAATCACAGGCTTCAGCGTGAATCCAGATGCATGTCACCAGGCCCAACCGCGTCACGCGAACCTACACGCGAAAGCTGGTCGCGCCGGCCGCCTCAATCGTTCCTTGACGCCTCGCGCGGCTTGAACATCGCGTTCCCGATCCAGCTCACGACGCTGACGATGATCGCGGTCCAGAACGCCGCCCAGAAACCCCGGACCAACATGCCGGGCAGGAATGCCGCGACCAGTCCCACCATGGCGGCATTCACCACCAACAGGAAGAAGCCGAGCGTGATGAGCGTGAGCGGCAGCGTCAGCAGGATCGCCAGTGGCCGCACGATGGCGTTGACGATGCCGAGCAGCACGGCCGCCAGGATCAGCGTGGTCGGGCTGTTGACCGAAATCCCGTCAACCCACTCGGTCGCGAGCCACAGGCCGAGTGCGGCAATCAGCGCGCGCAGGATGAACGACGTCATGGCGTCAGCGTACGCGACGACCGCGCCTGATGACAATGTCGACGAACTGCAGCAGGTCCGGGTGCCGCAGCAGGTCACCGCGCACGGCGATCACGTCCGCGTACTTGCCGGGCGCTAGCGTGCCGGACTCGTGGCCGACACCCATGGCCATTGCAGCGTCATGGGTTGCCGCCTGTATCGCGCGCTCGACCGGCATGCCGCAGCGGCTCACCCAGAAATCGACCTCCTGCCAGGTCGCGCGTGAATGCAGGTGCCCCGGCGCGCCGGCGTCTGAACCGAGCAGCAGGCGGAGCCCGGCATCATCGAGCTGGCGGAGTTTGGCGCAGGCCGTGCGGGCGCGCACGGTCGGCATCTCGTACCAGGTCACGCGATCGAGATCGGCGAGCGAACCCAGGATATCGGCCGCGACCAGCGGCGGCAGTTCCGCGGCGTTGCGCGGGTCGTCGAGTGGCTCCGCATTCCCGTGCAGCGACTCGAAATTCAGGACTGCGGAGATCGCCGGACTCCAGGAGAGCGGCCGTGCCGCCGGATCCAGCATTCGCTGGCGCAGCGCAAGCACAATGCTATCTGGAAATGCCGCGACACCCATTCCGGTACCGAGGAATCCATCGAATTGCTGCACGACGCCGCGCTCCACGTCCGCGGGCCGATCCGCATAGGCATGCACCTGGAGCCCGCGGGCGCGTGCTTCTTTGACGGCCGCGGCGAGTTCCTCGGCGGTCCAGAGATCCACCTCGGCTAGCAACAGATAATCCACGCCGGCTTCCGCGAGCCGCACGACTTTTGCCCTGGCGTCCTCGGCACCATTGACGGCCCACTGCCATTCTTCCGTGCCGGGCGGCGAGAGCTTGCGCAAAACCGGTCCCGAGACATAGAGGGTCGGCCCGTCGATCAGGTGATCCTGCACGCGGTTACGGACATTGATCGCGGCGTCCAGCGGCGCCGCTATATCGCGGGCGCTCGTGACACCCGCGTGCAGCAGCTGCCGGGCGGCGATCGGCATGACCACCCGCTCCGCGAGCGGCCCATAGGTTTCATTCCATCGGTTCATGTCGCCGTGGCCCAGGCGCATCAGGTTGACCTGCATGTCCCAGAGACCGGGCAGCACGGTCATGCCTTCGGTGGAGATGACCTCGGCACCCTCCGGCACCAGGACCTGGCCGCGGCCGCCCACCGCAAGGATCCGGTCATTCTCGATGACGACCACGCCGTCGGCGATCGGCGGATTGCCGTAGCCGTCGATGACCGTGCCACCGGAGAGCACCAGTGTCGCTGCCTGCGCGGTCGCGGCCACGCAGAAGGCAGTGAACGCAAGGAGCGTGCGCCTCATGCCGCCGGGTCCTTGATCTCCCCTTTGCGCAGCCGCGTCTGCAGCAGGCCGAAGGCGAGTGCCCAGCCAGTCTTCAGTTGTTTCAGCACCGGCGCCCAGTCGGCGCCCGACGGAATTCCGGAACCCATCACGCGCATCATCCGCAGCCCTTTATGTTCGTCGATGAGCAGGTCCTCGACCAACGCACCCTCCGTGAGCGGCGGCCATTCCGGACTCGGCTCGAACAGGAGTTGCAGCCGCGCGGCGGGCTCGAAGCGCTCGATGAATGCTTCGCGCCGCCCGAAAAGCCGCGACACCGCAAAATGCCGGCCACCGACGCGCGGCTCCACGATTGCCTGATCCCCGTACCAGAGCGCGAGCACCTCGGGCTCGACCAGCGCCCGCCACAGGGTCGCCGCGCTCGCCGTCGTCTCGAATCCCTGCATGTAACCTTTGGTCAGCGATCGCACTATCTTATGATTCCTTTGCGCTGGCGTCGGCGGCGTTGCGGCGACGAAGTTCCCGGTCGCGCTGCATCCGCAGGTCCGCAGCGCCGATGATGTCGTCATGCTGCTTGCCGTCGCGTGGATAGCTCGCCGCACCGACACTGACCGTCATGCGCTGCAGGCGTTCGCCGACCGGAAACAGGCTCTTGTAGACATTGTTGCGTACGCGTTGCGCAACGGTCTCGGCGACCTCGGGCGTCGCCTCCGGCAGAAACAGCACGAATTCGTCGCCACCATAGCGCGCTGCGACATCGCTGGTACGGATCGCCCGCTGGATTGCGCCCGCTACCGTCGTGAGCGCGCGATTGCCGGCCTGGTGTCCATGCGCGTCATTGAGTTCCTTCAGCTGGTCCATGTCCACGATCAGGATCCCATAGCCGCCACGCGAGCTTCGCGAACGCAGTTCGTGCTCCCGATGCAGAAGAGCGCGGAATGCGCGCAGATTCAGCATGCCAGTCAGGGTATCGCGCTCGGCCATTTCCTCGATGCGCCGCCGCGCCGTAATGACCGAACCGGCGAGCATCTGTGTCAGGTATGCGACCAGCGCATAAGGGCCGAGTTCACCGAACAGCCTGACCAGCAGTTCAGGCAGCTTCGGAACCGGGCCTTCGCCAACGATCACCGAAAGATAGGCGAGCACGACGCCCGCGAACACGATGGTCGCACCGCGCGCGCCAAGCGTCATCGCGGCCACCACGATCGGCAACAGGTACAGGTTGATCAGCGGGCTTTTCGTGTCGCCGGTCTGGATGGCGGCGACCGTGATGAATGCGACCATCGCGGCGGCCGAGAGTGCGATTCGCTCCCCGGTGCCGCGCACTGGAAAGCCCTGCCAGCGCAGCGCCACCACGAAGATCGTGAACAGCGCGATCGCCACGTACAGCAGTTTTGGCGAAGACGGCCGGGAATATGGAACGATCGCATAAAGCCCGACCGCCAGCAGCACGAGCCAGTCCACCCGCATCAGGCTTCTGCGGATGCCCGTGTGCTCGGCGGGCCGGAAATCGGTTCCGCGGGTGCCGGTCTCTCGCTCGGCGGCATCCGGCTGTTCCGGGATTTCCGTCATCGGCCTGCTCCGCCGCGCTGCAGCTGCGACTCGATCTTTTGCCGCGTGCCAGGTCCCGAGAGCTGCGCGACGAGTTCCAGCGCGAAGTCGAGCGCCGTGCCCGGCCCGCGCGAGGTGATGATGCGGCCATCCACGACGACCGGTTCATCGACGAGCGTCAGGTCCGCGCTGCGATCGAGGAATCCCGGGAAACATGTCGCCCGCCGCCCCTCAAGGACACCAGCCGCCGCAAGCACCATGGGCGCGGCACAGATCGCCGCGACATGCCCGCCGCCATCAAGCAGCCGGCGGATGATGCCGCCAATGCGCGAATCGTCCATCAGGTTTGCCGCGCCGGGCATTCCGCCCGGCAAAGCAATCAGGTCGAACTGCTGCCCGGACACGGCATCGAGTGTCGCGTCGGCCGAGAGCGTGATGCCATGCGAGCCAGTGACCGGATTGTCGGTGAGCGCCGCAACGATGACCTCGATGCCGGCGCGGCGCAGTATGTCGATAATCGTCACCGCCTCGAGTTCCTCGAATCCCTCCGCCAGCGGAACGAGCACACGCTTCATTGCCGGTTACTGGCGGGCTGGCGCGGTTTTCGCGGCGGCCAGCGCGGCACTTTCGTCCTTGAGCCATGCGACAGCCGCGCGCACGTCGGAGTCTTTCCCGGCGCGCGCCGCAGGCTGGCCATCCGGCACGGCCACGTCCGGGAGCGGGATGTCCGGCATGATGCCGCGTTCGTGAATTGAGACTCCTGACGGCGTGAAATAGCGCGAGGTCGTGAGCTTGAGCGCCTGGCCGTCATTCAGCGGTAGCACGGTCTGTACGGAACCCTTGCCGAATGTCTTGCGCCCGAACAGCGTCGCCCGGCCATTGTCGTGCAATGCGCTCGCGACGATTTCCGCAGCCGATGCGGATCCTTCATTGACGAGCACCGCGATGCGCGCGCCATGCGCAAGGTCCCCGGCCGCGGCTTCCATC
The DNA here is from genome assembly GCA_016844605.1 of Steroidobacteraceae bacterium. GTDB lineage: Bacteria > Pseudomonadota > Gammaproteobacteria > Steroidobacterales > Steroidobacteraceae > SCUD01. The sequence goes on from JAENJD010000091.1 coordinate 6,233, forward strand.
CTGAAGCTCGCCTCCGGCGCGCGGCCCTCGGCCGTGACGATGATTCCGCGCTCGAGGAAGGCATCGGAAACCTCCACCGCCGCATCCAGCACGCCACCCGGATTGTTGCGCAGGTCGAGCACGATGCCCCGCAGGTGGCCGGCCGACAGCTGCTGCAGGGCGCCCAGCGCCTGGTCCGTGTCGGCGCCGGTCGTTTCGCTGAACTGGGAAATGCGCAGGTAGCCGTAGCCGGGCTCCAGCATCTCGTAACGCACGGAATGGACCGAGACCATCGCCCGCTCGATCGAAAACTCGAGCGGTGCCGCGGCGGATTGCCGGCCGATGCCGAGATTCACGATGGTGCCCGGCTTGCCGCGGATGCGTGCCACGGAATCCACAAGCGCGGCGCCCTCGACGGCCTTGCCGTCGACCGCGACGATTTTGTCGCCGGCGCGGATGCCCGCATGCGCGGCCGGTGATCCATCGATCGGTGAAATGACGATAATCGCGCCGGACTCGAGCGTCACCTCGATGCCGATACCCGAGTAGTTGCCCTCGGTCGCGATCTTGAGCTCCTCGAACTCGCCCGCGTTCATGAATGCGGAGTGCGGGTCGAGTTTTCCGACCAAGCCCCGGATTGCGCCTGACATGAGATCATGATTGTCGGTGTGATCCACATAGTCCGCCTGGATGCGGTCGAGCACTTCCGCGAGCAGCTCGGCATCCTTTCGAGGCAGGTCGTTGGTCGCGCGCTCGCGACTGGCGAGCCAGAAGCCCGTGCCGGCAAGTGTTATTCCAAGGATTCCGCCGGCGAGGCCGGCAAGCAGCGTGCGCTCACGGCTGTTCATGTGCCGCATGGTACCTGCGATCAACCCTCTTGCGCCGCCAGCTCTCCGTAGAGGTCCAGGTCCGCGAGCACGTCGGACAGCGGGGTCGGACGGCCCATTGCGAAGCCCTGGCCGAAGTCCACGCCGAGACTGGCCATGCGCGTCCGAAGTTCGTCGGTTTCGACAAACTCGGCCACAGTTTCCATGCCCATCGTGTGGGCCAGCTGGGCGATCGCCCGGACCATCGATTCAGTGCGCTGATTGGTGCCCGCGTCGCGCACGAAACTGCCGTCGATCTTGAGTATCGAGACTGGCAGCGCTTTGAGGTAGGCAAGTGAGCTCAATCCGGT
>JAENJD010000028.1 GCA_016844605.1 Steroidobacteraceae bacterium
TCGCGATCTCGAAAAGGCCTTCCTGCATCATCAGCGGCGCGCCACCTTCTTCGCCCTCCGGCACGCCTTCCTCGGCGGGCTGGAACACGAACATGACCGCGCCGGGCAGCCGTTCACGCAGACCCGCTAGCACCTCGGCGGTCGCCATCAAGATCGCCGTATGCGCGTCGTGACCACAGGCATGCATCACGCCGACCTGGCGGCCGCGGTACTCGCTCATGACGGTTGAGCGAAACGAAACATCAGTGCGCTCGGTGACCGGCAGCGCGTCCATGTCGGCACGCAGCATGATCGTGGGCCCGGGAAGCGCTCCGTGCAGCAGCGCCACGACGCCGGTGTGGGCGATACCGGACCTGACCTCAAGGCCAAGTGAGCGCAGGTGCTTCTCGACAACGCCGGACGTGCGGAACTCGCGATTGCCGAGTTCCGGGTGGCTGTGGAAGTCGCGGCGCCATTCGATCACGCGCGGCTCGAGCGCGGCGATCGCCTTGTCAAGCTCGCTGCCCGTCACCTCGGCGCGAATTCGCAATCGCTTCAACAGTCACCGGTACACCGCTGAATGCAGCGTTGCCGCTGACCGCGTCGACGGCCAGTTCGTCCGTGAGGTCATTGATGCTCGCGCCCGGATGCGCATTTGCGACGGAAAGCCGGGTGCCGGGCCGGTCGTGGCCCCAGCCGTGCGGCAGGCACACGACACCGGGCATGACTTCGTCGCTCAGTTCCGCATCGACCGCAATCGCCCCGGCACGCGAGCGCACGCTGACGCGAGCACTGTCGTCGATACCCAGTCTTGCTGCATCAGTCGGGTGCATCAACAGGGTGCAGCGCCTGGGCCCCTTCACCAGACGCTGGCTATTGTGCATCCAGGAATTGTTGCTGCGCAGGTCACGGCGGCCGATCAGGCGCAGCGCAGGCAAGGTCGTCGCTTTCGACAATTCACCGGCCAGTCTTTCGACATCCGCAACGAACGGCACGGGTGCGAGACTGATGCGAGCATTGGGACCCAGTCGGCCCGGAAGGCAGGGTTGCAGCGGTCCGAGGTCCAGGCCATGCGGGAGATTGGCAAGCTTTGAGAGCGTCAATCCCTTCGCGAGCGGATTCCATCCGGCGCCACGCGGACCAAAGCGCAGCCCCAGCGCGAGCACGCGTTCGGGAGTCAACCAGCGGGCGCGCAGGCGATCCACGAGGCCGGCCCGGCGTTTCGGGTCGTGTGCGGCAATCCGCGCGGAAATTCCCTGCAGGATCTGCCAGTCATGCCGCGTATCGGGCGCCGGTTCGTAAAGAGGCAATGAGTACTTGACGGTGTTGCGGATGGCCAGCAGGTGAAAGACGAGATCGTAGTGGTCGCGTTCGAGCGCGAATGTGGGTGGCAGGATGATGTTGGCGTGCCGCGTCGTCTCGTTGAGATAGAAATCGACGGAAGCCATGAATTCCAGGCCGCCAAGGGCTTTTTCCAGTCTTGTGCCATTGGGTGTCGACAGGACCGGATTGCCTGCCGACGTGATGAGGGCGCGTATCTGGCCTGGCCCGGGCGTGTCCATTTCTTCCGCAAGCGCCGCGACCGGGAATTCGCCGCTGAATTCCGGCAGTCCGCGCACGCGGGTGCGGCGGCGGTTGTAATGCCCGGCCTGGCTCGTGCCTCTGGTGCGGGCAACGAGGTCGAAAGCCGGCGCAGTAAACATTGCGCCGCCCGCCCGGTCGAGATTGCCGGTCAGCACATGCAGGACCTGGATCAGCCATTGGCACAGACTGCCGAAACTCTGGGTCGACGTGCCGATCCGGCCATGACAAACGGCCGAGCGTGCGGACGCGAATTCCCGGGCCAGCGTGCGGATCTCGTCGGCGGGAATACCCGTTGCGTCCGCAACCGCTTCCGGCGCAAATCGTGCCGCCAGCCGCTCGATCGTCTCGATGCCGTCGACAAATGGCAGCAGCCGTCCAGGCGCGACCATTTTTTCGGCGAACAGCACGTGGATCATCGCGAACAGCAGCAGCGCGTCGCTGCCGGGCCTGATGAACAGATGACGGTCGGCGAGGGAGGCGGTCTCGCTGCGTCGCGGGTCCACGACGACCATGTGCCCCCCGCGCGCGCGGACTGCCTTGAGCCGGTGCGCAACATCGGGCGCCGTCATCAGGCTGCCATTCGAAGCGACCGGATTGGCGCCCAGCACCATCAGGTAGTCCGTGCGGTCGATATCCGGAATCGGCAGCAGGAACTGGTGCCCGAACATCAACAAGGCTGCGAGGTGATGCGGCAGCTGATCGACGGAGGTCGCTGAATAGCGATTGCGGCTGCGCAGGGCGCGTGACAGCACGACGCTTGACAGCAACGCTGAGTAACTGTGTACGGTCGGGTTGCCGAGATAAGTCGCGACGGCATCGTGCCCGTGCGCAGCCTGGATGGCGACGATTCGTTCGGCGACTTCGTCGATGGCCTCGTCCCAGCCGATGCGCCGCCAGCCGTTGGGCGTGCGTTTCAGCGGATGCCGAAGGCGATCCGGGTCTTCGTGAACATCCTTCAAGCCCACCGCTTTGGGGCAGATGTGCCCGCGGCTGAATGGGTCATTCGGGTCGCCGCGGACCGACAGTATTTCGCTGCCGCGCAGACGAATCTCGACACCGCAGATTGCCTCGCAAAGATGGCAGGTGCGGTAGTGCTTCCGGACGTCTGTTTCGGCGCTCATTGTCAATGGTGCCCGGGCGCAGTCTACCTCAGGGGTTTTGACGGGCCTCCTATTCCGCAGGTTGAGGCGGCCGGTACCCTGCGCTATCATGCGCGCCGGTCGGTGGGCGTGGCAGGCGCCACCGCAGTCGGGCAGCGAGGCCCGGTCGCGGTCCCCCGGAACCACAAGGTCGATCAAGAGGCCCCCTCGCGGGGCCTTTTTTGTTTCGATCGGGTCGCCAGAAATGGGCCTCGTGCCCATTTTTCATTTCTGGGGCCGACGGAGGCCGCGTGAGGAACAGGTTGCTTGGCTTGCTGGACCCGGTGCTGGCAGGGCTCGGTTACGAGCTGGTCGAGGTCGAATTCAGCCCGGCGAGCAGCCGGGCCCTGGTCCGGCTGTACATCGACCGGACTGACGGTGTGCCGGTTGCGCTCGATGATTGCGAGCGCGCAAGTCGGGCGGCCGGAAAGGTGCTCGACACTGCGGATCCGATCGAGCGGGAGTATCAGCTCGAGGTTTCGTCGCCGGGCTTCGACCGGCCGCTCAGGACCGCGGCGCATTTCGCGCGGTTCGTCGGTAGCGAGGCGCGGATTGAGCTTGCGCGGCCGATCGAGGGGCGGCGCCGGTTCCGCGGCAGGTTGGGGCCGGTCGAGGATGGCAATGTGACGATCGAGGTAGACCAGCGTGCATGGAAACTTCCGCTGGCGGGTATCAGCAAGGCGAGACTGGTGGGTTGAAGCATGAACAAGCAGATTCTTGAAGTCGTCGAGGCCGTCTCCAATGAGAAGGGCGTTGCGCACGACATCATTTTCGAAGCACTCGAAGCGGCACTGGCATCGGCGACGCGCCGCAAGCATGGCGAGGACGTCGACGTACGCGTCGAAATCGACCGCAAGACCGGCGAATACAAGACATTCAGGCGCTGGAAGGTCTTCGCGGACGATTCGACGGAACTCGAGTTCACCGAGCGCGAACTGCGGCTGGACGATGCGATTGACGTCAATCCGGCCGCGGTGGTCGACGGGTTCGTCGAGGTGCCGATGGAATCCGTGGCTTTCGGCCGCATCGGTGCACAGACCGCCAAGCAGGTCATCGTGCAGAAGGTCCGCGAGGCCGAACGCGCCCAGGTCGTCGAGGAATACAAGGAGCGGGTCGGAACGCTGGTTTCCGGAATCGTCAAGCGCGTGGACCGCCACGGCGTATACGTGGATCTTGGCGGCAATGCGGAAGGGTTTGTGCCGCGCGAACACATGATTCCGCGCGAAATTGTCCGGCCGCAGGACCGCCTGAAGGCTTTGCTTCGCGAGGTGCGCTCCGAGGCACGCGGGCCGCAGCTTTTTCTCTCCCGTACTTCACCGGATTTCCTGATCGAGTTGTTCAAGCTCGAAGTGCCCGAGGTCGGCCAGGGCCTGATCCAGATCCTGGGTGCGGCTCGCGATCCGGGCGCGCGCGCCAAAATCGCGGTCAAGAGCCTCGACCCGCGCATCGACCCGGTTGGTGCCTGTGTCGGCATGCGCGGCTCGCGCGTGCAGGCCGTCTCGAACGAGATCGCCGGCGAGCGCGTGGACATCATTCCGTGGGTCGAGAACCAGGCCCAGTTCGTCATCAATGCGATGCAGCCGGCCGAGGTGACATCGATCGTGATGGATGAAGACACGCATTCGATGGACATCGCGGTGACCGAGGACCGCCTTTCGCAGGCAATCGGCCGTGGCGGCCAGAATGTGCGCCTGGCGAGCGAATTGTCGGGCTGGCGGCTCAACGTGATGTCGGAACAGCAAGCCACCGAACGAAGCGACGAGGAAACCGGCAAGTTGCGCGAAATGTTCAAGACTCTGCTCGACGTCGACGAGGATGTCTCGAACGTGCTGGTCCAGGAGGGTTTTTCGACGATCGAAGAGGTCGCCTACGTGCCGGCCAGCGAACTGCAGAGCATCGAGGAATTCGACGATGAAATGGTCGAGGAGCTGCGCACTCGCGCACGCGACGTGCTGCTGACCCAGGCGATTGCGAGCGAGGAAAAAGTCGACGAGTCCGGGCCCGCGGAAGACCTGCTGGCAATCGAGGGCATGGACAAGGAGCTGGCATATGAGCTGGCCGCGCGCGGCATCCGCACCCGCGACGAACTGGCGGACCAGTCCCTGGACGAGCTCGAGGCGGTGCCCGGGCTCGATCCGGTACGTGCAGGCCAGCTGATCATGGCGGCCCGTGCCCACCTGTTCGAGAACGCTGGGCAGGCCTGAGGCCGGGACGGAGGAAAGAAGCCATGTCTGAGGTCACGGTCGAACAATTCGCGGAAGTCCTGAAGGTCACGGTCGACAAGCTGCTGTTGCAGCTCGAAGAGGCCGGCATCCGGGTTGATGGACCCAAGGGCCGCATCAGCGAAGACGCCAAGCATGACCTGCTGACGCACCTGCGAAAGTCGCATGGCAAGGCCGAAGTCGGTGACGCCCCGCGAAAGATCACGCTGCGCCGCAAAGCCCAGAGCGAGATCAAGGTCGCCGCGCCGATGGGCAAGGCGCGCACAGTCAACGTCGAAGTACGCCGCCAGCGGACCTACATCAAGCGTGACGTGCTCGAAGAGCAGGCGCGCGTGGCGCAGGAGGACCTGGACCGTCAGCGCGAGACTGAGGATGCCACGCGCCTCGCAACCGAGGAACGCCTGCGGCGCGATGTGGAGCAGAAAGAGCAGCTGCAGCGCCGGGAGCGCGAGGAGAGCGAGCGACGCACGGTAGAAGAGGTTTCGCGCCGTCAGGCGGAAGAGCAGACGCGGCGCGAGACCGAGCAGAAGGCCCGCGAACAGGCCGAGAAAGAGCGCCGCCAGCGCGAAGAGAAATCCCGCAAGTCGGCCGAAGACGACAAGAGCCCGCGCTACGGACGCCAGGAGCTGCACATTGCGGGCGGCTTGTCCGCGCGGCACAAGAAAGGCCGCACGCGGTCAGAGTCGCGCCGCCGCGCCGTTTCGACCGCCGCCGACCGCAAGCACGGTTTCGAATTGCCGACCCAGCCGATGCAGCACGAGGTCAGCATCGGCGAGACGATAACGGTCGCCGAGCTCGCGCAACGCATGGCGGTCAAGGCCAGTGAAGTGATCAAGACGATGCTCAACATGGGCGTCATCGCGACGATCAACCAGCCGATCGACCAGGACACGGCGGTGCTGGTCATCGAGGAAATGGGCCACGTCGCCAAGATCCTGAAGGCGGACCAGATCGAGGGAGAGCTGCAGGCTGGAATGCAGACTTCGGACGAATTGCTGCCGCGCCCACCGGTCGTCACGATCATGGGTCACGTGGATCACGGCAAGACGTCATTGCTCGACTTCATCCGCCGCACCAAGGTCGCCGCGGGCGAGGCGGGCGGAATCACCCAGCACATCGGTGCCTATCATGTCGTGACGCCGCGGGGCGTGATCACATTCCTCGATACACCGGGCCACGCAGCCTTCACGGCGATGCGTGCCCGTGGCGCGCAGGTCACCGACATCGTCGTGCTGGTCGTCGCCGCCGACGACGGCGTGATGCCACAGACAAAGGAAGCCATCCAGCACGCGCGGGCGGCAGGTGTGCCGATTGTCGTCGCGGTCAACAAGATCGACAAGCACGGCGCGGATCAGGAGAAGGTCCGCAAGGAGTTGGCGCAGGAAAGCGTGATCGCCGAGGATTGGGGCGGCGAGAACATCTTCGTTCCTGTATCGGCCAAGACCGGCGACGGCATCGACAAGCTGCTGGAGTCGATCCTGCTGCAGGCTGAAGTCCTGGAATTGAAGGCCGTGCGTGACGCGCCGGCCGTCGGTGTCGTGCTGGAAGCAAGTGTCGAGCGAGGTCGCGGTGCAGTCGCGACCGTGCTCGTCAAGCGCGGCACGCTGAAGGTCGGTGACTCGGTCGTGGCCGGTGAACAGTTCGGCCGTGTCCGTGCGCTCGCCGATGAACTCGGTCGCGATACCCAGGAGGCCGGTCCTTCGATTCCGGTCCAGTTGCTTGGCCTGTCGAGCCCCCCGAATGCCGGCGATGAATTTCTGGTCGTCGACAATGAGCGCAAGGCGCGCGAAGTCGCCATGTACCGTCAGGGAAAATTCCGCGACGTGCGCCTGGCCAAGCAGGCGGGCCAGAAGCCCGAAGACGTGTTCTCGCAAATGGGCGAGGATGGCAAGGCCGGCACGGTCAATCTGCTGCTGAAAGCGGACGTTCAGGGTTCGGCCGAGGCGCTGCGCGAAGCGCTGAACAAGTTGTCGACCGACGAGGTGGCCGTCAAGGTGATTTCAAGCGGCGTCGGTGGGCTGACCGAGTCCGACGTGATGCTGGCCGCGGCGTCACGTGCGCAGATCGTGGCCTTCAATGTGCGCGCCGATGCGGCCGCACGGACCGCGCTGCGCGACCAGAATGTGGAAGTCCGCTACTACAGCATCATTTACGAGGCTATCGACGACATTCGCACGGCGCTGACCAGCATGCTCGCGCCGGAGGTCAAGGAGCAGATCGTCGGCCTTGCCGAGGTTCGCGATGTGTTCCGGTCAAGCAAGTTCGGAACGGTGGCCGGCTGCCTGGTCGTGGATGGCTTCGTAAGGCGCAACAACCCGATCCGTGTGCTGCGCGATAATGTCGTGATTTTCCAGGGCGAACTCGAGTCGCTGAAGCGGTTCAAAGATGATGCCTCGGAGGTGCGGGCAGGCACCGAATGCGGCATCGGCGTGAAGGGCTACAACGACGTCAAGGTCGGCGACCAGATCGAGTGCTTCGAGCGCATTGTGGTTGCGCGCCAGCTCTAAGACGGCCATGCCGCGCGAGTTTCCAAGGGCGCGACGCGTCGAGGAGCACCTGAAGCGGCTGCTGTCGGAGCAGATTCGCCGGGAGGTCAAGGACCCGCGGGTCGGCCTCATCACGATCACGGCGGTCGAGGTCTCCCGCGACCTGACACATGCCAGGGTCTTCTTCACGCCATTCGCAGGTGTCGGCGATCCCGAGGCGGCGCTCGAAGCGCTGCGCCATGCCTCTGGCTTTTTGCGCCACCAGATCCGCAAGGAGATGCGCTTGAGGGTCGCCCCGGAACTGGTTTTCCAGGTCGATGATTCCATCGAGCGCGCGGCAAAGCTTTCGGCATTGATCCACGATGCCGTCGAAGGTGACCGCCAGCAATCCGTCGAGCACGATCCGGACGCGGAATGAACGAGTTGCCGGTGGCGCGCCCCGCAGAACGCTGGCGGGATCTCGACGGCATCCTGCTGCTGGACAAGCCCGAGGGCCTGACCTCGAATGCTGCGTTGCAGAAGGTCCGCAGGCTGCTCGGCGCCCGCAAGGCCGGTCACACCGGTAGTCTGGATCCCCTGGCAAGCGGCCTGCTGCCGCTCTGCTTCGGACAGGCCACCAAGGTCTGCGGCTTGCTGCTGGAGGCCAACAAGACCTATCTGGTGACAATGGTCCTCGGCGAGCGCACCACGACGGGTGATCGCGAGGGCGCCGTCATCGAGCGCCTGGCGGTACCGGAATTGGAAGCAGACGCGTTCCGGCGTGTCGCCGCCGGGTTCCTGGGGGAGTCCGAGCAGGTTCCTCCCATGTATTCGGCGCTCAAGCACCAGGGCCAGCGTCTGTACCAGTTGGCCCGCAAGGGCATCGAGGTCGAGCGGCCGGCACGGCGCATTACCCTGCACCGGATGGACTTGCTCGGCATCGAGGATCACCGGCTGAAATTCGAGATCGAGTGCAGCAAGGGCACCTATGTCCGAACCCTGGCCGAAGATTTCGCGCGTGCCTGCGGCACGGTCGGCCATGTCGGAAGCCTGCGCCGCCTGAGCCTGGGGCCGTTCACGCGCCCGGCGATGCACGAGTTGGCGAGTCTGGAGCAGGCCGCCACGCATCCGGAGGCGCTCGACGCATTGCTGCTGCCAGTCGATGCCGCGCTGCCGGAAATGCCGGCCGTCAGGCTTGGCACGGCGGAACAGGCCTGCGTGCTTCAGGGACAACCTGTATTCGTCACCGGTCCCGGCTCAGCCCGGGTGCGGATGTATGGGGAGGGAGGGCTCTTTCTGGGCACCGGCCGGATGACCGTCGAGGGACGCCGATTGGCACCCGAAAGGATCATGGTGGACATCGTTACCGCAGTGCCCAAACAAGCTTGAGAGAGCCTCTGGCCGCGGGTACAATGCGCGGCTCTTAAAGGGTTAAGTGCCTGAGTCAAAAGGTCGTATCTAGATGCCATTCACGAGTGCACAAAAGGCGGAGGTCGTCGGCAAGTTCGGGCGCGCTCCGAAGGACACGGGGTCGCCTGAAGTGCAGATCGCTTTGCTGTCCCAACGTATCAACGGGCTGGCCGAACATTTCACGACTCACAAGAGCGACCATGCCTCGCGGCGTGGCCTGCTGAAAATGGTGGCACAGCGCCGGCGGCTGCTGGATTACCTCAAGGCAAACGCCCCCGATCGTTATTCCAAGGTCGTCAACGATCTTGGCCTGCGCCGCTGAAGCGCATCAGCGATCCGTTGCCTGCCAGATCCGGCAGGCCTGCGGGACCTGACACCTTATCCAGATACCAGAAGGAATCCGCGTGAGCGTTTCCAAGCAGACTTTCAATTACGGCGAGCACAAGGTCACGATCGAGACCGGCCGCCTGGCCCGTCAGGCTGACGGCGCAGTCGTCGTCACCATGGGCGATACCGTCGTCCTGGTCACTGCGGTCGGTCGCCGCGAGGCGGTCGCGGGACGGGACTTCTTTCCGCTGACGGTCAACTATGTGGAGAAAACCTACGCTGCGGGCAAAATCCCCGGGGGCTTCTTCAAGCGCGAAGGCCGGCCATCCGAAAAGGAAGTGCTGACCTCGCGGCTGATCGATCGTCCGGTCAGGCCACTCTTTCCCGAGGGTTTCTACAATGAGGTACAGGTCGTCGCGACCGTGCTGTCGCTGGATCCGGAGATTGATTCCGACATTCCTTCGCTGATCGGCGCCTCGGCGGCGCTCGCGATTTCCGGCATACCGTTCTCGGGCCCGATCGCCGCAGCGCGGGTCGGCTACATGAACGGCGCTTACCTGCTGAATCCGACGACGACCCAGGTCAAGACTGAGTCGGACCTGGACCTGGTGGTCGCCGGCACCCAGGAAGCGGTTTTGATGGTCGAGTCGGAAGCCAATTGCCTTTCCGAAGAGGTCATGCTGGGCGCCGTGTTGTTCGGCCACGAGCAGATGAAGGCCGCCATCGGCGCAATCAATCGCTTGACGGCCGAGGCCGGCAAGCCGCGCTGGGACTGGAAGGCCGCGGAGCCGAATGTTGCATTGAAGCAGTCGGTCGCCGCGCAATCCGAGAAGGCCTTCGCCGAAGCCTATGGCATCGTCGTCAAGCAGGCCCGCGTGGCGCGCCTCGCGGAGATCCGTCAGGCGGTGCAGGCTGCGCTTTCGGGTGGCGAGAAGCCTCAATTCACGCGTGACGAGGTCAGCTCCGAGCTGCATTCGCTGGAATATCGCCTGGTCCGCGACCTGATCCTGGATGGCAAGCCGCGCATCGACGGCCGCGACACACGTACGGTCCGACCGATTACGGTCGAGGTCGGTGCCCTGCCCCGGACGCACGGTTCTGCAATTTTCACGCGTGGCGAAACGCAGGCCCTGGTCACGACAACCCTGGGCACCGGCCGCGACGCGCAGATCATCGATGCGCTGGCGGGCGAACGTCGCGAGCCCTTCATGCTGCATTACAACTTCCCGCCGTTCTCGGTCGGCGAGACAGGATTCATGGGCTCGCCGAAGCGCCGCGAAATCGGCCATGGCAACCTGGCCCGGCGCGGCATCAGCGCCGTGATGCCGAAGATGGAGGAGTTTCCGTACGTCCTGCGCGTCGTGTCCGAGGTCCTCGAGTCCAATGGCTCGAGCTCGATGGCGACGGTTTGCGGTACGAGTCTTGCGCTGATGGACGCCGGCGTTCCGCTCAAGGGTGCAGTCGCCGGGGTCGCGATGGGTTTGGTGAAGGAGGGCGACCGCTTCGCAGTGCTGACCGACATTCTGGGCGACGAGGACCACCTCGGCGACATGGATTTCAAGGTCGCCGGCACCAAGGATGGCGTGACGGCCCTGCAGATGGACATCAAGATCAACGGCATCACTGCCGAGATCATGAAGGTCGCGCTCGACCAGGCCAAGGCGGGCCGCCTGCACATCCTGGGCGAGATGAACAAGGTCCTCGACAAGCCGCGCGCCGAAATGTCCGAGTGGGCGCCGACCATCGTGACCATCAAGATCGACCCGGAGAAGATCCGCGACGTGATCGGCAAGGGCGGCTCCGTGATTCGGCAGATCACCGAGGAAACCGGTGCGACGATCGACATCGAGAATGACGGCACGGTCAAGATCGCGTCGGTTGATTCTGCATCCGGACGTGAAGCGCTGCGCCGCATCGAGATGATCACCGCGGACGTAGAGGTCGGCCACGTCTATGAAGGCAAGGTTGTCCGTTTGATGGATTTCGGCGCTTTCGTCGCGATCCTGCCGGGACGCGATGGGCTCGTGCACATCTCGCAGATATCGGACGAACGCGTCGAGCGCGTCAGCGACAAGCTGAAGGAAGGCGACCTCGTCAAGGTGAAGGTGCTTGAAGTCGACCGGCAGGGCCGCGTCCGGCTCTCGATGCGGGGCGTCGCTTAGAGCCGCAGCTCGCGGCAGCCCACGAGCCGTTCCGGGCGCCAGTTGGGCAGCGCCCAGGCCCAGATTTCACGCACCGGTGCTCCAGCCAGCCCGGCTGGCGGCTCCTGCCTGAGCCAGGCCAGCACTTCCCACAAGGCTGGCGCCGCACGATCAGCATCCAGGGGCACGGCTTGGCGCGACTTCGCGAGCTTGCGGCCGTCGGCTTCGAGCAGCAGCGGCAGGTGCGCGTATGCGGGTGTCCGGTAGCCGAGCGCCTGCTGCAGCAGGATCTGGCGTGGCGTGCAGGAGAGCAGGTCGCAACCGCGGACGACCTCGGTGACGCCCTGCAGCTCGTCGTCCACGACCACGGCCAGGTGATAGGCAAAAAAACCGTCCCGCCGCCGGATCACGAAGTCGCCGGCCTGGCGATGGCAATCCTCGCTTACCAGGCCTTGCAGGCGGTCCTCGAACGCGATCTCGGGCATCCGGGCATCGGTGCGAAATCGCAGCGCATGCGGCCTCTGGCGCGCATCAGGATCGTTGCGGCAGGTCCCGGGGTAGACCAGTTCCTCCCCGGGCTCAATCGCATGTGATGTGAGCTGGGAGCGGCTGCATCGACAGGCGTAGCAAAGGGCCTTGGCATCCAGGTGTGCGAGGGCCTGCTCGTAAAATAATATTCGATTTTTCTGGAATTCTACTTTTCCATCCCATTCAAATCCAAACGACTCCAGGATCCGGAGCATCTGTTCAGCGACCCCGGGAATCTCACGATTGCGGTCCAGGTCTTCAATCCGGAGGAGCCATCGGCCGTTGGCCTGCTTGACGCTGAGATAGCTTCCAACCGCGGCAAGCAGGGAACCGAGGTGCATGGGACCGGAGGGCGTCGGGGCGAAGCGGCCGCAGGGGCCGCGAGAATCAGGGGGTCGAGTGGACGCGGACAAGCCGGTGACGGGCGGGTGTCTCAGCGATACCAGTCGTCGCGGTCGCCGTATTGTTTTTCACGCCGTTCACGGCGTTCCTGGGCCTCGATGCAGAGGGTCGCGACCGGGCGTGCCTCGAGGCGCTTCACGCCGATCGGCTCGCCGGTCTCGATGCAATAGCCATAGGTTCCGTCGTCGATACGGCTCAAGGCTTCATCGATCTTGCGGATCAGCTTGCGCTCGCGGTCGCGGGTGCGAAGCTCAAGGGCGAATTCCGATTCGAGCGTCGCACGATCATTCGGGTCGGGCGGGTTGGCCGCCTCGTCCTTCATGTGAGTCATCGTGCGATCCACTTCTTCCATCAGGTCGCGCTTCCAGGAGTTCAGGATCACGCGGAAATGGGCAAGCTGTTCCTTGCCCATGTACTGCTCGCCCTTGCGCTCGTGATACGGGCGCACATTGCGGGGGCCCATCAGCAGATTGTGGCCGCCTTGAGCTTCATCGTCCTCGTCGAGCGGACCAGGACGGCGCGTCATGCGCGCCTGAGCGGTGGCAAACACCGGACGCGGCTCCGCAAACCGCGGCGGCGGCATCGGTGCAGGTGCCTTTGCGACGGCAGGCGCACGCATCGGCATGGCGACCTTCGCGAGCTTCATGGGCTTGGCGGGTGGGGGTGCGACGACGCGTACGACCGGCTTTGCCGCGGGCCGCGCATTGTGTGCGATCCGCGGTGATTTGCCTGTTTTCGCCTTGGCGGACTTACCGGAACTTGCGCGGGATGCAGCGGTTTTTGCCTTGCGTGCCGTGGGCCTGGCGACACGGAGGGCCTTGCGTGCGGCCGGCATCTTGCGCGACGCGGCCTTCCTGGCGACTGGCTTCCTGGACTTCGAAGCCTTCTTTGCAGGCATCAGTTTCTCCGCTCCCGGCTAAATGGAGCGCCGGATTATAGCCTTCGCACTTCTGCGGTCCAGTGGCATGACTAATGGCCCCGTCGATTCAAGGGCTCAGGGCAGGATCACGGGTTCCGGGGCCACCCAGCCGTCGCGACGACGCTCCGAGACGATGGTCGTGTAAATGCCGCCGCGCACGTTGAATCGGGCCGTCAGGCGCAGGAATTTCGGGTCCATTGCAGTGACCAGGCGGTCCACGATCTCATTGGTCACCGCCTCGTGGAATGCACCGCGATCCCGGAAAGACCAGACATAGAGTTTCAGGGACTTGAGCTCGACACAGAGCTTGTCGGGGACATATTCGAGCTCCAGTGTCGCGAAATCCGGCTGGCCGGTCCGCGGACACAGGCAGGTGAATTCTGGAATCTGCATGCGAATCGTATAGTCGCAAGCGAGACTCGGATTCTGGAAGGTCTCGATGTCTCCAATTGGCGACTTTGGGCTCATGCGGTTCGTGTCCCGGTCGTACTCAATCGCGGGCCATTAATCTACACTAGCCTGAATGCGCCTAGCCAGGATCAAACTCGCCGGATTCAAGTCCTTTGTCGATCCGACAGTCGTGTCATTTCCCCGGAATCTGACTGGCGTCGTCGGGCCGAACGGATGCGGCAAGTCCAACATCATCGACGCGGTTCGCTGGGTCATGGGCGAGATTTCCGCCAAGCACCTGCGCGGCGATTCGATGACTGACGTGATATTCAACGGGTCCCGCGGTCGCAAGCCCGTCGGCAGCGGCTCCGTCGAACTTGTATTCGACAATGGCGACGGCAAGATCGCCGGACCGTATGCCGGATTCGCGGAAGTGTCGCTGAAGCGGCTCGTTTCGCGTGACGGCAATTCGACCTATTTCATAAATGGCTCGAAATGCCGTCGCAAGGACATCACACACCTGTTCCTCGGCACCGGCCTTGGGTCGCGCAGCTACGCGATCATCGAGCAGGGCATGATCTCGCGGCTCATCGAGGCGCGGGCCGAGGACATGCGCGCCTTTGTCGAGGAAGCGGCCGGAATTTCGCGCTACAAGGATCGCCGGCGCGAGACCGAAAATCGCATCTCCCATACGCGGGAAAACCTCGAGCGGTTGAATGACCTGCGCGAGGAAGTCGACAAGCAGATCCGTCACCTGCAGCGCCAGGCCGGCATCGCGCGTCGCTATCAGGAACAGACGAACCGCCAGCGCCAATTGCAGGCAGAGCTGCTGGCGCTTCGGATCCGCGACCTTGATGGCGACATTGCGGCGAGGCAGGCGCTCGCGACCGAACGCGAGACTGCGACGCAGGCCGCACTCGCCGGGCTGCGCTCGGCCGAGGCAACCGTCGAAAAGGCGCGCGCCACGCACGCGGAGTGTTCCGATGCGCTTGCCGTCGTCCAGGGGCGCTATTACCAGGCCGGTGCCGACGCCACACGAACCGAACAGTCGCTGCTCCATACGCGCGAATTGCGCCAAAGGCAGCGCAACGACCTCGAGCGCGTCACGCAGGAACATCGCGAGTCGCAGACGCTGGTCGGACGCGATCAGGAGCAGCTGCGCGAGCTTGCGGCGTCGGTCGCGCGCGCGGAACCTGAACTTCATGCTGCACGCAAGACCGAGGCCGCGGCCCGTACCGCATCGGCCGAAGCCGAGTCCGCGATGGCTGACTGGCAGCAACGTTGGGAGACCTTCAGCCGCGAATCCGCCGACGCATCCCAGGACACACTGGTTGAGCGGACCAGGATCGAACAGATCGAAGGCGGACTTGCACGCCTGCTGGCACAGCATGAAAAGCTTGCCCTGGAGCGCGTGCAGCTCGACAAGATGGTCTCGGGCGCGCGACCGGAGGAGTTTGCAATTGCGGAGCAGCAGGCGCGGGAACGCGGCGCTGCCGCACAGCGGGAACTCGATGGGACACTGGCACAGCTGCAATCGGAGCGCGAAACAGAGCGCAATGCGGCGACCGCCCTCGACTCGGCCCGGGCGGAACTGCAGATAGCACGCGGTGAGCTGGTGGCGGTCGAAGCCGTTCAGAAGGCAGCGCTTGGCCAGGCGCAGGGACGCGTCGTCGAATGGCTTGCGGCGCACAAGCTGGAACGGCGCTCCAGGCTCGCGCAGCTGCTCGTGGTTGCCGCCGGCTGGGAGCGGGCAGTCGAAACCGCATTGGGCAGCTATCTCGAGGCGGTCTGCGCTGATGGCATCGATTCATTCGCCGAGGCCGTGGACCGGCTCGAATCCGGGCGCGTGACGCTGGTGGAGTCCACCAGCTCGAGCGCAGCGAAGCCCGCCACGGATTCGTTGTTGTCCAAGGTCTCGGGGCCGGCTGTCGTCGCGGGTCTGCTCGAGGGCGTCATCGCCGTGGAATCCTTGCGCGAGGCGCTGTTGCGGCGTCGATCCCTGAGTCCGGGACAGTCCGTCATCACGCGCGATGGCATCTGGTTTGGCCAGGACTGGCTGCGGGCCTCACGCAATGAAACCGGGCACGCCGGCGTCATCTCACGGGAGCAGGACATCCGCCGGCTGCAAGCTGTAGTTGCCGATGGCGAGTCCGGGGTTCGCGAACTCGACCAGGCCCTGGCTAGCAGCAGGTCGCGTATTGCGGACCTGGATGCGAGCCGCGATGACCTGCATGGGACTGTCAATCGCCTGCACCACGACCTGGTCAATGTGCGCGGGGCTCTCGAGGCGATCCGTTCGCGGGCGCAACAGTTCGGCGAGAGACTCTCCAGAGTGCGCGGGGAACTCGACCAGGCCGACGCCCAGATCGCCCGCGACGAACAGGAGATTCGTGAGGCGCGGCAGCGGCTGGAATCCGGACTGACGCTAATGAACTCTTTGCAGGACCGGCGCCCTGAACTGGAGCGCGAGCGCGACACGTATCGTGCGCGGCTTGCGGCAGCGCGTGAACGCAGCGCAACAGAGATCGCGGCTGCGCAACAGGTTGAAATACGTTTTGAATCCCAGCGTTCGACACTTGCCACGCTGCAGACGAGTCTTGAGCGCGCCAGCGAGCAGGCGCGCCAGCGCGCAGCCCAGCGCGCGGACCTCGAGCGTCAATTGGCGGACGGCGAGGTGCCGCTTGCGGACCTGGAACGAAATCTGCAGCAGTACCTGGAACGGCGCCTTGCGGTCGAGCGGGAGCTTGCCGAGTCGCGCCGGTTGGTCGAGGAGGCAGACGCGCAGGTCCGCGATCTCGACACAAGACGCCAGGGATCCGAAGCGCGCGTGGAATCCGCGCGTGCCGCGCTCGCCGAGATAAGCCTTGGGATGCAGGAAGCGCGTGTGCGGCGCGAGTCGCTGATGGAGCAATTCACAGCCACGCATTTCGACTTCGCGGCGGTCACGGCGGCATTGCCGCCCGAAGCGACCGTACCAGCCTGGGATCAGCAGCTCGCGGAGACCAGCGAGCGGATTGAGCGGCTCGGAGCAGTCAATCTTGCATCTATCGACGAGCTCAAGGAGCAATCGGAACGCAAGGAGTACCTCGATCGGCAGTATACGGACCTGTTTGATGCGCTCAATACGCTGGAGCAGGCGATACGCAGGATCGATCGCGAGACGCGCGCGCGCTTCCAGGACACCTTCGACCGTATCAACAACGGCCTCAAGGAGAAGTTCCCGCGCTTATTCGGTGGCGGTGCCGCCTACCTCGAACTTGTCGGCGACGACCTGCTGACAGCGGGGGTTGCCGTGATGGCGCGTCCACCCGGCAAGCGGAACAGCTCGATCAGTCAGTTGTCGGGCGGTGAAAAGGCGTTGACCGCCGTGGCTCTGGTGTTCTCGATCTTTGAACTGAACCCAGCACCGTTCTGCCTGCTCGACGAGGTGGACGCGCCGCTCGATGACAACAACGTCGGTCGGTTCTGCGACATCGTCAGGGACATGTCGGAACGCGTTCAGTTCGTCTTCATCACGCACAACAAGTCGACCATGGAACTCGCGAACCACCTCATTGGCGTGACCATGGGCGAGCCCGGCGTGTCACGCCTGGTTGCCGTGGATGTCGACGAGGCCGTCCGAATGGCCGCCGTCGGTTAGCGGGGGAGGCATCCCAGTGTCGGAGCTGCGCTGGATTCTGCTAGGAGCCGGGGTTGCCCTGATTCTCGGCCTGTGGTGGTGGGAGACCCGCAAGGCACGTCAGACCGTCGATCCCACCGAGACCTGGCCGCGTGGTCGTACGGAACCGAGCGTCGATGGCGGGGCGCGGGCCGGCGACGAGATCCCCGCTGCGCCACCGTCATATCTACCGACGATCGAACGACTGCGCGCGCCGCGACGGCCGCCACTCATCGAGATTTCTGAAGATTTCGAGGTGGATATCTCGGCCTACGTGGGCAAGGACCGACGCCGGTTGCCCGAGCCGCCACCGATCGACATGTCGGCCATTGGCGCCGCGCCTGAAGATTCCAACCCCAACGAGCGGGCATCGCACGCCGAGGCTGACGCAGACCATCGTTCACCATGGGTGCAGACTCATCCGCTCGGGCGCACCAAAGTCGCGCCGAAGCCGGAGGTGGAGCCTGATGAGCCGAAACCGAGGGATCCGATCGAGCGGCATGTTTCCGAGGCTTCGAAACAGAGGATCGTTGCGTTGCGTCTCGTTGCCCACGAAGCACACTGGGACGGCAAGCAACTGCGCGAGGCAATCGAGGCAGAAGGCATGCATTACGGCCGCTACTCGATCTTTCATCGCGAACGGGAAGATGGCAAGACCCTCTTCTATGTTGCGAGCATGTTGGAGCCAGGCTCATTCGATCTCACCAAGATGGATGACCAGCTGTTCCCTGGTATCTCGCTGTTCGGCATCGTGCCTGGTCCGCTTGATGGGCCGGCCACATTCGACCTGGTGCTTGCGGCCGCGCGGCATCTTGCCGAGCGCCTGAAGGGTCAACTGCAGGACGAGCAGGGCAGCACATTGACGGCACAACGGATCCTCAACCTTCGCGAGGAGCTGGTGCACTTCGAGCACCGCAACAAGCGCCTGCGCCGCAACTGATGAAGCCCGCACCTGCAAGCCTGCGGCACCGTGTCGAGCGGCTGCGAGCCGAGATCGAGCGCCATAACCGTCTTTACCACGTACTGGATAACCCGGAAATTCCGGACGCAGCATACGACCGCCTGATGGCGGAGCTGCGCGCGCTGGAACAGCAACACCCCGAGCTGGTTGTTCCCGAATCGCCGACACAGCGTGTTGGTGGTTCACCGGTACCGGAATTCGCGGAAGTGCGGCATCAACTGCCGATGCTGTCGCTCGATAATGCATTTGCGCGCGAAGACGTCGAGGCATTCGATCGCAGGGTCCGGGAGCGGCTCGAGACCGACGAACAGATCGGCTACGCCTGCGAACCGAAGCTCGACGGCCTGGCAGTCAGCCTGACGTATCGCGACGGGTTGCTGGCACTCGGTGCGACACGAGGCGACGGCACGATCGGCGAGGACGTCACGCACAACATCCGCACGATCCCGACCGTGCCATTGCGGCTCAGCGGACGTGGATGGCCGGACCTGCTCGAAGTGCGCGGCGAAGTGTTCATGTCGAGCGCAGGATTTGATGAGATGAACCGGCGCGCGAACGAGAAGGGCGAAAAGATATTCGTCAATCCGCGCAATGCCGCAGCCGGCAGCCTCAGGCAACTGGATCCGCGCCTTACCGCGTCACGGCCACTCGAGATCTATTTTTATAGCGCCGGAAGAGTGGAAGGCAAGCCGCTTCCAGATCTTCATAGCGAAATCCTGAAAGTGCTGCGCGGCTGGGGGTTGCGTACATCGCCGGAGACCCAGGTCGTCACCGGTGTCGATGGGCTGCTCGGATATTACGAGGACATCGGCCGGCGCCGGAGCAGCCTGCGCTACCAGATTGACGGCGTGGTTTATAAGGTCGATTCAATCGAACAACAGCGCAGGCTCGGATTCGTCGCACGGGCACCGCGCTGGCAAATCGCCCACAAATTTCCAGCCGAAGAGGAAATGACGACTGTGCGCGCGATTGAGTGGCAGGTGGGACGCACCGGGGCGTTGACGCCGGTCGCTCGACTCGAGCCGGTATTCGTGGGCGGCGTGACGGTCAGCAACGCAACATTGCACAACATCGATGAATTGAAGCGCAAGGACGTGCGCGTCGGCGATAGCGTGATCATCCGGAGGGCCGGCGACGTGATCCCGGAAGTTGTTCGCGTGATCATCGAGAAGCGCCCCTCCAAGTCATCCTCGGTACGATTGCCGCAGAAATGCCCGGTATGCGGTTCGGCCGTAGAACGAGAAGAAGGCGAAGCCGTGGCCCGCTGCACAGGCGCACTGACATGCCCTGCACAGCTGAAGGAATCATTGCGCCATTTCGCCTCGCGCCGCGCGCTGGACATCGAGGGGCTTGGCACGAGGCTGATAGACCAATTGGTGGACGCCGGCCTGGTCCGCAACCCCGGCGACCTGTTCAAGCTGACTGTTGAGCAACTGGCAAACCTCGACCGCATGGGCGATCGCTCGGCCGCAAATGTGGTCGAGTCACTCGAACACAGCAAGCAGACGACGTTCGCGCGGTTCTTGCACGCGCTCGGCATTCGCGATGTTGGAGAAGCGACAGCCGAGGTGCTGGCACAGCATTTTCGCTCTCTGGATGCGTTGCGCAGCAGCCCGGCGGAGGCGATTGAGGAAGTGCCGGATGTCGGGCCGGTCACGGCGGGGCATGTGCACGCATTCTTCGCGGATTCGCGCAATGCGAAAGTCATCGACGCATTGATTCAGCACAGGGTGCGATGGCCGGCCGTGCAGGGGAATTCGATGCGCGACAGCCCGCTCAGCGGCAAGACGATCGTGCTGACCGGAAAGCTTTCAACGATGTCGCGGGAGGAGGCGGGCGACCACATCCGCAAACTTGGCGGCAAGGTGGCGGGCAGCGTTTCGAAGAACACGGACTTGGTTGTGGCTGGCGGCGATGCTGGTTCAAAACTGAAGAAGGCGACCCAGCTTGGTGTCAAGGTCCTCGAGGAAGCTGAGTTCCTTAAGCTGATCGGTCGCAAGCGCTGATCAATCGCCATCCCGGTCTTCAGGCTTCTCGCTGGAATTCGACTCTTGGTCGACGAACATGTGAACCATGACGCCGGCGCGAACCGATCCTGACTCGCTCGTGGTCTCGCGCTCTGAAATCCAGCCTTCGACATCTTCGAGAAAGCTGGCTCCACGGCGATGCAGCAATTGGCGCAGCAATGGAATTGCGGCGCTGTCCAGCCGGACCGAGACGACCGAATCGTCGTAAAGGCGACTGTCGGCTGGTGCCGCGATGTTGTGCTCCAGTGTGCTGAAAAGATCGCGCGCCGCGCTGCCGAGTTGCTGTAACGCCGCAGCGTCCGCGCCGCCCAGTGTGTAGCGTCGGGCCAGGGCACGCACCGAGCCGTCTTTCAGAACGCGCACCGCCCCGACCCGCAGCAACTCATCAAGAATTATCTTCGGATAGATGTCGCCGCTGAATGACCGGACGAGTCCGTCGAAAGACGGTTCCGGCCCGTCGACGGGCAGTACGCGTGGCCGGCCGTCCTCGTCCGTGTACTCGGGGCTTTCAAACCAACCCGAGAGCACGCGCGCGAGCCGGTTGCGCCGATAGTCCTTGTCCGCCGCAAGGCTGGGCCTGCTGGCTTCGGCGGACTTGACGATATCGCTGACGACATGCCGGTGTAGGCCAGTAATTGTGGAAACACGCGAGAAACTCGCCGTTTTGCCCTGCTCACGTAGGATATCTTGAGCTGCCTGGATGAATGCAATATTGGCAATCCGAGAAAAATCATAAGTCGACAGCCCGTGGCGCAGCAGAATCCGCGCCAGGGGACGGAGGAGGCGGAGGCATG
>JAENJD010000029.1 GCA_016844605.1 Steroidobacteraceae bacterium
CACAAATTCAGTCTCCAGGATTCAGTCATGCAAACCAAGTCAAGCATTCCGGAGTCCGAGGCCAATGGACAATCCGCCGCAGCAACGGTAGATCGTGCGCCTTCCGGCGTCTCGGGCGAGTTTCAGAATTTCATCGCGGATGTCGAAGACCTGATCAAAGCCACGACCTCGCTGACCGGAGAGGACCTGGCCCGGGCCAAGGTAAATCTCAGTGAGCGTGTCGCGGCAGCAAGGAAGTCCGTCGAAGGCGTTGGCGGCGAGTTTGCCGATCAGGCGCGCGATGCCGTCACGACCACCAACAGCTATGTGCATGAACATCCATGGCAGGCAGTTGGTATCGGCGCGGCCCTGGGTCTGCTTCTCGGCGTCACGCTCGCCCGCCGAAAGTGACGTACTGCTGCTGACATGACGCCGTTGCCGCTCCCTGACCAATCGCCAACTCGTGATCCGCATTCCAGGCCTGCTCCGGGCTCCACGGAAATCAATTTATTGGATGTCATTCGCATCCTGCTTTTGGCGGGTGGCCCCTTGGTGGCCCAGGCCTCTCTGCATGGGCAATTGGCCAGGGTCGAATGGGCTGAACAGAAGATTCGGCTCCTGAAAATGCTGGTGGTCACGCTGCTTGGCTATGCCAGCCTGTTGTGCGTGATGCTTCTCGTCGGAGCGCTGGCTCTGGCATTCAGCTGGGATACGGAATACCGGATCCCGACCGTGTTGGCCCTGATCGCGATTCATGGGCTGGGTGCCGCACTCGCATGGCGCAAGTTCCGGGCCTTGTCAGCGCTCGGCAGCCAGGCGTTTGCAGCAACGCGCGAAGAGCTCGCCGCGGATCTGGCCGTTCTCAGGAGCAATCCATGATCCCAATCGCAGGGGCATCGCTTGCCGAACGGCGACTGGAGTTGCGCGCGCGCTTGCAGGCGCAACGCGGACAGATCATGCGCCAGCTCGACCCGGCACCTGCAACTGACAGCGATTACCCGCGCAGCATGACGATGCGCTTTCTGGTCCGGCGGCCGGCCCTGGCAGCCAGGTTGCTTGCGGGAATTGCAACCCTGCTGGTCGGGGCGCGCTTCTTCAGGTCATAGCGCGCGGATTATCGGCTCCTGCGTCATCGTCAATTCATTCGGGACCAGGCGATCGAGACTCATCATCGGTGCGCCACCGTACAGACCCTGCCTCCAGCTACAGCTAGCCTCGCCGCACTGGGAGAAACGCGAGGAAATGACAATGAACTTCATCATCTGGCTCCTGATTGGCGGCGTGATTGGCTGGATCGCAAGCATGATCATGGGGACGAACAGCCGGCAGGGGATCATTCTCAATGTGGTGGTCGGCATCGTCGGTTCATTCCTGGGCGGCTTTTTCCTGAGCGGCCTCTTTGGCGCATCGACCATCAACCAGGGCAATTTCAGCCTCTCGGGAATGCTCGTGTCATTGCTCGGAGCAATGATCCTGCTGGCCCTGGTGAAACTCCTGGGCGGCATTACGAAGTGAAAACGACGCCAGGCTCCACCGACGCGTCGATGAATCAACCACTACAACGTAGAGAACAGATCTCATGAACAAGCAACTCGTTATGGGCCTGATCGTGGGCGGATTGGCCGTCACGGCCGTCGCTGCGGTCGCCGGATACCGGAATATGGATGAGAAGACGGCGAGTGGCCCGCGGCAGGAATGCCATGATGAACTCGTCACCCTGACGAAGCCGACCAAGGACCCCGACCAGATCGCCGGAACGGTGACGGGCGCGGTGATCGGCGGCGTTCTCGGCAATCAGATTGGCAGCGGTGATGGCAGGAAGCTGGCCACCGCCGGCGGTGCGATCGCCGGTGGCGTTGCGGGCCACAAGATCCAGGAAGGCATGCAGGAACGGAATACCTACCAGGAACTCCAGCGGAAATGTCAAACCGTCAATGATGGCGAGTAAATATCAGGTAGGTCACAACCGTCTGTGTTCGCCATCGAACAGACTGATTCCCGCATTGCGCCCAATGTAGTCGAGACAAGCCGGATCTCCTTCTAGAGATCGTTGGCCCGAAAATCAAAGGAGTCTGGATATGTCGAAGTCAATTCATGGGTTCAAGTACCTGCTGCCACTCGTCCTGATTACATTCATGGGTTGCGCGGCCACGCGCACGCATGAGTCGACCGGCGAATACGTCGACGACAGCGCGATTACGTTGAAGGTCAAGGCCGCAATATTGGCCGACGATGCCCTCAAGTCATCCGAGATCAACGTCGAGACCTTCAAAGGCGCCGTGCAGTTGAGCGGTTTCGTCAATTCGCAGTCCGATATCAATCACGCAGTCGTGGTTGCCAAGAACGTCAATGGCGTGACAGCCGTCAAGAACGACATGCAGTTGAAGCCCTGAGCTTCGCTGCAATCGGAACGAGTACCTGACACTCAGTGGCGCCAAGGCATGCACCACCGCCACTGAGTTTCGGTCACGCGGTTTTTGGCCAGGAGGAATTTCGATGAATGGAACAAAGTTTGCATCGCTGTTGCTGATCATCGCCGGCGTTCTGGGCCTCGCTTATGGCAGCTTCACCTACACGAAGGAAACGCATGAAACCCAGCTCGGACCGATCGAGTTGACGGTCAAGGACAAGGAAACGGTGAACATTCCGGTCTGGGCTGGCGCGGGCGCCATCATTGCCGGTGTGATGCTGCTGGTCGTACGCGTAAAGGGCTGAGGGAGTCCGGGAGTTGCGTTCGTTGCCGCACCGACCCCTGCAATTCGCACCTGTATTGTCGCTACTGCAAGCACGAAATCACTGATCAAGAGGTTCCCATGCCAAAAATTGCCCTGACGACCGGACTGGTCGCACTGTCTGCGGTACTACTTGCCGCGTGCAGCGCCCAGCCTCGCTACGACAACCGGAGCGACATACGCAGCCGTTGTGAAACCTGCGGCAATATCGAACGCATCGAACGGGTCCGGCTCCGGGACCAGGAAATGGATATTGGCGCTGGTGCCGTGCTCGGCGCCATCATCGGCGGTGTGGCTGGCAGCCAGATCAACACGCGCGACCACGAGACAGCCGCCATCGCGGCCGGTGCAGTGGCTGGTGGCGTGATTGGGCATCAGATCCAGAAGAACAACCAGAAACGGAAGAAAGGCTATCAGTTCGATGTCCGGCTCGACGACGGGCGCTGGGCACAGGTGACGCAACTGGAGAAGAATGGCCTGCGTGTCGGCGACCGCGTAATCATCCAGGATCACCAGCTGCAGTACCTGCGCTGATCCGGACGTCTGATCGGTTTAACGGAAGGCCGGATCGGGTTCCGGCCTTCGCCGTTTGTAAGGGGAACCCATGGGGCGTAACTTGGTTCCAGCAGGAACGGCAATGGCGAATCAAGGCACCCGGATTGACGTCGACAATGCGGTCATGGATCCGACCCGGTATTTCTCGCGTCCCTGCGAGGTGCTGGACGACGCACGGCTGAATCGGGACGAGAAGCGCAGGATCCTGCAGTCCTGGGCACTGGATGCGGAGCTGATCAGCGAGGCCGAGTCGGAGAACATGCGCGGCCGCGATGGCGACCGACTCTACCTGCACGAGGCAAAGCTCGCGCTCCTCAAGCTCGAGGGCTGAGCGGCACTCCGCGCTCCCGGACGACGCGAACTATTGCGCTTTGTCAGCCGCCTTCTGCTCGCGAGCTTCACGACGCAGCGCGCGGTCGTAAGCCTGGCCGAACAGAATCTCAAAGCCAAAACTGGCCCCGAGGCAGCCATGGCAGCGGTCCTCAGGCTCCGGGCCATCGGCCCAGAACAGCGCGCCGCCCATCTCGACGAACAGCCAGTTCCGCCACATCGAGCGCCGGTGAGTCACCCGCAGGCCGTAGCGATCCGGCTGAGTCCCGTCCGTCTCGCCGCGCACGCTGACCTCATAGCGCATCGCGCGGCGGTAATCGATGGCCTGGTAGAGCGCAACGCGCGAGCGCCAGCGCACGCCCTTGGTTTTCTCGGACATGCGCGCGGAATTGCCCCAGCGCAGCAGGTAGTCGTGACCCAGCACGCGATCCACGTCGAGTGCCTCCGTCACACCGAGTCCCTCGTCGCTTTCCCAGAACGCCGTGCTGCGCATCGTGAGCAGGACGCTCTTGCTCCGGTAGAGATATTGTCGGTAGCGCGCATTGACATAGGGATTGAGTGGCGACTCGAGCTGGACGCCGGCTCCAAGATCGAAGCGGCTGTCGCGAGCGCGGTGAACGCGGTACCCGATCCCGGCAAACCACTCGGGGGGGTCGTCGTCCGAGAATGAGCCACCCAGTGGACCGATGCCGGAGGCCTGGTCGGCGACGAATTCGTCGCTGCTGGCGCGCCCAATCGTTGCATTGAGGCGTTCATTGAGGGCCGGCAGCGTCACGCTTACGCGGAAGCGCCCGTCCAGATTGGCGCCGTCCTGCTCATTCCAGCCCAGCGTGGCGCCCACGCGGCCGTTGCTGTCGTCCTCGAACTCGGAATATTCATGCTCAGCGCCGAACAACCGGTCCACGAATCGGGCGGTGCTACACACACCGCGCTGCAGGCCAGCCCGCATTGCGTCCAGTGCCTCCGCATCCGTCGGGAGTTCGCCACGGCAGGAATTGTCTTCATCGTCGTCAGGCGGGCTATCGGCCGGCCACGCCGATGGCGTCCAGAGCATCAGCAGTATCAGCCCTTTGGCGCAACGGGTGACCAATGTCGCCCTCACTGAGGGTCGCCGCGGCGTCCGCTTGCCTCGAAGAAGTGTCGCCTGCACAACGACATATAGCGCTCGTTGCCGCCAATCTCGACCTGTGCGCCGTCACGTTCGACCGCACCGTCGGTGCCAACGCGCACGACCATCGTCGCCTTGCGCCCGCAATGGCAGATGGTCTTCAGTTCCGACAGTTCGTCGGCAAGCGCCAGCAGCCGCGCGCTGCCCGGAAACAGCTCCCCACGGAAATCGGTGCGCAATCCGTAGCACAGCACCGGTATGGACAAGCGATCCACGATCACAGCGAGCTGTTCAACCTGGGCCCGCGACAGGAATTGCGCTTCGTCGAGCAGTACGCAACTGACGACCTGGCCGGCATGCTCGCCGGATATCTCGGCATATAGATCGCTGCCCTGATCAAAATGCAGCGCTTCGCTGGTGAGACCGATGCGCGAATGGACCTTGCCGCCGCCGCGCTGGTCGAGCTTGGCCGTGTAAACCAGCGTGCGCATGCCGCGCTCGCGGTAGTTGTGGCTCGACTGCAGCAGGGACGTGGATTTCCCCGCATTCATCGTCGAGTAGTAGAAATAAAGCTTGGCCAAGGCCGCGCGCCGCCCCTATCAGAGTAAGTTGATTTCGCGCAGCCGCTCGCGCAGGTAGTCATCTGCGAGGATCGGCTCCGGATACCGGTTCGGGCGATCCGGCGTGATGCAGCCCGGCAGGCTTGTGATCGGATAGTCTGAATTGTAATGCAGGAAGAAAGGCATCGAATAACGCGGGAAATTGACGCGCGCGCCGACCGGGTTGACGACTCGATGCGTCGTGGACGGCAGCACGTGATTGGTCGATCGCTGCAGCATGTCGCCGACATTGCAGACCAGCATGCCGGGTGGTGGATTGATCGCCAGCCAGCGCCCGTTGCGATCCAGAACCTCGAGCCCGCCCTCCTCGGCTCCGAGCAGCAGTGTGATTACGTTGATGTCCTCGTGGGCACCGGCACGGACCCCGGTCGAGTCTTCCTTCAGCGGCGGGTAGTGAATCACGCGCAGCACGCTGTTGCCCTCTCCGACCTTGTCGTCGAACCAGTGCTGTGGCAGGCCGAGGTACACGGCAATGGCCTCAAGCAGCTTGCGGCCCATCTGGTCGAATGACTCCCAGAGATCGAGCGCTGCGCGCTTGAATCCCGGATCGCCGGGAATCCAGATATTGTCCGGCATCGACGACCGGTAGCGATGTCCGGGTGGCAGCTCGCGGCCGATCTGCCAGAACTCCTTGAGGTCGTAATGGGTCGCGCCTTTCGCAGTCTCGACGCCAAAAGGCGTGAGACCTCGTGCGCCGCCAATGCCCGGGATGCGATAGCGGAGCTTTTCCTCCCCTGGCAGCGCGAAGAACTGCTTGAAGCGATTCAGGCAGCCGCTGATCAGCGCCGGAGGCAGTTCGTGATCACAGACGACGGCAAAGCCATAGCGCTCGAAGCTGCCCGCAAAGTGCTTCACGAAGGCCTTGGGGTCGCGTTTTGCGAGCTGGTAACTGACAGGGGCGATTGCATCAGTCATTTGAGGTCATTATGGCCCCGCATTCACAGCCGCTCCAGAGTCACGCATTATTGCTGCCATGCCTGATACTTCGCGCTGGTTCATCATCGTCAACCCGGTATCCGGTGGCGGCCGGGCGCGACGCCGCTGGCCGCAGCTTGCTGATGCGCTTACCAGGCATGGCATCCCGCATGATTGTGCGGTTACATCCCGGGCAGGCCACGCCTTCCAGTTGGCGCAGCAGGCGATCGCGAGCGGCCACCGCCGGCTGATGGCACTCGGCGGCGACGGATCATTCAACGAACTCGTCAATGGCCTCTTTGCGCAGCAGGAGGTGCCGCTCGAAAAGCTGCTCGCGGCGGTGGCGCCACTCGGCACCGGCAATGACTGGGCGCGTACGATGCAGGTGCCCGACGACCCGGAACTGTTGGCAAAGGCAATGACACGCGGCTGGAGCCGTCGCGTCGATCTCGGCATCGCAGAGGTGCCTGCAATTGCAGGCAACGCAGCGCGACGACTGGCATTCCACAACAATGCTGGCGCCGGCATCAATGCGGAAGCACTGCGCCTCACGCCCCGCGGTGGCCCGCGAGCCCTCGCCTATCTCATCGGGCTCGCGCGCGCATTGATGCGTTACAAGGCGCCGCAATTCGAAGTGTCAATCGATGGGCGGTTGCGATCCGGGCGCTACCTGATTGCGCTCGCGGCGAACGGTCTCTATTACGGTGCCGGGATGCGTCTGGCGCCCGGGGCGCAAGTCGATGACGGATTCTTTGACCTGGCCCTGGTCGAAACGATGTCGATCATGGGAGCCCTGCGTCGCCTGCCGAAACTCTTCAACGGCCGGTTGGAGACCGATCCGGCCGTGCAGATGGTGCGCTGTCGATCCGTGACGATTCGCGCTACACCCGCCTGCGGCGTCGAAATCGACGGACAGGACTTTGGATCGACGCCGGTAACACTGACGCTGCAGCCCGGCGCGCTGAATGTCCTCGACTGCCGCCCGTCAGCGGAATGACGCGAGGATCCTGGGGAGTTTCGCGGCGCCCGGACACAGGCGCTCGAATGGCACGCTGTTGAGAGCCGCATCGGTCGTATTGGCCCGCGCATGGAAATCGCGGCGCTTCTGGTCAACGTATATCAGGCCGGTCACGTATTCGTTGCGCATGGCGCGTTCCTGCACGTAGGCGGCTGCCTGCGCGCGATCGGTCGGGTCGTAATCCGGGTCGAGCTTGCGAAGCAGCACGCTGCTGCCATCGTGCATGGTGACCGGCAGCAATTCGCCCGGCGCATAGCTGACACTGATCTCGCGCTGTGGCGCGACGTAATCCGCGGCGACCGGCGCTTCCGAATGCTCGCGCACGTAGGCATAACTCTTGGTCGAGCCCTCGTGGTCATTGAAGGTCACGCACGGCGACAGCACGTCGATGATTGCGAAGCCGCTGTGCGAAAGGCCCGCCTTGATCAACGGCACCAACTGTTCCTTGTCGCCGGAAAAGCTGCGCGCAACAAATGAAGCACCCAATGCGAGCGCGAGCAGCACCGGGTCGATCGGTTCCTGTTCGTTTGCCTCGCCCTTCTTCGACTTCGTGCCAATATCGGCCGACGCCGAGAACTGGCCCTTGGTCAGTCCGTAGACACCGTTGTTCTCGAGGATGTAGACCATGTCGAGATTGCGCCGGATCACGTGCGCGAGCTGGCCGACACCGATGGACAGCGAGTCGCCGTCGCCCGAGACACCGATGTAACGAAGATTGCGATTGGCGGCGTTGGCGCCGGTCGCGATGGACGGCATGCGGCCGTGCACGGCGTTGAAGCCATGGGCACCCGCGACGAAATAGGCCGTTGTCTTCGACGAACAACCGATTCCCGAAAGCTTGACGACACTCTGCGGCGGCAGCGCCAGTTCATAAGCGGCCTGCACGATCGCGGCTGTCACCGAGTCGTGCCCGCAGCCCGCGCAAAGAGTGGACATGCTGCCTTCGTAGTCGCGCCTGTTCAGGCCAAGCTCATTTGACGGCAGGCTCGGATTCGCGACCTTCGGCTTGCTGATGAAACTCATGCCGCGACTCCCGTTGCCATTGCCGAATTGATGCCATCTACGATGCAGACTGCCGGCATCGGCAGGCCGTTGTAATGCAGGATGGAACGCAGCTTCTTCTTGTCCACGGCGGTCTCGAGCGTCAGCAGCGAGCGCAGTTGCGCGTCACGATTCTGCTCGACGACGAAAATGGCCTGGTGCGTGGCCAGGAATTCCTCGACTTCCGCTCCGAATGGGAAGCCGCGCACGCGCAGGTAGTCGATCGCGGTCCCGGAGCGGCGCAGGATCGCCAGCGCCTCGCGCACCGGCGCGTCGCAGGAACCCAGGCTCACGATGCCCGCCGACGCACCGCGGGATTCGACGATCGCGGGAGGCACGAGCCGCGCCGCAGTGGCGAACTTTCGCGTCAGGCGATCCATGACGTCCTGGTATTCCGCCGAATCCTCGGTGTACACACCGAAGCGGTTGTGACCGGAGCCACGCGTGAAGTAGGCCGCCTTTGGGCTGACGCCCGGCAGCGTGCGATACGGGATGCCGTCGCCGTCCGGGTCCAGGTAGCGGTGGAACTTGCTGAGGCCCGCGACCTGCTCGTCGCTCAGCATCTTGCCGCGGTCCGGCTGGTAACTGTCATCCCACTTGAAATCCGGCGCCATCCAGTCATTCATGCCGATATCGAGATCGAGCAGGACGAACACGGGTGTCTGCAGGCGTTCCGCCAGGTCAAAGGCCTTGACGGCCATCTGAAAGCATTCCTCCGGAGAATCCGGGAACAGCATCACGTGGCGGGTATCGCCGTGCGAGGCGTAGGCACAGGCCAACAGGTCGCATTGCTGCGTGCGCGTCGGCATGCCGGTCGAGGGTCCTACGCGCTGCACATCGAATATGACGGCCGGCACCTCAGCGTAATACGCGAGTCCGAGGAACTCTTCCATCAGCGAGATGCCAGGGCCGCTCGTCGGCGTGAAGGCCCGTACGCCATTCCACGAGGCTCCGATCACGATACCGATCGCCGCCAGCTCGTCCTCGGCCTGCACGATCACGTAGTCGTTCTTGCCGGTCTTTGGATCCACCCGGTGGCGCGCGCACAGTGAACGGAATGCATCCATCAATGAGGTGGATGGCGTGATCGGGTACCAGGCGCCCACGGTTGCGCCGGCATAGAGGCAGCCGAGCGCCGCCGCGGTGTTGCCGTCGATCATGATGTGGCCGGCCGTGGCATTCATGCGCTCGATCCGCGTCGCCAGCGGACAGGCGAATTTCTCCTTCGCATAGCGATAGCCGATCTCGATCGCCTTCATGTTCGATTCGACGAGCGCCGGCTTCTTCGCGAAGGTCTCTGCCAGCAGCGTGCGGATGACCTCGAGGTCGAGATCGATGAGTGCTGCGAGCGCGCCCGCGTACATGATGTTTTTCATCAGCGTACGGGCCCGCGCGCCTTCGAAATTCTCGTTGCACAGCTGTGCAAACGGGACGCCGAAGGTCTTGATGTCGTCGCGTGCCAGCAGCGTGTTGCTCGGCCAGGTTGAGTCGTAGATCAGGCAGCCCCCGGCGCAGACCTCGCGCACGTCGCTCGAATAAGTTTCTGCGTTCATTGCCACCATGATGTCCACGCTTCCGGCGCGCGCCCGCCAACCGTCGCGTGTCACGCGAATTTCGTACCAGGTAGGCAGACCCTGGATGTTTGACGGGAAGTAGTTCTTGCTGACGACCGGCACGCCCATCCGGAAGATCGCTTTCATGACCAGCGAATTTGCGCTGGTGGATCCCGATCCGTTGACGGTCGCGAATTTGACCGAAAAATCGTTTACGCGCGGCGAAGCGCTGGCTCGCTCTGGCATCTGGCCTCATCCTCGGCATAGGGGATCTTGATCCAGGACTTCTGCATTTCCCAGGCATCCGTCGGGCAGCGCTCCGCGCACAGACCGCAATGCACGCACAGGTCCTCGTCCTTGATCATCACGCGACTCGTTTGCTTCAAGGGCCCGGAGACGAACAACGGCTGATCCGGATTCAGGCGTGGCGCCTTCAGGCGCGTGACGACATCCTGCTCGTCGCCATTCGTCGTGATCGTCAGGCAGTCGGTCGGGCAGATGTCGATGCAGGCGTCGCATTCGATACAAAGGCTTGCGTGGAACACGGTCTGGATGTCGCAATTCAGGCAGCGCGAGACTTCCTCCGCTGCGCGCCCGGCATCGAATCCGAGCTCGACCTCGATATTCAGGCGCTTGAAGCGATCCTTCAGGCTGACATGCGGCATCAGCCGCCGCGCCGAAGCGTCGTAGTCGTTCTTGTAGGACCATTCGTTCATGCCGACCTTTCGGCTCTGCAGATTGACGCCGCGCGGCATCCGCTCATCGAGCGGCGTGCCGACGCAGTGCTTGTGGATCGAAATCGCCGCCTGGTGCCCGTGTTCGACTGCCCAGATGATGTTCTTCGGGCCGAATGCGGCGTCGCCGCCGAAGAACACGCCCGGGCGTGTCGACTGGTAGCTGGCCTTGTCGATCTTCGGGACGTCCCACTTGTCGAATTCGATGCCGAGATCGCGCTCGACCCAGGGGAAGGCATTCTCCTGGCCGATTGCGAGGATCACGTCGTCGCAGGGGATGAACACCTCCTCGACCACGCGCTGGTCCTTGATATCGGTTCCATCCATCACGTACTCGATACGCTCGAAGTTCATGCCCTGCAATTTTCCGTCTGCAACGACAAACGCCTTCGGTGCGTGATTGACGATGATTTCGACATTTTCCTCCTCGGCGTCCTCGAGTTCCCATTCGGAGGCCTTGAAAAAGCCGCGCGGCTTGCGCGCCATCACCTTGACGCTTTTCGCGCCGAGCCGCAGTGATGTACGGCAACAATCCATTGCGGTATTGCCGACACCGATGATCAGCACCCGCTCGCCGATCTTGTCCACATGCTCGAAAGCGACCGACTCGAGCCAGGCAATGCCGATATGGATGCGATCCGTATCATTGCGGCCCGGTAGCTTCAATTCCTTCCCTTTTGGCGCACCGGTGCCGACAAACACGGCATCAAAACCGCCCTGGTCGAGCAACTTGCGCATGCTCGCTACGGGCGAGCCCAGGCGCAGGTCTGCGCCCATGCCGATGACGTAGCCGATCTCCTCGTCGAGCACCTTCGCAGGCAGCCGGAATGACGGGATATTCGTGCGCATCAGGCCGCCAGCAATGGCGTATTGCTCGAAAATCACAACCTCGTAGCCGATCGGCAGCAGGTCGTTGGCGACAGTGAGCGTCGCCGGGCCGGCGCCGATGCAGGCGACCCGCTTGCCGTTTTTCTTCGCCGGCGCTTTTGGCAGCCTCGGCGTGATGTCGTCGCGCAGATCCGCCGCGACACGCTTCGAGCGGCAGATCGCGACCGGTTTCTCCTCGACCCTGCCGCGCCGGCAGGCGGGTTCGCAGGGCCGGTCGCAGACACGTCCCAGGATGCCCGGAAAAACATTGGATTCGCGATTCACCATGTAGGCATCGGAATATTTTCCGAGCGCGATCAGCCGTAAGTACTCGGGTACGTCGGTATGCGCCGGGCAGGCCCACTGGCAATCCACCACTTTGTGGTAGTAGTCGGGATCACGGGTATTGGTCGGTTGCATGCGGATGTCAGTATAACGGGCGTCAGGCGACCAGTTCCGCAATGCGGGTCGCAGTCAGCAGTGCGCGCAGACCGTCCTCGCCCGAAACGACGGGCGGGCGGCCTTGCTCGATGGCGTCGAGGAAGGACTCGATCTCTGCCAGCAGGGCGTCGCCCTGCTCGAAGCTGCGTTCCTCGACATCGACCTTTGGCAGAACCCCCTCCTCGATCACGGCCGGACGCCTGACTACGGTCAGGAGTTTCTGCTGGAGATCGATCGACAGGTAGGCGTCGGTCTGGAAGACACGGAGCTTGCGCTCCGATTTCATGCTGATGCGGCTCGCGGTCACGTTGGCGACACAGCCATTCTCGAAGCGAATGCGCGCATTCGCGATGTCGATCTCGTTCGTGAACACCGGTCCACCGGCTGCGTCGATCGATGCGATCGGCGAATGCACGACATTCTGGATCAGGTCGATGTCATGGATCATCAGGTCGAGAACGACGCTGACATCCGTGCCGCGCGGCTTGAATGGCGCCAGGCGGTTCGATTCAATGAAGCGCGGATTCACGATTTCATCCGCAATCGCAAGAATCACGGGGTTGAAGCGTTCGAGGTGGCCGACCTGCAGCACGCGACCGCCACCCGCCGCGAGTGCGATGAGTTCGCGGGCCTCGGCTTCGGTCGCCGTGATCGGCTTCTCGACCAGCACATGCGCGCCCGATCGCAGGAAATCCCGTGCGATCGCATGATGCGTCGCGGTCGGCGTCGCGACGCTTGCCGCATCGGTACGGCCGAGCAGTTCGCGGTGGTCGGCAAACACCGCGACACCGAGTTCGGCCGCGATCCGTTCGCGCGCAGTGGCGTCGGGATCGACGACACCGACCAGGTCGCAATGCTGGATAGCCGAATATTTCTGGGCGTGGAAGCGGCCCAGGTAGCCGGCGCCGATCACGGCACAGCGCAGTCGCTTCATCGTCAGTACCGGCGCTCCCGATTCCAGCGGCTGCGGCGCCGGTGCTCGTGGCGCATCCTGAGGATCGCGGTCGCGTAGGCGATGCTTGCGACGGCGAACGCGAGCGCCACGGCAAATCCCGTGTCCCAGACCGCGGCCGCCCAGCTGCGCGCGGCGCCGAGCAGCACAGCGAACACCCCGAGCGTCAGCGCGCCATATGGCTTCATCTCGTACAGCGGCTCAGGCCACCACAATCTGCGCATTGGCGTGCAATACCCCTGCCGGCCAGCGGAACGGGCGCCAGTATAGCCACCTTGCCGCAAGCCGGCGGCAGGGTCAGACTTGCCGTGATGGCCGGAAGCAGTTTGATTGCAAAGTACTTGAACAGGCTGTCGCCGTTCTGGCGCCGGGAACTCGGCTTCTTCGCATTGCTGTTCGGCTTCGGGCTTCTGGTGATGCCCTTCCTGATCTATCTCGCCGGGGTCCTGACGCTTGGGCCCTATGAAGGCGGGCTGCTGACGTTCCTCGGCTCCCTGATGGGTGCCGTATTCACGGCAAGACCATCGGCCTGGCTTCTTGTCATCGGCCCCTACCTGATATTCACCGCCATTCGAATCCTGACGCGGCCGTTCCGGCGCCAGGCCTGAGCCGAACTATTTTCCAGGCACGCGGCTCGCGGCACTGGCGTCCCTGGCCGCGCGGAACTCGTTGCCCTCGTACCACTGTGGCCAGGTCTTCTGCTTGGCGACCTTGGCGCCGACCAAGTAC
The DNA here is from genome assembly GCA_016844605.1 of Steroidobacteraceae bacterium. Taxonomy (GTDB): domain Bacteria; phylum Pseudomonadota; class Gammaproteobacteria; order Steroidobacterales; family Steroidobacteraceae; genus SCUD01. The sequence continues at coordinate 13,575 of JAENJD010000029.1, forward strand.
AGCAGCTTCAGGTCTTCGATCGTTCCGCTGACGTCCCAGGACGCGTCGTACTGATCGCCTGGCTTGTGGTACCGCTCTGCGTAATACGCATCGTAAAGCGCAAGTCCTGCCCCCGGCGGACCATCGCGTAGCGTCGTGCCCGATTTGATGTAGAGCGCCGGCACGCCGGCCTTGGCGAAATTGAAATGATCCGAGCGGTAGAAATAGCCGGCCTCGGATCGGCGATCCTGCATCAGTGTACGGCCCTGGGACTTCGCGGCGGCCGACAGCAGATCCTCGAGTTCCGACGCGCCGAAGCCGATGACCTCCACATCCTTCGCGCGCCCCAGGGGATTGAGCGCATCGATGTTGATGACGGCGGCTGTCTTCTCCAGCGGAACGAGCGGGTGCTCCGCATAGTGCTCGGAGCCGATCAGGCCGGATTCCTCGGCCGTCACGGCGAGAAACATCACGGACCGCGAGGGGGCCAGCAGCATCTCCCGGAAAGCCTTCGCGATTGCCAGGATGCCGGCGACACCGGTCGCATTGTCCACGGCACCGTTAAAGATCGGGTCACCGGAGAATGCCAGCGAGCGGCCCAGGTGATCCCAGTGCGCCACATAGATGACATATTCGTCCGGCCGGTCCTTGCCCGGCATGACCCCCGCGACATTGGGCGACTTGGCGCGCCGGATCACATTGCGCACGCTGCCTCTCGCCGTGACGCCGAGTGGCACCGGATGAAAGCCACGCTTCACGGCCGCGGCCTGCATGACATCCAGGTCGAGCCCGGCCATCTCCATCAGCTGGCGCGCACGGTCATGGGTGATCCACCCCTCGAGTGCTGTGCGGCCTGCGTTGCCGTCGGGCCGATCGAGATAAAATTGCGGCCTCGACCAGCCATTCCTGACGACCTGCCAGTCATAGGCAGCCGGAGCAGTATCGTGGACGATGATTGCCGCCGCCGCGCCCTGGCGCGCGGCCTCTTCGAACTTGTAGGTCCAGCGTCCGTGGTAGGTCAGCGCCTTGCCGCGGAACAGGGCCGCGTCGCCGGTCACGAAACCCGGGTCATTCACGAGGATCAGCGCGGTCTTGCCATGCATGTCGATGCCGGCGTAATCGTTCCAGTCAAATTCGGGAGCGACGATGCCGTAGCCGACGAACACGACCTCGCTGTCCTTGATCGAAGATTCCGGCCGCACGCGGCGCGTCCCGATCACCATGTCGTCCCCGAATGCCAGCGTCATGCCGCCCGCACCCCTGGCGAATGAAAGCTGCGGGTCGATGGCGGTGATTTCCACGAGTGAGACGTCCTGGCGGAAGCTGCCGCCGGCGGCGGGTTGCAGGCCCATTTCCAGGAACTGATCCTCGAGGTACTCGATGGTGCGCTGCTCGCCGGGCGTGCCGGGCCCGCGGCCCTCCAGCTCATCCGCTGAAATGTCCTGCACCAGCGTGCGAAAGCCTGACTCGGTGATCGCCGCGGCCGCCTGCTTGAATTCCTTGTCGGCCGCGTTGCCGGCGCCCGATACCAGGGCGGCAGCCAGCGCCGCGAACAGAATCGTCATTTGTCGGTCAAATCGCATCGTCTCGCCCCCTCTATTCCGTCTCAATCCTGGATCAGGCATTGCCTTGCGGCCAGTAATGCCAGCCGAGCATCGCCAGTGTGAGCCACATGATTGCCTGCGCATGCCACCGCCACGGTTTTTGCCGCTGCAGGCCGGCAAAGGCGGCCCCCGCGATGCCGGCCAGTACGGTAAACAGGCCGGCCGTGGCCAGCAGGCTGGGATATTCCGCGCCAATCGCCGCTTGCGTACCCGATGACAGGGCGAATATGACAACCACCATCGCGAGCACCAGGGCGATCGAGGCAGCGGATCCCAGGACGACGCCGGTCAGGAAGCCCAGTGGACCCATCGGCAAGACCCTCGCCGGCGTGACGCCGGTACTTGCTACGGCGGCGTAGCGCCTCTACCTTCTTAACCTGGCTGCAGCCCGCCGGGGGCCGCACAAGGCAGTTTAACAGCCCATGAAGTCACCGATCGCCAGGACCGTCTCGACCCGCTTCCGCCAATTGGTGCTGGCGGCACTGCTGGTCACGGCCGTCATTGCGCTCGGCGGCTCGGGTGCGCAGCGCGCCGCCGCCGTTGCCCCGGCAATTGCCTCGTCCGGCGAACTGGCCGCCAGCGAGCGCCATCGCCGCGTCATGCGCCTGGTCTCAGAGGTAGTCGAGCGGCAGCACTACCGGCAGGCCGCGCTCGACGACGACCTGTCCGCGCAGATCTTCGAACGCTACCTCGAGGCGCTGGATGGCAGTCGCAGCTACCTGCTTGCGTCGGACATCACGGAATTCGAGCGCCTGCGCTACCAGCTCGATGAGGCGATCAAGGATGCCAATGCCTCGCCCGCCTTCGAGATTTTCACACGCTATCGCCAGCGTAACCGCGAGGTGCTGAGGCACGCGATTGCGCTGCTCGATACCGAACCGGATTTCACGCTCGACGAAAGCTTCCGGTTCGACCGCAGCGACGTGGGCTGGCCGGCATCGGAAGGCGAGTTGAAAGAACTCTGGCGCAAGCGGGTCAAGAACGACGCGCTGTCGCTCGTGCTGGCGGGCAAGACCTGGCCGGAGGCCAGTGACATCCTGCACAAGCGTTACGAGCGGGTCGGCAAGCGCATCGAACAAATCACCGCGGACGACGTCTTCGAGACGTTCATGAATGCGTACTCGCATGTCTACGATCCGCATTCCAACTACCTGTCACCGCGCAATTCCGAGGAATACAACATCGCGATGAGCCTGTCCTACGAGGGCATCGGCGCGTCGCTGCAACTGGTCGATGACAATGTGACGATCATGAATGTCCTGCCGGGCGGCCCGGCCGCGGCTTCCACCCAGCTGAAGGCTGGCGACCGCATCACTGCCGTCGGCCAGGGCAACGACGGACCACTGGTCGATGTCGTGGGCTGGCGCCTGGATGACGTCGTACAACTGATCCGCGGCCCGGTCAAAACCGTGGTCAGGCTGCAAATCCTGCCGGTTGGCGCCAATCCAGGCGGCCTGGAGACGATCCTGGCGCTGACCCGCAACAAGGTCACGCTGGAGGGCCAGGCGGCGCAGAAGCAGGTCTACAAGATCCGCCGCGGCGAGCGCGAATTCAGGATCGGTGTCATCGAAGTGCCGAGCTTTTACCAGGACTTCCAGGCCCGCGTTGCAGGTGACGAGGATTACCGCAGCACGACGCGCGACGTGCACCGCCTGATAAAAGAACTGCGCAAAGAAGGAATCGACTCGCTGGTCATCGATCTGCGCAATAACGGCGGCGGTCATCTGTCGGAGGCCACGGGCCTCGTCGGGCTGTTCGTCGAACGAGGGCCGGTTGTGCAGCTACGCGAGACAGACGGTCGCATCGAAGTACTCGATGATCCGGAGCCCGGCGTCGCCTGGGACGGCCCGCTGGTCGTGCTGGTCAATCGCGCGAGTGCGTCCGCATCGGAGATCTTTGCGGGCGCCATCCAGGACTATCACCGTGGGCTCGTTGTCGGTCAGCAGACCTACGGCAAGGGATCGGTCCAGAATCTCTACCCGCTCGATCGTTACGCGCTCGGACCGAAGGCTGGCTTCGGGCAACTGACCGTCACGATCGGCAAGTACTACCGCGTGACCGGCGACAGTACCCAGCATCGCGGCGTGGAACCCGATATCACGCTGCCGTCGCTGCTCAGCACCGCCGATCTCGGCGAGAGCACGCAGGAAAGCGCGCTGCCCTGGGATCGGATCGACGCGGCCAAGTTCACACCCGAACAGGCCGCGATGCCCGTGCTGCCGTTGCTGTCGCGGGAACACGAGCAGCGCATCGCCCACAGTCCCGACTTCGTCGCACTGGAAGGCGATGTCGAGGCGCTGGAACGGCTGCGCACCCAACACGACGTCTCGCTGAATCTCGTCAAGCGCCGCGACGAGCGCGACGCCTTCGAAGCCGATCGCCTGGCGCGCGAAAATGCACGGCGCGTGGCGCACAGCCTGGCACCGCTCCCCACCATCGCGGCACTCGACGAGGCCGAAGCGCCGGACACGGTGCTCGATGAGGCCGTCGAAATCGCGGTCGACGCGGTGCAATTACCGGCTCCCAAGGAGTCGGAACGCTTGACCTCGCTCGAACCGCGCTAATTATTCTGATTACTAGTATATTCAACGACTTGGGCGTTGCTGCCCTCTTTGCTGTTATACTTGACTACAACACTAAGAGACCGTAACATCGCCTACAATTGAACGGGAGGAACCGCACGTGACCCGCAGCAATTGCAGGACCGAGGCCGACGTCACACATACCGCGCGCATCTGGCTGCTGGCAATGCTGATCGCCGCGGCCCTGGTGCTCGCGGCCTGCGACCTGGCCAATGGCGATAACGCGGGCAAGGATGCCAAAGACGAGGTGCCGGCTGTTCCCGTCGAAGTGGCCGCCACCCGGCGTGCCGAAATGGCAGCTATCTACACCGGCACTGCGCCGATCGAATCGGAGCGCAAGGCCGGCGTGGTGGCAAAAGTCCAGGGTGAAATCCGGCAAATCCTGGTCGACGAGGGCCAGCATGTCCGTGAAGGCCAACTGCTGGTGCGTCTCGACGGTGACCAGATGCGGCTTCAAGTTGCGCTCGCCGAGGCAACGATGCGCAAGCTCGAACGCGACTATGCGCGCAATACCGAATTGCAGGCCAAGGGCCTGATCAGCGCCGTTTCGATCGACAATCTCAAGTACGAACTCGAGGCCGCCAAGGCGTCGTGGGAGTTGGCGCGCCTGCAGCTCTCCTATACGGAGATCCGCTCGCCGATTGGCGGTACGATCACGATTCGCGCGGAACGCGTGAAGATTGGCAATACCGTGATGCCGGCAGGCGGCGTCATAGCGACCTCGGACAGCGCACTGTTTGTCGTCGAGGACCTGGACTCGCTGATACTGCGCATCAACGTGCCGGAGCGCGAACTCGCCAAGCTGTCCGTGGATCAGGTTGCCGAACTCAGTTTCGATGCGGTGCCGGATCGCGTGTTTGCCGGCAAGGTCGACCTGATCAGTCCGTATGTGGACCCAACGACGGCGACATTCGGGGTGCGCGTCCGCGTCACGGATACCGGCGGTCTGCTGCGTCCGGGCATGTTCGCCCGCGTCGCACTCGTTTATGAGCGCAAGCTGGATGCGCTGCAGATTCCCCGCACGGCACTGCTGGACGGCGACGGCCCGCCCAAGGTCTTCGTCGTCAAGGACGGCAAGGCTGCCGAGCGGTCCGTGAAGCTCGGCCTGACCAATGGCGCCTATGTCGAGATCGTCACGGGCCTCAAGGACGGCGAACAGGTCGTGGTCGTGGGCCAGGCCGCGGTCAAGCCAGGTGCCACGGTCCGCATCGTCAATACGCCAGCACGGCCCGCCGCGCGCACCCAGCCCGCCGTCGCGGCCGGCTGACCGCGCGGAGGCACGCGCATGCAGATCGTAGAATTCGCCACGCGGAGGCGCGTAACCATCCTGATGGTGACTCTCGCCGTCATCCTGTTCGGATTCGTATCGCTCACCCGCCTGAAGCTGAACCTGCTCCCGGACCTGTCGTACCCCACGCTGACGGTGCGCACCGACCTGCCAGGCGCCGCGCCACTCGAACTCGAGACGCTGATCACGCGGCCGATCGAGGAAGCGGTCGGCATCATCCGGAACGTACGTCAGGTGCGATCGGTGTCGCGTGCCGGCCAGGCCGACGTGATCCTGGAGTTTACCTGGGGCACGGATATGGATCTCGCAGGCATCGACGTGCGCGAGAAGATCGACCTCCTGCAACTGCCGCTCGAAGCAAGCCGGCCGATCCTGCTGCGGTTTGACCCGTCCACCGAGCCGGTCATGCGCCTCGCCTTCGTCGACACGCAGGACCATGCCAAGGCCGCGGGCAGTGACGCCGGGACGGTGGACCGGCTCAAGTCGCTGCGCCGCTTCGCGGATGACCGCCTGAAGCCCGACCTCGAGTCCGTCGACGGCTCCGCCGCGGTCAAGGTGAGTGGCGGCTATGAAGACGAGATCCAGATCTTCGTGGACCAGGGCAGGCTCGCCCAGCTCAATATCTCCATCGAGACCATAGCGCGGCGTCTGCGCGAGGAGAATGTCAATCTTTCCGGCGGGCGGCTCGAACAAGGCACGCAACGCTTCCTGGTGCGGACACTGAACGAGTTCACATCGGTGCAGGAAATGGCCGATTCGATCATCGCGACAGTCGGCGGGAAACCGGTGTATCTGCGCGATGTCGCCAGTGTGACCAGCGGCTACAAGGATCGCGAGGCGATTACGCGCGTTGACGGGCGCGAGTCCGTCGAGCTCGCCGTCTACAAGGAAGGCGATGCCAACACGGTGCAACTTGCGGCCGGGATCCGCGCGCGCATCGAGGAACTCGGCAAGTCGCTGCCGACCGGCAGCGAGTTGCGGCTGGTTTATGACCAGTCCCGGTTTATCTCATCGGCGATCGGCGAGGTCCGCGACGCTGCACTGATCGGCGGCATCCTCGCGATCCTGGTCCTGTACCTGTTCCTGCGCGACGCGCGTGCGACCATGATCACGGGTATCGC
>JAENJD010000030.1 GCA_016844605.1 Steroidobacteraceae bacterium
TAACAACGCGTTGGAACGAGCGCGAGGGGAATAAAGTGCCAACATTTACTTCACATGAGCGCGTCGCTCAACGCGGACGTTAGAACTCATGGAAGAAAAGTTGTCCCAGCTGGACCGCGAAACTGCGGAGCGTCTATGTTCCATTCTCGAGGCGCAGGCAAAGACTTCGTTTGAAGCGGCCGTTGCAGCCGACAAGTGGCTCACTCAACACAACTTTCTCGTCAACGCTGGCGGCGCGGCCGCGGTACTAAGCTATCTCGGCTCTGGTACAGCACCAGTATTCGCAGTCATCCCACTTTCACTCTTTTTGCTGGGTGTAATTGCTAGTGGTGTCGAGATCCGCTATTTGATGAGGTTGCATGCAGAATTGCATCAGGATGCCATACGACGCAGGAGTGGCTTTGTCTCTGACAAGTACTCGGTGGCCGAAGCCGCAGACGTACAAGCACCGAGCAAGACGACTAGGAACATCAATCACTACTGCGGTTTGATTGCTCAAGGATCTTTCATTATCGGCGCTCTACTTGGGTTTCTGGGATTTGTTGCTCATGAGTTCTAACTATGCGTTGGAGCGGCCCGGGATCTTGACCCGATAAAGTAGACATTCTGACCTAACAGAAGAGGAGGTCAGATGGCCGCGATCAAGGGTCCGCGCAAACTGCGGCGCTACAGCGCGGAGTTCAAGCTCAAGGCGGTGCAGCTGTCGCAGCTGGATGGGGTGCGGGTGCAGGACGTTGCCGAGGCGCTCGAGATCCACCCGTTCATGTTGTCGAAGTGGCGCGGCGAGGTGCGCGCTGGCCGGATCAAGACGCGGGTGGTTGAGGGAACGCAGTCGCGTCAGCAGCGCGCGTTGCGACAGCTCGCGCGGCTCAAGGCGCAATACGCCCTGCTCAAGGAGGAGCACGAGCTCCTAAAAAAAGTCATTCGGTTCTGTTCCGCTCGAAGAGCGCCATCTTCGCGTTCATCCAGGCCGAGCAGGACCACTTCGGTATCGGGGCATTGTGTGAGCGCTTCCACGTCAGCCGCTCCGGCTTCTACGCCTGGTGCCGGCGGCCGCCCAGCGCCCATGCTGAGCAGGATGCTGAGCTGAGCGCGCGCATTCGCGGGATCTTCGCCGCCAGCGCCGGCACCTACGGCGCACCCCGCATCCATGCCGCACTCGCCCAGGCGGGCATCCCACTCGGTCGCAAGCGGGTCGCGCGCCTGATGCGGGCGGCACAGCTGCGCGCCCGTGCCGCCCGCATCTACCGCCGTACCACCGGTGCCCGCGCGTTCTTCAGCGCGATCCCCAACCAGTTGCTGCAAGCGCGGACCACCGCACCCGACCAGGTCTGGGTGGGCGACATCACCTACCTGCGGGTACATCGCGAATGGCGCTACCTGGCCGTGGTCATGGATCGGCACTCGCGCCGCGTGCTGAGCTGGGCCATGGGGTGCAAACGCGAACTGTCGCTGACCCTCGCGGCACTCAATCGCGCGTTGCTGCGCCGGCGTCCCGCCGCCGGCCTGATCTTCCACTCTGATCGCGGCACCGAGTACTCGGCCTATGCCTATCGCGCACGGCTCGCGGCCCAAGGCATCATCCAGAGCATGAACCGACCACGTGAACTGACCGACAACGCCTTTATGGAGTCGTTCTGGCACTCGCTCAAAGCCGAAGTCATCCACACCCGGAAGTTCGAGTCTGATCCGGACCTGCGGCGCGCGATCCGTCACTTCATGCATCGCTACAACCGCAAACGCCTGCACTCGGCACTCGGCTATCGCTCACCAATTGACTACGAACGTGCCGCGGCGTAAGCATCACCCATGGAGTGTCCACTGAATCGGGGCAACATCCCCGTGAGAGACCATTAGATGTGCGCCGCGGGCGCACGGAACAATTTTACGCCCGCGGCGCTCGGCAGCGGTCGGCGGCCGGCCGCTCAACGCGGGCGTTAGATGTCACTCTTGACACGCACTACAGTGTAGTTACACTGTCGGTATGGAGGATCTGCGTTACGAGTGGGACGAGCGCAAGAATCGGGCCAATCAACGTAAGCACGGAGTCGCTTTTGAGGAGGCGCGGACCGCATTCCTGGACGAGAATGCCCGGCGGGTTTCAGACCCAGACCACTCCATTGGCGAGGACCGCTATATCCTTGTTGGCCTGAGCATTCGGCTGCGATTACTGGTGGTTTGCCACTGTTATCGGGAGTCGGAGCGTGTCATCAGAATCATCTCGGCACGAAAAGCAGACCCTTCGGAACGACGTGACTACGCCAGGTGGCTACCATGAGAAAGCGCTACGATTTTTCCAAGTCCGTACCTAATCCGTATCTGAGCAAGCCCAAGCGCCAGATCACAATTCGGCTCGACACCGATACGGTCCAATACTTCAAGAGTCTTTCTGAGCAGTGCGGCATTCCGTATCAGAACCTCATCAATCTGTATTTACGGGATTGCGCAGCCGAAAAGAAGCAACTCAAGCTCGATTGGGCTTCGTGACATCTAACTATGCGATGCAGCGTTCGTCGCGCGTCGTCACGCCGCTTGCAACCAAGGCAAGCGGCGCGCCGACTGCGTCGACTTGACCCGCTTTCGTGGACGGGTAGTCGTCACAGTCTAAGCACACAGGGATCGTCAGGGCAACAGGTCCCTTAGCCGATACCACAGCATCGCAAGCACCAGCGCGGGCCGGCGAAGCGCCATGCCACCCGGGAAATCGTGGTGGCGGATGCGCGTGTAGACATCGAAGCGCTCGGCCTGTCCTGCCATCGCCTCGGCCATGATTTTCCCGGCGATGCCGGTCAGCAGCATGCCGTGGCCCGAGAAGCCCTGCAGGTAATACAGATTCGGGTCCAGGCGGCCGAAATCCGGCGCGCGATTCATCGTGATGTCCACGAATCCGCCCCAGGCGTACTCGATCTCGGCGTCCGCGAGCTGCGGGAACACGCTCAACATGCGAAGTTGCGTCGCCCGCGCCGTGTTCTTCGCGTCGATCCCTGAATAGCTGACGCGGCCGCCGAACAGCAACCGGTGATCCGCCGAGCGCAGGAAGTAGTCCAGCACCCAGTTGATGTCGCTGACCGCAATGTTGTTCTTGATGAGCGCGGTGGCACGCTCGGCGCCCAATTGCCTTGTGGCGACAATGTAGGTCGCAACGCCCATCACCTTGCGTGCAAGAACCGGCGCGATCTCGCCGAGCCCGACATTGGCGCAGAGCGCCACCTGTTTCGCGCGCACGCTCCCGTTCGCAGTGCGCACGACCACGGTCGATCCGCGCTCGATGGACGTGACCCGGCTGCCTTCATGGAAGCGCACGCCGGCTGCCTTTGCGGCGGCGGCGAGCCCGAGCGCGTACTTGAGCGGATGGCAATGACCGGCCGCGCTGTCATACAGCCCAGCGCAATAACGCCTGGTTGCGAGCAGACCCTCGACTTCGGCACGCTCCATGAAGCGCGTGGACCGATAGTTGTAGTCCTCCTGATATTCACGATGCCATTCCTGCAGTTCATCGCGCTGCCGTGGCTTGACCGCGCAGTGCATCTGGCCCCAGGCGAGGTCGCATTCGATCGCATGGCGGCGGACCCGGTCGCGCACCAGATCGACGCCCTCGAGAGTGAAATCCCAGAGCCGCCGTGCGTCCTCGGGCCCGAGTTGCGCGATGAGTTTCTGCTGGCTGCTGGCATAGCCTGGGATCAGCTGCCCACCTGAACGGCCAGAGGCGCCGAACCCAGCCTGCTCGGCTTCGAGCAGGGCGACCTTGTAGCCGCGTTCCGCAAGATGCAGCGCCGTCGAACAGCCGGCAATGCCGGCACCTACCACGCAGACATCAGCCTGCATGTCGCCGGCGAGCGGAGGAGTCGCCGCTGGCCGGGTGACCGACGCTTCGTACCAGCTCGGAGCGGGTGCCAGGGCGAGATTCATACCGGCTCCAGGTACCAGGCGAAATCGAGTGGCGAAAGCCGCGCGGCAAAATCCTGCATTTCGCCGCGGCGCGTGATTTCGTACAGCCGCACGAAGCGATCGCCGAGGAATTCGCGCAGCACGCTGCTCGCGTCGAAGCGCGCTAGCGCCGTCGGCCAGTCGGTCGGCAGTCGCGGGGCCGTCGAGCGCTGTGTGTAAGCATTGCCAGTCAATGCCGCGGGCGCGGGAATTTTCTTCTCGATGCCGTGCAGCATTCCGGCCAGCACAACGGCAGTCAGCAGGTAGGGATTCGCGTCGGCGCCCGCCACGCGATGTTCGAGCCGGCGATCCTCCGGGCCGGAAACCGGCACGCGCACGGCAACGCCGCGATTGTTGTGGCCCCAGGTGGCGTGCGTCGGCACATAGGCTTCGGGCCGCAGGCGGCGGTAGGAATTCGCATTGGGCGCGAACACCGCCATGCCGTCGGCCATGGTCGCGATCAGCCCGGCCGCGGCCTGCTTCATCAGATCGTTGCCTAACACATCTGTGGAGGCGAATATGTTTTGGCAGGTCTCATCCAGCACGCTCACATGCATGTGCATGCCACTGCCGGCCATGTCTTCATAGGGCTTGGCCATGAAGGTTGCCTCGAGTCCATGGCGGAGCGCCACGCCCTTGACGATGCGCTTGAAGCGGATCGCCTGGTCGCAGGCGAGGCGCGCGTCGGGCACATGCCGCAGGTTGACCTCCCATTGGCTCGGTCCGTATTCGGCCAGCGCAGTGCCAGTCGGGACATTCTGCTCGGCGCAGGTCGCCGCGATCTCGGACAGGATGTCAGAGACGGAATCGAGATCCGCCATCGAATTGATCTGTGTGCGGTGCTCGCGTCGCCCGGTCAAATGGGACGGCGGCGGCTGTGCGTGGCCCGCGGGCGTGCGTTCCGGGTCAACGAAATAGAACTCGAGTTCGATCGCGACGACCGGCCGCCAGCCGCGACTCGCATAACGCTCGAGCACCGTGTCGAGCACGTGGCGCGGGTCGCCGAAAAACGGGCGCTCATCATGGTCGAGCATCTGCACCTGCAGTTGCGCAACGCTGGGTCCGAGCCAGGACGAGGCGAACAGACTGCCCGGCACTGGTACGCAGGGCCGGTCCGCATCGCCCTCGTCGAAGCCGAGGCCGGTCGCCTGGATGGTTCCGCCCATCACATCGAGCGCGAACATCGAACCCGGCAGGTACATGCCCTTGTCGTAGACGGTGCTGAGGTCCGCAATGTCCATGCGCTTGCCGCGCAGGATCCCGCAGAGATCGGGCAACAGCAGGTCCACGACTTTCACCGCCGGATGTGCAGCGAGGAAAGCCTGGGCATTCGAATAATCATCCCGAAGCAGGGCCATGTCGCACCTGGCGTTTAAGATCTTGAGACGCGGGCCTGGGAAGGTCGCCCTTCAGGATACCCAGCGGTCATAAGACCGGGCAAGGATTATGCACTGCAAAATTGTGGCCCAAGTGGCCAAAACAGGCCGTACATCGGCCTTTTTTGGCCTGCCGACGCCCGGGCGGCGACCCCCCTTCTTATGAGACAATGGGCCCGCTGAATAGGCTCCCATACCGGGGGCCGTTCAAAATAATTAACAGATGCTTATGCGCAAGCCTGTCATCGGTATTCCGGCCGATCGCCGTCTTTTGGGCCACCACTGGTTCCATTGCGTCGGCGAGAAATACATCACTGCGGTCGCCCAGGCGGCCGACGCAGTGCCCGTACTCGTGCCGGCGCTGGGCGAGCAGCACCTGCAGGACTGGCTGGAGTCCTTCGACGGTATCCTGTTCACGGGCAGCCCTTCCAATGTGGAGCCGCATCATTACCAGGGCGAGCCCGCGGCACCCGGTACGCTGCACGACCCGCAGCGCGATGCAACGACGCTGCCGATGATTACGCGCGCGGTGGAGGCGGGCCTCCCGGTATTCGGGATCTGCCGCGGCTTCCAGGAAATGAATGTGGCATTCGGCGGCTCGCTGGTGCAGAAGCTGCAGGAACTGCCGGGCAAGCTCGATCATCGCGAAGACAGCACGCAGCCCCTCGATGTGCAGTACTCACCATCGCACGAAGTCGAACTGAGCGAGGGCGGAGTCCTGCATGGCATCGCGGGCCGGCGCCGCATCAAGGTCAATTCACTGCATTCCCAGGGTGTGGTGCAACTCGGCGCCAGGCTCGTCACCGAAGCGAAAGCCGACGATGGCGTGGTCGAGGCATTCCGGGTTGCCAGCGCGCCGACATTCGCGCTCGCCGTGCAGTGGCACCCGGAATGGAAGGTCATGGACAACCCGTTCTCCCGCGCGCTGTTTGCGGAATTCGGCAAGGCCGGACGCGCGCGCGCCTCAAGGCGAGCCACATGAGTGAAATCAAGCAATTCCTGCGTGACCACTCGATCACCGAAGTCGAGGCGATCATTGCCGACATGGCCGGCGTCGCGCGCGGCAAGATCATGCCGGCTGAAAAATATGCGGAAGACGAGGGCATGCGCCTGCCTGAATCCATCTTCCTGCAGACTGTCACGGGCGAATACCCGGATGACGACAGCGCCATTCACCCGTCGGAAATCGACATCGACCTGATCGGCGACCCGAAAACGATCCGCGTCGTGCCCTGGGCAGCAGAGCCCACCGCGCAGGTCATCCACGACTGCTTCTATGACGACGGACGCCCGGTGCCGATGTCGCCGCGCTACGTGTTGCGGCGCGTGCTGGATCTTTACGCCGCGCGTGGCTGGCGGCCGGTGGTTGCGCCCGAGCTGGAGTTCTTCCTGGTCGAGCCGAATATCGACCCGGACTACCCGCTGAAACCCCCGATCGGCCGCTCTGGCAGGCCCGAAATCGGACGCCAGGCCTACAGCATCGCCGCGGTCAACGAATTCGATCCGCTGTTCGACGACATCTATTCATTCTGCGAGGCGCAAAACCTCGATATCGACACGCTGATCCACGAGGCTGGCGCGGCCCAGATGGAAATCAACCTGATCCACGGCGATGCGCTGGATCTCGCCGACCAGGCCTTCCTGTTCAAGCGCACGGCGCGAGAAGCCGCGCTGCGCCACAAGATGTATGCAACCTTCATGGCGAAGCCGCTTGCCAATGAGCCCGGCAGCGCCATGCACATCCACCAGAGCGTCGTGGACAGCAAGACCGGCGCGAACATCTTCAGTGACGCTGATGGCAAGTCGGGTCCGTTATTCGAGTCGCACATCGCCGGGCTCCAGAAGTACCTGCCGGCGGCCATGTCGCTGCTCGCGCCAAACGTCAACAGCTACCGTCGCATCACGCGTTACAACTCGGCGCCGATCAACGTGCAATGGGGCTTCGACAACCGGACCGCGGGTTTGCGCGTACCCGTCTCGGGTCCCGAGGACCGGCGTATCGAGAACCGCCTCAGCGGCGCGGATGCAAATCCCTATCTCGCGATGGCAGCATCTCTCGCCTGCGGCTACCTCGGCATGATCGAGGGGCTCAAGCCCACCGAGCCGGTCACGGGCTCGGCCTACGAATTACCGTTCGGACTGCCGATGACGCTTGCCGATGCGCTCGCAATGCTGCGTGGCTGCAAGCCCCTCGTCGAGGTGTTCGGCGAACGCTTCGTCGCGGCCTATGGCGCGGTCAAGGAAAACGAATACGAAACCTTCTCGCGCGTTATAAGCTCGTGGGAACGGGAGCATCTGCTGCTGAACGTCTGACCGGCGAGATCAAATGAACGCAAAGCCACGCACTACGGAACAAGCAACCCGCGACTGGCAGGAACTCGATGCCCGGCATTACCTGCATCCATTCACCGATTTCCGGGCGCTTGCAGCCGAAGGCTCGCGGATCATCACTCACGCGGAGGGCGTCTATCTCTACGATTCCGAAGGCCGCCAGATCCTGGACGGCATGTCCGGACTCTGGTGCGTCAACATCGGCTACGGGCGCAATGAACTTGCCGATGTTGCGGCGCGCCAGATGCGCGAGCTGCCCTTCTACAACAGCTTCTTCAAGAGCGCCCATCCGCCGGCAATCGAGTTGTCGAGGCAACTCGCCGAACTGACGCCGCCGCAATTCAAGCGCGTCTTTTATACGAACTCCGGGTCCGAGGCGAACGACACGATCGTCCGCATGGCGCGCCGCTACTGGGACCTGATGGACCAGCCAAAGCGCAGCGTGATCATCAGCCGCATCAATGCCTATCACGGCAGCACCATGGCGGGCGCGAGCCTCGGCGGCATGGCGGCCATGCATGCCCAGGGTGGGCTGCCGATCCCGGACATCGTCCATATCGAGCAGCCGTACTGGTACGAGAATGGCATCGACGTGAGCCCGGCCGAGTACGGCCTGCGGGCCGCGAGGCGCCTGCGCGAGAAGATCGAGGAGCTCGGACCGGAACGCGTCGCAGCCTTCATCGGCGAGCCGATCCAGGGCGCCGGCGGCGTGATCATCCCGCCCGATACCTACTGGCCCGAGATCCAGCGGATCTGCCGCGAATACGGAATCCTGCTGATCGCGGACGAGGTGATCTGCGGTTTCGGTCGCACCGGCCGCTGGTTCGGCTGCGAACACTTCGGCTTCGAGCCGGATTTCATGACCATCGCCAAGGGCCTGACGTCGGGCTATCAGCCGTTGGGCGGGGCAATGGTTTCGGACCGGGTCGCGGACGTCCTGATCGAAAAGGGCGGCGATTTCAACCATGGATTCACCTGGTCGGGGCATCCGGTCGCCTGCGCGGTCGCGATTGAAAATCTCGCCATCATGCGTCGCGAGCGCCTGGTCGAGCGGGTGCAGGAGGACATCGGGCCCTATCTGCAGAAGCGCTGGCGGGAACTGTCCGACCATCCGCTGGTGGGCGAAGTCCGGGGGGTGGGCCTGATCGCAGCGCTGGAACTCGTGGCCCACAAGGGCAGCAAGACCCTGTTTCGAAACAGGGGGGACGCCGGGCTGATCTGCCGGGATCATTGCTTTGCCAATGGCCTGGTCATGCGGGCGGTCCGGGACACGATGATCATCGCGCCGCCCCTGGTGATCGAGAAGGCACAGGTGGACGAGCTGATCGAAAAGGCCCGCCGATGCCTCGATTTGACCGCTGCGGACATCGGCGTCGGCTGACCACGACGTATCGGACGCGCGATCCGCTCGACCACTGCTATATTAGGACACAAGCACCGGGCGCCTGAGCCTGGGCGATAACGACCAATGGGATCCGGGCGATGCCCGGCGATGGAGGTAATCATGCGCAGTGAATTCCGTTTCGGGCTGCTCGTCGCGGCCGTCGTCTGGGTCGCCGCCTGCGGCGGCAAGAAAGAAGAAGCCGCCGAAGCGCCGAAGCCCGAAGAAAAGGTTCTGTTCGTCTACAACTGGTCGGACTACATCGGCGAGACCACGATTGCGGAATTCGAGGCCAAGACCGGCATCAAGGTCACTTACGATGTATTCGATTCCAACGAAGTGCTGGAGACCAAGCTGCTGGCCGGCAAGACTGGCTATGACGTCGTCGTCCCTTCGGCCAACTTCCTCGAACGGCAGATCCAGGCCGGAGTCTTCCTGCCGCTCGACAAATCGAAGTTGCCGAATCTTGTGAACATGGACCCGGACATCATGCAGCGCGTCGCCGCGCACGATGCCGGCAACGATCACTCGATCAACTATCTGTGGGGCACGACCGGCGTCGGTTACAACCCGGACCTGGTCAAGAAAGCGCTCGGCACCGATACGCTTGACAGCTGGAGCGCGGTGTTCGACCCGGCGATTGCCAAGAAGCTCGCCAAGTGCGGCATCTCGATGCTCGATGCGCCGAGCGAGGTCATGGATTCCGCGCTGATCTACCTGGGCCGCGACCCGAACAGCGAGAAGGCCGAGGATCTGGCGGCGGCGGAAGAGCTCCTGATGAAGGTGCGGCCGTATGTCCGTTACTTCCATTCGTCGCAGTACATCAACGACCTGGCAACCGGCGAGATCTGCGTGTCGCTCGGCTGGAGCGGTGACGTCCTGCAGGCGCGCGACCGCGGCGCCGAGGCCGAGAAGCCGGTCAGGGTTGCCTACACGATCCCGAAGGAAGGCGCGATCATGTGGTTCGACATGCTCGCGATTCCCACCGACGCGCCTCATCCGGGCAATGCGCATGAGTTCCTGAATTTCATCATGGATCCTGCCGTGGCTGGGGGCATCAGCAACTATGTCGCCTATGCAAACGGCAATGCCGCGTCGCTGCCGCTCGTGAGCGAGGACCTCAGGAATGATCCTTCGGTCTATCCGACCCCGGAGGTCAAGCAGAAACTGCACGCGCACCTGGCGGAGTCGCAGGAATTCAGCCGCGACCTGAATCGCGCCTGGACCCGGGTCCGCACCGGGCAGTGAGCTAAGCACTGCAAGGCCCCGGCGAACCGTTTGCCGGGGCCTTTCGCAAAGGGGGGATGCAGCCCATGGCCAACGCGCGCCAGGATCATCGCAGCGAGCCCTGGAAGGACCCGGGCGCCACGCCCTACGTCCGGATCGACAAGATCACCAAGAAATTCGGCGACTTCGTCGCGGTTGACGACGTCACTCTCAACATTTATCGCGGCGAGATCTTCTGCCTGCTGGGCGGCTCGGGCTGCGGCAAGACGACGCTGCTTCGGATGATGGCCGGCTTCGAGGCGCCGACTTCGGGCTCGATCTCGCTCGACGGCGTGGACGTCACTGCGATGCCGCCCTACGAGCGGCCGGTCAACATGATGTTCCAGTCCTACGCATTGTTCCCGCACATGACGGTCCAGAAAAACGTCGCATTCGGGCTGCACCAGGACAAGCTTCCCAAGAGCGAGATCGATGCGCGCGTCGCTGAAATGCTGAAACTCGTTCGCATGGAACAGTTTGCCTCACGCGCGCCGCACCAGCTTTCGGGCGGCCAGCGCCAGCGTGTCGCGCTCGCCCGCTCGCTGGTCAAGCGCCCGAAGCTCCTGCTGCTCGATGAGCCATTGGCTGCGCTCGACAAGAAGCTGCGTGAGCACACGCAGTTCGAACTGATCAACATCCAGGAAACGCTCGGCGTTACGTTCGTTGTCGTGACGCATGACCAGGAAGAGGCGATGACGCTGGCGTCACGGATCGGTGTGATGAATCACGGCGAAATCGTCCAGGTCGGCACGCCGACTGACATCTACGAATACCCAGGCTCGCGCTTTGTGGCCGACTTCATTGGTTCGGTCAACATGTTCGAGGGGCGCCTCATTGAGGATGAGCCCGATTATGTGCGGGTCGAATCCGAGGATCTCGGCGGCGTGTTTCACGTGGGCCACGGCGTCAGCGCGGCCCCAAATGCCACGGTCTGGGTTGCATTGCGGCCGGAGAAGATCCACATATTGCGCGATCGGCCGGAAGGCGAGGGTGATAACCGGGTCGCCGGCGTAGTCTCCGAGATCGCCTATCTGGGCGATCAGTCCATATATCTGGTTCGCCTCGCGGGTGGGCGCCAGGTACGGGTCACGCAGCCAAATATCCTGCGACAGTCCGGCGGCGGCCGCATCAGCTGGGACGAGCAAGTGTGGCTCACCTGGGATTCCTCGAGTCCGGTGGTGGTCACGCAGTGAGCCGCAATGCGAGGGCCGTCGGGGATAGTTCGCCGTTTGTGCTGGCAGAACTGATGGCGTGGATCAAGGCGCTTGGGCCCTACCGCTGGGCCAGCAACAGGCTCCGGAGCCGGGGTATGACCGGGCGCACTGCCGTGATCAGCGTGCCATACCTGTGGTTATCGCTGTTCTTCCTCGTACCGTTCCTGATCGTGTTCAAGATCTCGGTTTCCGATATCCGCCTCGGCATGCCGCCCTACGACCCACTCATTACCTGGGCCTCCGCCCAGGTCATGGAACTTAAGGTCAACCTGGGCAATTACGCGTTTCTCTGGGAAGACGCTCTCTACCGGAACGCCTACGCGAACTCGATCCTGACCGCGGGCATATCCACGATCCTGTGCCTGTTGATCGGCTACCCGATGGCCTATGGCATTGCGCGCTCGAAGCCGTCCTGGCGCAATCTGCTGCTGCTGCTGGTGATGCTGCCGTTCTGGACCTCGTTCCTGCTGCGCGTTTATGCCTGGATCGGAATTCTCAAGAACAACGGGCTCATCAACAACCTGTTGATGTCCATGGGCGTCATCGACGAGCCGATTGTGATGCTGCAGACGAATTTCGCCGTTTATCTCGGCATCGTGTATTCCTACCTGCCATTCATGGTGCTGCCGTTGTACACGGCCATCGAGAAGCTGGACCTGACGCTGCTGGAGGCAGCCGCAGATCTCGGCTGCCGGCCGGTAAAGGCGTTTTTCAAGATCACAGCGCCGCTGACCAAGGGCGGCATCGTTGCGGGCAGCATGCTCGTGTTCATTCCAGCGGTCGGCGAATTCGTGATCCCGGCGCTCCTGGGCGGGCCGGGCTCGCTGATGATCGGCCGGGTACTGTGGGAGGAGTTCTTCAATAACCGCTCGTGGCCGATTGCGAGCGCGGTCGCGATCGCGATGCTGGTGGTACTCGTATTTCCCATCTGGATCCTGCAGCGCGTGCAGGGCCGGGAAATGGGAGCGCACCGATGAACCAGAAGCGCTCGTTCTTCGTGCTGACGATGATGGCCTTCGGCTTCGCGTTCCTGTACATCCCGATCCTGTCGCTGATCGTTTATTCGTTCAACGCCTCGCGCCTGGTCACGGTCTGGGGCGGTTTCTCGACGAAATGGTATGTCGCGCTGATGCACAACGAGGCGGTCAAGGATGCGGCATGGCTTTCGTTCCGCATCGCGACGATGAATGCGACCGGCGCGACGGTCCTCGGCACGCTCGCGGGCCTGGCGCTCGCGCGATTCGGGCGCTTTCGCAGCCGTTCGCTGCTGGCGGGCCTGACGACGGCCCCGCTCGTGATGCCCGAGGTGATCACCGGTCTTTCGATGCTGCTCCTGTTCGTGGCGATGGAGCAGCTGTTCGGCTGGCCGGACGGGCGCGGCATCACGACCATTACGATCGCGCACATCACGTTCTCGATGGCCTATGTCACGGTTGTCGTGCAGTCGCGGCTTGCCACGCTCGACGAATCGCTCGAGGAAGCGGCGATGGACCTGGGCGCGCGACCGGCCAAGGTCTTCTTCCTGATCACGCTGCCGATTATCATGCCGGCGATCCTCGCAGGCTGGCTGCTGGCCTTCACGCTGTCCTGGGATGACCTGGTGATCACGAGCTTCGTCAATGGTCCGGGTTCCAGCACTCTGCCTGTCCTGATTTTCTCGAAAATGCGGCTGGGCGTCAGCCCGGACATCAATGCGCTCGCGACCGTGCTCGTGCTGATCGTCACGGTGGGTATCGTCACCGCGGGACTCCTGATGGCGCGCCAGCAGAAGCGACGCGAACTGGACGTTCAGCAGGCGATCGCCGGCAATCAATGATGTCCCTGCCGGACAGCAAGCTGCCCGGCGTCGGCACGACGATCTTCACGGTCATGTCGCGCCTCGCAAACGAGACGGGCGCGATCAACCTGGGCCAGGGTTTCCCGGATTTCCAGCCACCCACGCGGCTCTGCCAGCTGATCGCGCAGCACCTGGCCGCGGGCCACAACCAGTACGCGCCAATGCCGGGCCTGCCCGCGCTTTGCGACGGCATTGCTTCACAGATGCGGCGCCGGCATGGCCTGTCGATCGACGCTGCGAACGAGGTCACGGTCACGGCCGGCGGCACCGAGGCGCTGTTCGCCGCGATCCACGCAGTCGTGTGTCCGGGCGATGAAGTGGTGATGCTCGACCCGTCCTACGATTCCTATGGGCCGGCGGCCGAGCTCGCGGGCGCGCGGCTGCGGCGCGTGCAGTTACGGATGCCTGATTTCGGCATTGACTACGAAATGCTCGCTGCGGCGATCGGCCCGCGCACTCGCCTGCTGATTGTCAATACGCCGCACAACCCGACTGGCGCGGTGCTCGCCGCAAGCGACTGGGAACGCATCGCGGATCTCATTGAGCCCACTGGCGCGATGGTGCTGTCCGATGAAGTCTACGAGACCCTCGTCTTTGACGGCAGGCGGCATTCCAGCGTGCTGTCGAACGAACGTCTGCGCGGCCGGTGCTTCGCTGTCTTCTCATTCGGCAAGGTCTACAACGCCACCGGCTGGAAAATCGGCTATTGCGTAGCGGCACCCGTGCTTACCGCGGAATTTCGCAAGGTGCACCAGTTCCTGACATTTTCCGTGTCGACACCGGTGCAATACGCGATCGCGGATTTCATGCATGAAGAGCCGGCATTTCAGGATGGGCTCGCGGCTTTTTACCAGGCGCGCCGCGACCGGTTCGCGGCGCTGCTGGCAGACTCGCGATTCAGTCTCATGACGACCGCCGGCACCTATTTCCAGCTCGCGGACTACGGCGGGATCTCGCAGATGCCGGATGTGGAATTCTGCAAGGAACTGACGCGGAGTCACGGCGTCGCCGCCATACCATTGTCGCCATTCTGCGCGCAACCGATGCCCACGAAGCTCATCCGCTTCTGCTTCGCCAAGGATGACGCCACGCTGGAACAAGCCGCTTTGCGACTCACAAGAATCTGAATTCACGATAGAATTGCAATCATGAAACCAATCATTGAAATTGCGCAGTCACTCGGCATCAAGCCTTCCGAGCTTGAGCCTTACGGTCACTACAAGGCCAAGCTGGCCCTCGCCGCATTCAAGGACCGCCCTCCGCGCGGCAAACTGGTGCTGGTCTCGGCGATCACGCCGACGCCCGCGGGAGAGGGCAAGACCACGACATCCATCGGCCTGGTTCAGGGCCTGGCGAGGATCGGCGTGAAGAGCGCTGCTGCGCTCCGTGAGCCCAGCCTGGGTCCCGTCTTCGGCATGAAGGGCGGCGGGGCGGGCGGCGGCGCCTCGGAAGTCGTGCCGATGATGGACATCAATATGCACTTCAACGGCGACTTTCACGCCGTGTCCAGTGCGCACAACCTGCTCGCTGCACTGGTGGACAACCGCCTCCACAATGGCAGCGCAGGCAGACTCGATCCGCGGCACGTGACCTGGAAGCGCGTCATGGACATGAATGACCGTGCGCTGCGGGACATCATCATCGGGCTCGGTGGCCGCAGCGAAGGCATTCCGCGCGAAACCGGGTTCGACATCACGGCCGCGAGCGAGGTGATGGCGGTGCTGTGCCTCGCTGACGGCATACCGGACCTGAAGGCGCGTCTCAGCCGGATCGTCGTTGGCTATGGCAGCGACGGCGCGCCCGTCACGGCGCGGGACATCAATGCGGTGGGCGCCATGGCTGCGCTCCTGGCCCAGGCCATCAAGCCGAATCTGGTGCAGACGACGGAAGGAGTGCCGGCATTCGTCCACGGGGGCCCATTCGCGAATATTGCGCACGGTACGAATAGCATCACCGCCACGAAGGCAGCCCTTTCGTATGCAGATATCGTGGTCACCGAGGCGGGATTTGCCTTTGAACTCGGTGCGGAGAAATTCTTCGACATCAACTGCCGCTACGGCGGATTTGCACCGGCCTGCACGGTGCTGGTCGCGACTATTCGAGCGCTGAAGATGCACGGCGGCAAGCCGCTCTCTGAGATAAACAAGCCCGATGTGGCGGCCATGATCAACGGCCTCTCGAACATGGAAAAGCACATCGAAAACATCCGCAAGTTTGGCCAGCGCTGTGTCATCGCGATCAATCACTTTCCGACCGACACGGCGGAGGAGGTCGCGGCGCTGAAAAAGCACTGCAAGACACTCGGCGTGGAGGCCGTGCTGGCAAAGCCGTTCAGCGAGGGCGGCAAGGGCTGCACGGAGCTCGCCGGCGTCGTGCGCGATCTGGTGGCCACGAGCGAGTCGAAGTTCACACCGCTTTATGACTGGAATTCCCCGATCGAGCAGAAGATCGCGACAGTCGCCCGCGAGATGTACGGCGCCCAGGCAGTGGACTACACGGCCAGGGCCCGTCGCGACCGCGACCACCTCGAGAAAATCGGCTTTGGCAAGCTGCCCGTCTGCATCGCGAAGACCCAACAGTCACTTTCCGACAACCCGGCGTTGCTCGGCCGTCCGAAGGACTTCCTGGTGACGGTGCGGGAGATTCAGCTCGCGGCGGGCGCGGGATTCGTGATACCGATCACCGGCGAGATCATGCGCATGCCCGGTCTCCCGAAGTTACCGATGGCGTACAACTTCGACCTGAGCGACGAGGGCGAGATCCTCTTCAGCCGCTGAGCGAGCCCGGGTCGATCCTGTTCTGGGCGCATGCGGCGGTGACCGTGTTCTTCAGCAGGCAGGCGATCGTCATCGGACCGACCCCGCCAGGCACGGGCGTAATGGCTCCCGCAACCCGGACCGCCGCATCGAAATCGACATCGCCCACCAGGCGATCGCGCGATCCCTCCGATGACGGCTCGCTGATCCGGTTGATGCCGACATCGATCACGGTCGCGCCCGGCCGGATCCAGTCTCCCTTGATAAACCCCGGCTTGCCAATCGCCGCAATCAGGATATCCGCGCGGCGGCATTCCTCCGCGAGGTCGCGCGTGCGCGAATGGGCGACAGTCACCGTGCAGTGCTCACGCAGCAGCAGCTGAATCATGGGCTTGCCGACCAGATTCGAGCGGCCGACGACCAATGCTCGCTGGCCGCCCAGGTCTCCGACGTATTCCTTCAACAGCAGCAGGCAGCCGAGTGGCGTGCAGGGGATCATTCCCGAGCCGCGAGCGGCCAACAGGCCGGTGTTGATGATGCTGAAACCATCGACGTCCTTTTCCGGCGCGAGCGCATCGATGATCGCCAGCTCGTCGATCTGCCGTGGCAGGGGAAGCTGGACCAGGATGCCGTGCACGGCCTTGTCGGCATTGAGCCGCGCGACATGGGCCAGCAACTCGTGCTGGGACGTTGACGCCGGGAGCCGCGTCTCGAATGAGCGCATGCCGGCCTCGCGAGTCTGCTTTCCCTTGTTGCGGACATAGACTTCGCTCGCGGGATCATCGCCCACGAGGACGACCGCGAGTCCCGGCGTGACGCCGTGGCGCGCGGCGAGCACTGCAACCTGCCGCGCAACCTCGGCCCTGACCCTTGCCGCGGTCGCTCGCCCGTCGATGAGTCTGGCCTGTTGCGGGCTGTCCGGAGTCATGCTGGACCTGGGTTCTCGCATCGATCGGGCCTCATGCCATACTGGTGGTCGCGAGGGTACCTGAAACCCCCGTTCCAGTGCGACATCGCGAGCCTTCATGAACGTCAAGCGCGACAGCGAGCCTGTTCGACGAATACAGATTGATGCGATGCGTGGCGGCGAGTTTCGCTCGCACTCGGATCTCGTAGTCGTCGAAGAACCGCTCGAAATCCGCCTGGCCCGGACGGCGGAGCCCGGTCCGGGACGCGCAATATCCGTCACGATGCGCACGCCTGGACATGACGTGGAGCTCGCAGTCGGCTTCCTGCACGGCGAGGGGCTCATTCGCTCCAGGGAGGACGTCGCATCGGCACGTCTGTGCGGCCCGGCCAGCAATGTCGTGCGCGTGGAGCTCAAGGTCGGTGTCCCGATGGATCTTGCGCGACTGGAGCGGAATTTCTATACGAGCTCCAGTTGCGGGGTCTGCGGCAAGGCATCGCTCGAGGCGGTGAATGAGATGCTGCCGATCCGGTCGGTCGCGAGCACGAATAAAGTGTCGGCGGAATTGCTGGGCTCGCTCGTCGTGCGCGCCCGCAGTGCACAGGATGTCTTTCGGGACACCGGCGGGCTGCATGCCTCGAGCCTCTTCGACGGAAGTGGAGACCTGCTTGCGACCTACGAAGATGTCGGCCGGCACAACGCACTCGATAAGCTGATCGGCGCGCGGCTCCTCGAAGGCGCACTGCCGCTCTCCGAATGCGTGCTGCTGTTGAGCGGGCGCGCAAGCTTTGAATTGCTGCAGAAGGCGGCAGCGGCTGGCGTGCCGGTGGTAGCCGCGGTAGGCGCGCCCTCGAGCCTCGCAATTGACCTCGCGGAGCGCACGGGTATCCTGCTCATCGGTTTCCTGCGCGATGCGTCCTTCAACGTGTACACGCATCGGGAAAGATTGCAATGACTTCTGCTGCCGCACCGAAACCGATCAGCCAGGCGCAGAAGGATGAAGTTCTTGCAATCGTCGCGCGCCACAAGCAAGAGCCGGGCCCGCTGATCGAGATCCTGCACGACGTGCAGCGCTCGATGGGTTACGTGCCTGCCGAAGCTGTACCGCTGATTGCGGGGGCGCTCAACCTCTCGCGAGCCGAGGTCCACGGCGTAGTCACCTTCTATCACCACTTCCGCAGCGCCCCGCATGGCCAGAAGGTCCTGCGGCTCTGCCGGGCCGAGGCCTGCCAGTCAATGAATGGCCGCGCACTCGAATTGCATGCGAAGCAGCGCCTTGGCATCGGATTCGGCGAGACAACGGCTGATGGTGCTATCACGCTTGAGGCCGTTTACTGCCTCGGGCTTTGCGCCTGCTCGCCCGCAGCAATGATCGATGAAGAAGTTCATGGCCGCGTGACACCGGAACACCTGGATGAATTGCTGAAGCGCGCGGGCGCGGGGGCGAAACCGTGACCGTTACCGTGTGGATCTCGCGGGATGCTGGCGCGCTCGCGCTCGGCGCCGAAGCAACTGCGCAGGCGCTGGTCGCGGCGGCGCGCAAGGCAGGCAGCGACATCAAGCTGCGACGCAATGGGTCGCGGGGCCTTTACTGGCTCGAGCCGCTGGTCGAGGTCGAATGCGCCGCGGACCGGATCGCCTATGGACCCGTGACCGCGCAGGACGTGCCGGGGCTCGTCGAGAAGGGCATGCTTCGCGGAGAGCCGCATCCACTGCGGATCGGGCCGATCGAAAAGCATCCCTGGTTCGCGTCACAGCAGCGACTGACATTCGCGCGGGTCGGGCGCATTGATCCGCTCGACCTCGACGATTTCATCGCGCATGGCGGATTCCAGGGGCTGCGGCGTGCGCTCGAGATCGGATCCCTCGCGACCGTCAATGAGGTAGTCGAGTCCGGTCTTCGTGGCCGCGGCGGCGCGGCCTTTCCGACCGGCATTAAATGGCAGACCGTGCTGAAGCAGCCGGCGGGCCAGCGCTACATCACTTGCAATGCGGATGAGGGTGACTCGGGAACATTTTCGGACCGCATGCTGATGGAAGGCGATCCATTCTCGGTCATCGAGGGCATGACGATCGCGGGTGTGGCGGTCGGCGCGACGCGCGGATACATCTATCTGCGTGTCGAGTATCCGCACGCATACCAGGTCATGAGCACCGCGATCGGCGCTGCACGCAAGGCCGGTTACCTGGGGGCCGATGTCTGCGGCAGTAAACTCGCATTCGACATCGAGATTCGACTCGGCGCCGGCGCGTACATCTGCGGCGAAGAAACCTCGATGCTGGAGAGCCTCGAGGGGCGCCGCGGCGAGATCCGCGTTCGCCCACCACTGCCGGCGGAAAAGGGCCTGTTCGGGGCGCCTACTGTCGTCAACAACGTTGTGACACTTGCCACGGTTCCCGTGGTGCTTGCGGCTGGTGCGGCGGCGTACCGTGACTTCGGGCAGGCGAAATCGCGCGGAACTTTGCCGTTGCAACTGGCCGGCAACGTGCTCCGCGGCGGGCTGGTCGAGCGGGCATTCGGCTTGACGGTGCGCGAACTGCTCTACGACTACGGCGGCGGTTCCGCGAGCGGCCGTCCGATCCGTGCCGTACAGATTGGCGGCCCGCTCGGGGCCTACCTGCCGGAATCCCAGTTCGATACGCCGCTCGAATACGAAGCACTTTCGGCCATCGGAGCCATGCTCGGCCACGGCGGTGTCGTGGCATTCGACGACACGGTCGACATGCTGGAGATGGCCCGATACGCGATGGAGTTCTGTGCGCACGAGTCCTGCGGCAAGTGCACGCCCTGCCGCATAGGATCGGTGCGGGGCGCCGAGGCCCTCGGCAATATTGCCCGCGGAATCAACCCCGAAGGCAATTTTTCGCTCGTCGAGGAGCTCTGCGATACGATGTTGCAGGCGTCCTTGTGCGGCCTCGGCGGTATGGCACCCTTTCCGGTGCTGAGCGCGATGAAGCATTTCAGAGAGGACTTCAGGCAAGGACCGGGTCGGTGACGCTTGATATCGACGGCAGCACGGTCACGGTCCCGGCGGGCACTTCCGTGATGCGGGCGGCTGCGCTCGCGGGCGGCAAGATTCCCAAGCTCTGCGCCACGGACAACCTCAAGGCCTTCGGTTCCTGCCGCCTGTGCCTCGTCGAGATCGAGGGCCGGAAAGGATTTCCCGCGTCCTGCACGACCGAAGTGGCGCACGGCATGAAAGTTCGCACGCAGTCGTCGCGCATCCAGAAGCTGCGGCGCGGCGTGGTTGAGTTGTATGTTTCCGATCACCCGCTCGATTGCGCCGAGTGTCCGGCCAACGGGCACTGCGAGTTGCAGGATGCGGCCGCAGCGCTCGGCGTCGAGGGTTCGCGCTATGCGAATGGCGGGGCGTCACAGCGCGGTGTCAAGCAGGACGCCAGCAATCCCTATTTCGTCTTTAACCCGGATCTCTGCATCGTCTGTTCGCGCTGTGTACGCGCCTGCGATGAAACGCAGGGCACGCTCGCGCTGACGATCGAGGGCCGCGGTTTCGGCTCACGTGTTTCAGCGAGCCAGCACCAGCCATTCCTCGAATCCGAGTGCGTTTCCTGTGGCGCCTGCGTCGAGGCCTGCCCGACAGCCGCCCTGACCGAGAAGCTGCCGATCGTGCTTGGCGCGCCCACGAAAGCGGTTTCCACGACCTGCGGCTATTGCGGGGTCGGTTGCTCGCTGAAGGCCGAGGTCAAGGACGAGACGGTCGTGCGCATGGTCCCGAATCGCGCGGGCACTGCGAACAAGGGACATGCCTGCGTGAAGGGGCGTTTTGCTTTTGGCTATGCCTCCCACGCCGACCGGGTCCGCCGGCCGATGATCCGCAAGCGGATCACCGACCCCTGGCGCGAAGTGAGCTGGGAGGAGGCGATCAACTACACCGCTTCCGAGTTCAAGCGCATCCAGCAGAAATACGGCCCCGATTCGGTGGGCGGCATCACATCCTCGCGCTGCACCAACGAAGAAACATTCCTGGTGCAGAAACTCGTGCGTGCGGCGCTCGGCACCAATAACGTCGACACCTGCGCGAGGGTCTGCCACTCGGCGACCGGCTACGGCTTGAAGCACACGCTGGGCGAGTCCGCGGGAACCCAAGCCTTCACGTCGGTCATGAAGGCGGATGTGGTCGTCGTGATCGGCGCCAATCCGACCGACGGGCATCCGGTCTTCGCCTCGCAACTCAAGCGCCGCCTGCGCCAGGGCGCGAAACTCATCGTGATCGACCCGCGCGTGATCGACCTGGTGCGTACGCCCCATATTGAAGCGACCGCACACCTGCAACTGCGACCCGGTACCAATGTGGCTGTCATCAATGCGCTCGCCCATGTCGTCGTCACTGAAGGCCTCGCGAATGACGCCTACGCCGAGGAGCGCTGCGAAGTCGACACCTATCGCAAATGGAAGGCTTTCGTCGCGGATTCCCGGAACTCCCCGGAGTCAACGGAGGCGATCAGCGGCGTGCCGGCAGCGCTCGTACGAAAAGCCGCGCGAATCTATGCGGCTGGCCCGAACAGCGCGATCTACTACGGCCTGGGCGTCACGGAACACAGCCAGGGCACGACCATGGTCATGGGCATCGCCAATATCGCGATGGCCACGGGCAACCTCGGCCGTGAAGGCGTGGGCGTCAGCCCGCTGCGCGGCCAGAACAATGTGCAGGGTGCCTGCGACATGGGATCATTCCCGCATGAATTCAGCGGTTACCGCCATGTGTCGGACGCCGCGACACGCAGCCTGTTCGAAGGCGACTGGAATGCGAAGCTCGCGAGCGAGCCGGGCCTGCGGATCCCGAACATGTTCGAGGCCGCGCTTGATGGTAGTTTCCGCGCGCTCTACATCCAGGGCGAGGATTTCGTCCAATCTGACCCGAACACGAATCACGTCGTCGCCGCGCTGTCTGCGATGGAGTGCGTGGTCGTCCAGGACCTGTTCCTGATCGAGACGGCGCGCTATGCGCATGTTTTCCTGCCCGGCGCGTCATTCCTCGAGAAAGACGGAACGTTCACGAACGCCGAGCGGCGCATTTCGCGGGTCCGGAAGGTGATGGAGCCGCTCGCGGGCCTTGCGGACTGGGAAGTCACGATGCAGCTCGCGCAGGCGCTCGGCTACCCGATGCACTATTCGCATCCTTCCGAGATCATGGAAGAAATCGCGCGCCTGACGCCAACCTTCCGCGGCGTGACCTACGAGAAGCTGGACCGCCTCGGTAGCATCCAGTGGCCCTGCAACGATGCGGCGCCCGATGGCACACCGACGATGCATGTCGGCGCATTCGTGCGCGGCAAGGGCAAGTTCTACCTGACCGAATACATCGCGACTTCCGAACGCAGCACGAGCCGCTTCCCGCTGCTGCTGACGACCGGTCGCGTGCTCTACCAGTACAACGTCGGCACGCAGACCCGCCGCACGTCGAATCTCACATGGCAGGAAGAGGACCGCCTCGACATCCATCCTGATGACGCCGAGGACCGCGGCATCTCCGACGGTGATTGGGTCGGAATCACAAGCCGGACCGGAGACATGGTCCTGCGGGCCGTCGTGTCGCGGCGCATGACGCCGGGCGTCGTCTACACGACCTTCCATTTCCCGGAATCCGGCGTCAACCTGGTCACGACGGAGAACTCGGACTGGGCGACCAATTGCCCGGAGTACAAAGTCACGGCCGTCGAGGTCGTCAAGGTCGGTCAGCCCGACGCCTGGCAGGAACGCATTCGCGCCGAACGCGGAGCGCAACGCAGCCCGGCGTTGCCGACGGCCTGAAGCCGGAAGTCGCTGAGTGAATATCGAACGACTCGTTACGATGGCAAATGACATCGCCGCATTTTTCGCTTCCGAACCGGATCAGGAATCTGCCGCCGAGCAGGTGGCATACCACCTCAAGAAGTTCTGGGAACCACGGATGCGCTCGGAAATCCGGCGCTGCCTCGATCAGGGTGGAGCAGGATTAAGTCCGCTCGCGAAGCGCGGCGTCGAGCGCCTCTGAAGTTTGCACGCTGTCGCCAGGCTGCGACACGCCGACGTGCGTTGACGGACGCATGGACGCGGAAACTACTCGTAGTCTGACGCGGTCCAATCCCGACATGGATATTCCCTTGCCCCTGCGCGCAATTGTCATGGCCTGCCTGGTTTCGACGCTGCTTTCATGCGGAGGCGGAGGCGGGGGCAACGGTAATCCACCTCCACCACCGCCACCACCCGGATCCGGCCTCGACACGCGACCCAGCAACCTGAGTTGCGTTGCGCCGGCACGCACCGGCGGCAACTCGACGATTTCGACGCCGCGGGCATTCCCGGCGCTGACATTTGCCGCGCCCGTCGCAATGCTGCAGGCGCCGGGCGATGCATCGCGCTGGTTCGTGCTGGAGAAGGGCGGCCTGGTCCGCGCATTCGACAACAACGCCACCGTCGCCGCGACCCAGGCATTCCTCGACATCAGCGGGCGCGTTTTCAACAGTGGCGAGGCGGGGCTGCTGGGCCTGGCCTTCCATCCGGACTTCGGCGTGAACGGCCGCGCCTACGTCAACTACAGCGCATCGGTCGGCGGATCAATCCGTTCGATCACCGCGGAATTCACGAGTCCGGATGGTGGACTGACACTCAATCCAAATTCCGAACGTGTGCTGCTCACGGTCAACAAGCCGGCCAGCAATCACAATGGCGGCAACCTGGCTTTCGGGCCGGACGGGTTTTTGTATGTCGGCCTGGGCGACGGCGGCGGCGGCGGCGATCCGCAGGAGAATGGGCAGAATCCGCAGCGGCTGCTCGGCAAGATGCTGCGCATCGACGTGGACCAGCAGCCGGGTGGCGCGCCATACGGGATCCCGGGCGGCGCCACCGGCAATCCTTTCGCGGGAAATCCACGCTGCAACATCGACGGCACCGGCACGCAGAATTGCCCGGAGATTTATGCGCTGGGCCTGCGTAACCCCTGGCGCTGGAGTTTCGATCGCCAGACCGGTGTTCTATGGCTCGCCGATGTCGGGCAGAACAGCTTTGAAGAAATCGACATCATCGAGCGAGGCGGAAATTACGGCTGGGATTCTCGCGAAGGCGCGCACTGTTTCGAGCCCATGAATGGCTGCCAGACGGCCGGCCTCATCGATCCGGTCGCCGAGTACGGCCGCGCGATGGGCTTCTCGGTTACCGGCGGCTACGTCTATCGCGGCACGCAGACGACCGAGCAGATCGGACGCTACATTTTCGCGGACTTCGGCAGCGGCATGATCGCGTCGCTGACGCCGGGTGCCGGCGGCATCTATGCGCTGACGCCGCTCGTGCAGCCCGGCGCAACACCGCCCGGCGCGCCAGGACCGCTGTCACCATCGGCATTCGGCGAGGCCAATGACGGCGAGCTGTTCCTGCTCGACTATTCCCGCGGCCAGATCCGCCAGCTCGTGTTCACGGGCGGAGGCGGTGGCGACAATGTGCCGCAGCAACTGTCCGCCACGGGTTGCATCAACACGTCGAGCACAGGCGCGCCGCCGCTGCTGACGCTGATTCCATACGCGCCCAATGCGGCGTTCTGGTCGGATGGGGCGGTCAAGGAGCGCTGGATCGGGCTGCCGAACGGCCTGGACATCGCCGTGCAGGGCGATGGCGACTGGGACCCGCCGAACGGAACGGTGCTCGTGAAGCATTTCCGGCTCGCCAACCAGCTCGTCGAGACCCGGCTCTTCATGCGTCATCCGGACGGCGTCTGGGCCGGGTACACCTTCGAGTGGAATCCGGCACAGACCGAGGCGACGCGGGTGACCGGCGGCAAGACCGTCATGGTCGCGGGGCAGGATTGGATTTTTCCGAGTGAAGCGCAGTGCATGCAATGCCACACGCAGGTGGCCGGCTTCAGTCTCGGACTCGAAACGGCGCAGCAGAATGGATTACTCACTTACGCGCAGACCGGGCGTAGCGCGAACCAGATCACTACGCTGAATGCCGTGAATGTTCTGTCGCCACCGGTAGCCGCCAATCCGCCGGCCTATGCGAATCCG
>JAENJD010000131.1 GCA_016844605.1 Steroidobacteraceae bacterium
CTCTACGTTGACGGGCACGTGCGCGTGTACCACGGCAAGCACACCCTGCCCAAAACCCACGTCGCCCAGATGCGCCGCGCCATGCCGGCCACCTCGGATTACTGGGTCAATGACGCTGCGGGAGAACCTTTGTTTGTCCTCACCGCCGAGGCCAACGCTGGGATGGTGAAGATGCTGCCCATCGTCTTGGCTGAAATTCGCACGCTGTTGCCAGGCCGACGCGTCACCGTCGTCTTCGATCGCGGCGGCTGGAGTCCGAAGCTGTTTGCCACGCTCATCGCCCAGGGCTTCGATGTCCTCACCTACCGCAAGGGCCGCTTCCCCCGCATCGCAAAGCGTCGCTTTCACATTCACACTGCCCTCATCGACGGGCGCGAGCGCCGCTATCTTCTGGCCGAGCACAAGGTGCGGTTTCTAGGTGGCAAGCTGCGTCTGCGCCAAGTCACCTTGCTCTCTGACGACGGGCAGCACCAGACACCCATCCTCACCTCGCGAATGGACCTCTCGCTTGTCGAAGTCGCCTTCCGCATGTTCGAGCGCTGGCGCCAAGAGAATTTCTTCAAGTACCTGCGTGAGGAGTATGCCCTGGACGCACTGGTTGACTATCAGGTCGAGCCAGACAATCCCCAGCGCGACGTTCCTAACCCTGCGCGCAAAGCCCTTGACAAGGAACTCGCAAAGGCCCGCGACGAGCTACGCCGGGTGCGCACGACCTACGGCATCGCCGCCTTCGCCAACCCCGAGGCGCTGCGCCCTACCATGCGAGGCTTCAAGAACGCGCACGCCCATCTCGGTAAGGCGATCGGCGCGGCCATGAGGCGCGTCGCCACGCTCGAACAACGCCGGGCCAAGATGCCCGCACGGGTACCCGTCGGGCAGGTGGTCAAGGGTCCCGTCCTCAAGCTCGCCACCGAGCGCAAGCTGCTCACCAACCTCTTCAAGATGCTGGCCTACCAGGCCGAGAGCGATCTGTTTCGCCTCGTCGTGCCCCACTACAAGCGTGCCGAGGATGATAAGGAACTGCGCATCACCCTGGCGCCGCTCAGCTCGGCCCACCGAACGCGCGCCATCGCCGAACTCTGCGTTGAGATGGACCAGCGCGCAGCGATGTTTCCGGGCACCCGGCTGCGCCTCCGCTACGCCGTGGAAGGGCCTCCGTGACGCAAAAAGCGGACAAATTCGGAAGGGGGTATGTCAGGAGTTCTGAAACATGGGCAACACGGCATTTCGTATCCTCATACCAGCCTCCATGTTGATCAATAGCAGTTTGTTGAAATTCCCCCTGTCAACCGTGGCGGACAGGTAAACGTTCTCGAAGGAGTCGACATTGTTGGTCCTTCGAGGGTGAATCGATGCGCGGAGTAGATTTCACCACTACACTCGCTCCGATCGCCCCCTCCGGGGATGCGTACCGGAGCGACATTAACAAAATGTGCATTGCGCGCGATTCGGGGCGGGTTCAAGCACGCAATTGCTGCGCGCCGGCACGCGGTTCAGACTTCGGGGCCGGATCGATTCGCCCTGTCTCTCGTACCCGTCGAATCCTGCCGGTGAGCAGGTTGTGCAGCGACGATGCCACTTGGTTCATCGTAATAACATTGGGAACAATTGCCATTTCTGACAACCGTGTTTGCCACGTTGCAGCGCCCATACTGCCCCTGCGAAACGGAAAGTTTAGAATTGTACCCGGCGCTCGGCGGCCGTATCGCACCGGCGACCGGCGACGGACTGCGGCTGCAAGGACTCGCAGAACCGTGCCGTTGAACGTCCTTCTAAGCTGCGAAATTCTTCGGCATCCCGGCCACAAGCGTCGAAGCCCCGCGCTCGCCGGTCCCGTCGAAGAAGTGCAGCTTCCCCGCCTCGTCGCACACCCAGGCCTCGCGCGCGCCGGCGGCGAGATACAGCAGCACCTTGTGGCGCATTTCTTCCCAGGTGTTGCTGGGAGACATGATCTCGACGCAGATCTCGGGCGCGGCGAGCAGGAATCCACGGGCATCGGCACGCTCATCGAAGCCGGGCGAGGCGATGCACAGGTCCGGCGCCTTGACGCCGTCCGCCGTGTGCACCCCGACTTCAGGCCACAGGTGCCAGCCCTGCAATCGTGTCTTGACGTTCTCGCTGATTTGCTCGGCCCGTTTTGCATGAAGAAGGCCGACGGGCGGATTCACAATGATTTGTCCTTGTCCGTTGGTTTCCCAGGGGGCGTCGATCTTCAGTCCCAGGCCGTATTCGATGGCGGCCTCAACCCGGGGATCAGGAATGAAACGATGTGGCGCGTTCATGATCGTGCTTCGGCAGCGCTCGCTGATTGGTCCAACGACAATTTACCCTTTGCGCGCCGCAGCCGCAACGCCTACGGGCCGGGAAACCTCCTGCGGAGAGCAGGCTGTTGCGAAGTCGTTTACGCATCGCCGGTCAGGCGCTCCGGAACCTGCCGGTCGTCCTGTGCCCTCGCGACCAATGCGCGGTCTTGCGGGCCGAAATACCTCCCGCTAAGCATGCGCGTGTGCGCGTTTCCGGCCTCCTGCAGCCCTGGGCGGCGGTACTTCGTGGCGGATTACGACGGGCTGGGCGATACCGCGCAGGCAGCCGACTGCCCCCCGGACTACGTGGCGCGCCGGGATCACACCCTGGAAATTCTCGCGGTGTTGCACCGGCTCCTGGGCCTGAACAAATCCGCGACCGACATCCGGGCCACCCCCTTCGTGCAGGTGGTGCCGTGAGCCCGCAGCGAGGGTAGGACGTATTACCTGGACCGGATCCTCAAGGACGCAAAGCCGGCCGATCTGCCCGTGGAGCAGCCGACCAAATTCGAGCCGATCGACGGCCAGGGCCCCGGGTCTTGCAATCCCGCCCACCGCGTTGGCGCAGGCGGACAGGGCGATCCAATAACAACGATCGGATGGGGGGGCCGGTCGGCGCGCTCGGCTTCAATGGCTTTCCCCAGCCGGTGCCGGCATATAACGGGGCCGCGGGAGCCGCGGCGCATCGGTAGGTACGGAAATCGCGCTATGCTTGCGCCATGAGCTCGATGACTGAATCCCCCGCACCGGCGCAGACTGGCAGCGCGCAATCGGAGCTGGCACGGCGCCTTGTTGCTCTCCTCGAGCGCCACGAAGAGGTGCTGGAAGCCTACCTGTTTGGCTCGCAGGCCACGGGACGCGCCCAGCCCCATAGCGACATCGATGTCGCGGTCTGCGTGGATGAGCGGCG
>JAENJD010000031.1 GCA_016844605.1 Steroidobacteraceae bacterium
GCTCCAGGTCGGCGCGATAGGCCTTCTCGTTCTCCTCGGTCATCGTGGCCCGGCTGATGACGCCGGCGCCGCCGTGTATGGCGATCGAAATCATCGGCTTGTCTCCGTCGGCGGCTCCGGCTGCTTGCGCAATTGCAAGACAACCGCATAGTGCGATGGCGATACGGACGCGCATGGTTGGTATTATCCGTGAATTCGGGGTCGGAGATACTGAATGATGCATGGGAGTCGGGCACTGGTCGTGGTTGCGGCGCTGGCGCTGACTGCCTGCGGTGGCGATGGTGATGCTCTGCTCGGCACGCTTGAGCGCGACCGGGTGGAACTGGTGGCCGAGGCGCAGGAACCCATCGTCGAGGTCGCGGTCCGCGAGGGCGATGCCGTGACCGAGGGCCAGTTGCTGCTACGGCTCGATCCGGCAGCGGTCGAGGCACGGCTCGCGCAGGCGCGCGCCGCAATGAAACAGGCGGAGCGGCGCCAGGCGGAACTGGTGGCCGGGGCGCGCCGCGAGCAGGTGCGCGAGGCGCGCGCGCTCGCGGAGGGCGCGGCGTCGAAGGCCACAGCTGCGGCCGGCGAATTCAGGCGCATCGAAAAGCTGGTCGCCGACGGCATGCTGCCGGCGAGCGAGCTGGACCGCCAGCGTGGGTTGCGCGACGGAACGGCCGCTGACGAACGCGCGGCAAAAGAGCGGCTCGCGGAACTCGAGCGCGGCACGCGCAGTGAAGTAGTCGAGCAGGCCGCTGCCGCCCTTGCCGGTGCGCGCGCGCAGGTCGCGGAGCTTGAACTCTCACTCGCACGGCACATGGTTAGCGCGCCGCGCGCCGGTATCGTCGATGCCTTGCCGTATGAACTGGGCGAGCGTCCGCCACGCGGCGCGCCCATCGCCGTGCTGCTCGCGGCCGGGCAACCTTATGCACGGGTCTTCATTCCGGAACCGATGCGTGCGTCGGTGAAGGCGGGCAGTCCCGCGAATGTCCGCATCGACGGAACGGATCACGACTGGCGCGGCGAGCTGCGCTATGTCTCGTCGGAAGCCGCCTTCACACCTTATTACGCACTCAACGAACGCGACCGCAGCCGGCTGTCGTTCCTCGCCGAAGTCGTGTTGACGGAACCTGAGGCCGCTGGCCTTCCGACCGGCATGCCGGTCGAAGTGACGATGCTGGAATACCGGGCAAGCCCGTGACGGTTGCGATCTCCGCGCGCGGGCTCACGCGCCGATTCGGTGCAGTCACCGCGGTGGACGGCATCGACCTCGACGTGCCGAGGGCGCAGATCTATGGATTTCTCGGTCCCAACGGCTCCGGTAAGTCGACCACGATCCGCATGCTGTGCGGCCTGCTCGTTCCCAGCAGCGGCACGGTCAAAGTGCTCGGCTACGACGTTCCGCGCGAGGCCGAGACCGTGCGCCGCAAGCTCGGTTACATGACCCAGCGCTTTTCGCTGTGGGATGACCTGACGGTCACCGAGAACCTGGATTTCATGTGCAGGATCTACGGGCTCAACGCCACGACCCGCCGCGCGCGCATGGAAGAGCGAATCCGCGACTATGATCTCGCTTCACACGCAGACCAGCGTGCCGGAACCCTGAGCGGCGGCGAGCGCCAGCGCCTCGCGCTCGCCGCGGCGACATTGCACGACCCGGAGCTACTGCTGCTCGACGAGCCGACCAGTGCCGTCGATCCGCAGAATCGCCGCGATTTCTGGGAGAACCTGTTTGCGCTGGTTGCACGCGGTACGACAATCCTGGTCTCGACTCACTATATGGACGAGGCTGAGCGCTGCCACCGGCTCGCGATTCTGGACCGCGGCCGCATCGCCGCCGAAGGCGGGCCAAAGCAGCTTGCGCGCGACATCGATGCGACCGTGATCGAGATCGAATGCGCGGACCTCACGGCGGCGCGGCGCGCGCTGGCTGCGGTGCCGGCGGTCAGGAGCATGGCGCAGCTCGGCAACCGCCTGCACGTGCTTATGCATCGTGATGCGGTTGAGCCGGAACGTGAACTCGGCGCCGCCGTCTCGGCGCTTTGCGCGGATGCGCGCATCGAGCGCGTCGGCGCGACGCTCGAGGACGTATTCGTCGCCGCCACGCAATTGCGCCGGGCCGGTGTGGAGCGCGCTGCGTGATCTGGATCGATCGCCTGTTCGCGATCGCAGCCAAGGAGGCCAGGCAGCTCAAGCGCGACCGTGTCACCTTCGGCATGATTATCGGCGTCCCGGTCATCCAGATGCTGCTGTTCGGCTATGCGATCAATTTCGACGTGCGCGACGTGGACGCAGCCGTGCTCGACCAGTCGCGCACGTCCTTGTCGAGGCAGCTGGTCGGCGACCTGCAGGCGACGCAGGTGCTGCGCGTCGTTCACGAGGCCGGCAGTGAGCGCGAACTGCAGAAATTGATGCAGCGTGGCGACGCAAGGGTCGGCATCGTGATCGCGGCGGACCTCGAGCGCCGCCTGTTCGAGGGCGATCGTTCCGCCGTGCAGTTGCTGGTGGACGGCAGCCAGCCTTCGCTGGAGGACCTGGCGCAGGGCCTCGGCTCGATGCCGGTGCTGCAACGCGCAGGGGCAAGCGCCGGCGGCGAGCCGCATTTTGCGATCAGAACCGAATACAACCCGGCGCGCCGCACGGCCGTACAAATCGTGCCGGCGCTGATCGGCACGATCCTGACAATGACGATGGTGATATTCACATCGGGCGCGATCGTTCGCGAACGCGAACGCGGCAACCTCGAGCTGCTGATCACGACGCCAGTCACTCGCGGCCAGCTGTTGGCCGGAAAGCTGCTGCCTTACGTGATCATCGGCCTGATCCAGACGACGCTGATCCTGGGCGTCGGGCGGTTGCTGTTCGGCGTGCCGATGGTCGGCAGTCTCCTGGACCTGTACCTGGGTGCGCTGGTCTTCATCGCTGCGTCACTCGCGCTCGGACTTTTCATTTCGACCATTGCGCAGACTCAGTTCCAGGCCTTCCAGATGGCCTTCGTGACCATGCTTCCGTCGATCCTGCTGTCGGGTTTCATGTTTCCATTCGAGGGCATGCCCGAGTTTGCACAAGCCATTGCCCAGGTTCTGCCGCTGACCCATTTCAACGAGATCGTTCGCGGGATCACGCTGCGCGGGGCAACGCTCGCCGACATGCATGTCCCGCTCCTGAAACTGGTCGTATTTCTGGTCGTGATGTTCTCCCTGGCGGCTGCACGGTTCCGCAAGCGACTGGATTGATTCACTAAATTGGCGGGGTTACGTCCCTGGCCGGCCGCGGGCCGGGGCGGAAATGGTGCCGATTGGGCCACCGTGGTATCCTCCGCGCCGATCGCAGCCTGTTCACCCTGCATTTTCAAGTGCTTGAAAGCGCCCCGGTGCATCGTCGACATCCAGCGATCAGGTGACAGGAGCTGTTCGAAGGTTCGCCCTAGCAAGGCCCACGCCCGCCAGACGATCCCGACCGTGTTTCCTGCCGTGTAGTGAATGGCCGCTGCCGCCCATCGATTCGATGGCGGATCGCGGCCCATTGTTAATGAAAAGT
Source organism: Steroidobacteraceae bacterium (assembly GCA_016844605.1). Lineage (GTDB taxonomy): Bacteria > Pseudomonadota > Gammaproteobacteria > Steroidobacterales > Steroidobacteraceae > SCUD01. The sequence goes on from JAENJD010000031.1 coordinate 3,523, forward strand.
GAGAGCTCGAGTCATGAAGATCTACGTTGGAAACTTGCCTTTTTCGGCGACTGAAACACAGGTTCGCGACCTGTTCGCCGCACATGGCACGGTCGAGTCCGTTGCGCTGCCGTCCGATCGCGAGACCGGTCGTCCGCGCGGCTTTGGTTTCGTCGAAATGCCGCAGGCTGAGGCCGCGAAGGCCATTGAGGCGCTGAACGGCTTCTCGCTGGGCGGTCGTCAGCTGCGCGTCAATGAAGCGCAGGATCGTCCGCGCGGCGCAGGCGGCGGCGGCGGCGGTGGCCGTCCGGGTGGCGGCGGTCGTCCGGGCGGTGGCGGTGGCTTCCGTTCGGGTGGCGGCGGTGGCGGTGGTGGCGGTGGCGGTGGCGGTGGTGGCCGCTGGTAAGGCTCCACTTTCTCTGCTGATGAAAGGCCCGCTTCGGCGGGCCTTTCTTTTTAGTGCATCCATTCGCTCCGGCGCCCCGTATATGCCTTGCACCCAACCTAAGGAGACAGGCAGATGGATACTGGGCAATCACTTCGCAAGGGCCTGATGCTGGCCCTTGGGGCAGTCTCGACACTCGGGGCCGCACCTGCGGTGCTCGCCTCGAATCACAGCGATGCGCCGCTGATCAAGCAGGATCCGCAGGCGAATCTGACGGATGTTTATGCCTTCATCGGCACGCAGTACGACAACCCGTCGATCAAGGTGCTGAACGTCAGCATGAGCTTCCGGCCGTTCTCGGAGCCGGGCGACGGCGCCCAGTACGAGCGCTTTGCCGACGACGCGCGCTACAGCATCCACATTACGGACCCGAAAAATGGCGTGACCAAGTTGCGCTATGACTTCTCGTTCTCGCCCGTGGATGCCGGCTACAAGAACAGGAAGACGATCCTCTCCTACGGCCTTGGGACGGAAGTCGGCCCGATCATGGCGGTTGGCGATGCGCGCCAGAACTTTACGCAAACCTTCCGCGTCACCAAGGTGACTGCGAATGGCGAGCATACGATCGGGAAAAATCTGCTGGTGCCGCCGCCGAACGTCGGCAAGAACGTCACGCCGTTCTACAACGATGCCGACGGCAGGGCGGTATCAGGCGCCACGACCCCGGGGGATCTGGACGTCTACACCAGCTCGACGATCCGTGGTCTCAATTCAGGTGAGGTCGTCTGGGCCGGTCCCCGGGATGACAGTTTTTTCTCGGACATCCCGGGCATTTTCGACTTGCTGAACGTCCGCATTCTGGACAACAACGGCAGCCTGTCGGACGGTCTGGGCCAGGACGGCAACGGGGTTGACGGCTTCAAGGGCTTCAACGTGCTGTCGGTCGCGATGCAGATCCCCTTGAGCAAGCTCGAGGCCCTGGACATTCCGACCCCGTACGACTCGGTGTTTTTCGGTCAACAGACGGGTGTCGGCGTCTACGCGTCGGTCAGCCGCCCGCGGATCACTGTGCGCAAGAGCGACGGCACGCGGCTGAACCTGGGAGGCTGGCAGCAGGTGTCGCGGCTCGGCAATCCGTTGTTCACCGAAGGCCTGGTGGCGTTCGCGGACAAGGATCGCTTCAACCGCACGCCAGCGTCGCAGGACGCGCAGTTTGCCAAGTACGCGCGGAACCCGGAACTCGCGGCGCTGATCAATGCGGTGTACGGCACCAGCTTCGTGGCGACCGGTCGAGCCGATCTCGAGAAGATCTTCATTCCTGAGGTGCTGAAGGTCGCGACGACGACCAATGCGGTGCGCCTGGCGGGTCAGGCAGGATTCGACCGGCTCGGCTTCATCGGCGGCGACACGACCAATGGGGTATCGGGTGGTTGGCCGAATGGCCGCCGCTTCGGCGATGACGTGGTCGACATCGCGCTGACCGCAATCGCGAGCGGCCCTGGCTACTCGACGATCACCGTTGTCGGCGACAACATCGCGGCGAACGACGTGCCGTATCACCAGGTCTTCCCTTACCTTGCGACGCCGCATTCCGGCACGAACAACAGCAAGGACTCGACGCCTTAGGATTCGAAGGCATTCTCGACCGTTGGGATCCTGCCCGCCAGAAATGGCGGGCAGGATCCCGACCTGAGGGGAGAAGCACCGTGAACACGCTGCGCATCGGGGCCATCACTATCTGTGCCCTGGCCACCCTGGCGGGATCATTCGCGTTGAAACGCAACGCAACCAGCGAAATTATGCATCGACAGCAGCCAACGGCCCCGGCCGCCGTGGCTACGCTGGACAGGGCGGCCGACACCGTCATGGCCAATGACCGCCGAGGGATGCCGCCAACCGGCGCAAACCCTGCGTCCGAATTCCTGCCGCAGTCGGACACAACTGGCCTGCTGCAGGAGTCGCTGAGCATCGACGATCTGCTGGACATCGTGGATGCCGATACCGGTGACGATTTCACGCCGGTCGATCACGGGCGATTTGCAGCCCTGTTGAAGTCCGACCCGGAATTGCGCAGGGCCGTAGCTGACTGACATGAACAGTCTGATATCCAGGTCGCCGGCGATTTTTCTCGGGTTCATGGCGTGGCTGGCGTGTGCGACCGCTGGCGCACACGAATTCTGGGTTGAGCCGGCGGATTTCACGCACGAGCTCGGCGGACGTCTCGGCATCCGGTTATGCGTCGGTGATGGTTTCGAGGGTTGGTCGCTGGCCCGCAATGCGCAGCGGATCGAGATGTTCGTTGCCGCAGGCCCTGCCGGAGAACAGCCGATCGTCGGGCTTGACGGCTCTGAACCCGCAGGCGTTGCGCGCTTCACGGCGCCGGGCGGCTACGTGATCGCCTACCGCAGCAATCGTGCATTCACCGAGATGCCAGCGGCGAAATTCGACGAGTATCTGAAAGACAAGGGCCTGGAGAAAATCATTGCGCTGCGCGGCAAGCTGAGCGCCGATCAGCAAATTGTGCACGAAGCCTACTCCCGTAATTCGAAGGCGCTGATCAGCGTGGGCAATGTCGACGGCAGCGTCGTCGACCGGCGCATGGGATTGCGCCTGGAAGTAATGGCTGAGCGCGATCAATCGCCCGCGGGTGAGGATGATCTGCATTCCTACCGGTTGCTGTTCGAAGGCAAGCCACTTGTGGACGCGCTCGTCACGGCGACACGACCCGGCACCACGGACGATGACCTGAAAGCTCGCACCGATGCGGATGGGCGCGCGAGCTTCCGGCTGCACGCACCGGGCATGTGGCGGGTCGCAGCTGTACACATGATCAAGGCTCCCCATGATGTGGCTGCGGACTGGGAGAGCCTCTGGGCGTCATTGACGTTCGAGATTCCGTCGCGATCATTGGTTGTCACGGGGGACGCAGGCACTGCGCGAAACGCCGCGTGCCGGAACAAGATCATCGCCCCCGCGGTGCAGGCGCGGTCATGACCGACGCGGTCGCGCCCCGATTGCGGTCGTACGTACGCGCGGTCCTTGTCCTGCTCGCGGCTTGCATGGCGATGCTGGCGGGTCAGGTGGCTGAGGCACACGCAAATGGCGCGAGTTATCTCCGCGTCGTTTCCGGTGACCAGAACGCCGGGATCTCCGCCACCTGGGATATTGCCGCTGCCGATCTGCAATTGCCTCTCGAACTCGATGCGAACGGCGACGGCGTTTTCACTGCGGCCGAAATCAGCGCGCGGCGCGCGGTGATAGTGCTGTTTGCGACCAGCCGTCTCGACCTGCGCCGCGGCGGTGACCGATGCCGGCTGACGATCGGTGAGCTCACGACCAGGCAGCGCCAGTCGCAGCTGTATCTGTCGCTGCAGTTGAATGGAGCATGCCCGCGGAGCGGCCCGGTTGATGTCACGACGGCCATGTTTTTCGGCAGCCGCGGCTATTCCACATTGCTCGACGTGCAGACACCGAATGGACGGTTCCCCGCGGTGCTGTCGATGGGCGGCGCAAGCTGGATCGAGCCGGCCACGCCGTCAATGCTCGACACCCTGCTGCGCTTCCTGCGCGAAGGTGTCTGGCATGTGCTGGTCGGCTATGACCACATCGCATTCCTGCTGTTGCTGCTGCTGCCTAGCGTGCTGCGCGGAACGGAAGTGGGCTGGACCGCGGCGGAGAGCAGCCGCGAAGTCATTCGCGACCTGCTGAAGGTTGTTACCGCATTCACGATCGCGCACTCGATCACACTCGGTCTCGCGTTCACAGGCGTGGTCCAGATTCCGGTCCAGCCGATCGAAGTCGCGATTGCGGGCTCGATCGTGGTGGCGGGGCTGCTGAATCTCTTTCCAGCCGCGTCCGGTTGGCGATTGCGACTGGCATTCGGCTTCGGATTCGTGCACGGCTTCGGTTTTGCGAACGCCCTTCGGGAAATCGCGGCGGACGGGTCGCGCCTTGCTCCGATGCTCGCCGGATTCAATCTCGGGGTCGAACTTGCGCAACTCATGATCGTCGCAGTGACGCTCCCGGTACTGTGGCTGCTCAGCCGCAGAGCCCGGTATTCGCGGCGCTTCATGCCGGCCCTGTCAATGGCGACAGCCTTCACCGGAGCGATCTGGTTGGTCGGCCGGCTATGATCCGCCGGACCCGTTGATGCCACGTCGCATCCGCCACCGCGGGCGCTGCGTATACTAATCAGGATGGCGGTATCAGCTAGTCTGGACACGGAGCCTGAAGTGGCTGGGTTGCTGGCTGCCTGTGCGCGCCAGGACCGGCAGGCTTTCCAGCGCCTCTACGAAATGACTTCGTCGCAATTGCTTGCCTGCCTGATGCGGATTCTCAGGAATCGCGCGCTTGCCGAGGACGCATTGCAGGATGTCTACGTGCAGGTCTGGCGCCAGGCAATAAGATTCGAGCGCGGCCGCGGTTCGTCCTGGGCCTGGCTGATCGCCATCGCGCGCTATCGCGCGATCGACCTGCAACGCCGCGAGCGGCGCCTTGCCGCTGGCAGTTCGGATGACATCGCTGAAATGGCGGCCGATGAGGAGCCGCACGATTCGTTGATGGCGCTGGGACATCACGCCGCAGCGGCGCTCGACGGCTGCCTGGCTGCGCTGCAATCGCGGCAGCGCGACTGCATTCTCTTGTCGTACCAGAATGGCATGACTCATGCGGAAGTTGCCGACCAGATCGGCGAGCCGCTGGGCTCGGTCAAGAGCTGGATTCGCCGCGGACTGACGGCTTTGCGACGGTGCCTCGAATCATGAAGCCCAACCAGGCAGACGTGCTTGACCTGCTGGCCGCCGAATTCGTGCTTGGCACGCTGGCCGGCGCCGCGCGGCGGCGCTTTGAGCGCTGGCGTGACGCCGACCCGTTCGTGGAGCGGCGCGTGCGCGCCTGGGAAGACAGGCTTGCGGGGCTTGCGTTCCAGCTCGAGCCCGTTACGCCGTCTCCCGGCGTCTGGGTATCGATCGAGCGCCAGATCGGACCGGTGCTGCAGGGTCGTTGGCGTGCCGTTGCGGCCTCCATCGCCGCAATCGCGGTACTGGGGTTTGGCTGGTTCCTGTGGCAGCAGTTGCGGGTCGCCCCCCCGGCGGCGGAGGCAGTCATCGCAAGCAAGGCAGGCGAGGCGCTTTGGCGCGTCGAACTCGCCGCGGATGGCGAATACGTTGAGGTCAGCGCGGTCGGCGCAGTCAGTTATCCTGACCAGCGGTCGCTGGAACTTTGGGCCCTGCCGCCGGAGGCTTCGCCGGTCTCCCTCGGCCTGATGCCTGCCAGCGGGCGCCTGCGTCTTGTGCTCGATGAACGGCAACGCGCAGCTGTCGGCCTGGCTGCCAATGTGGCAGTGAGCGAGGAACCGCTTGGCGGCTCGCCGACTGGTGCGCCGACCGGCCCGGTGCTATACGTCGCTGCGATCGCTCGCACATAAAGGGGACGCTTCCCTTATTTTCCTTCATATGCGCCCCAAGAAAAGGGAAGCGTCCCCTTTGCCTAAATTGATCAACGGCCTACCACCGATTGCGCGCCCATCGGCGCGCCTGCTGATTCTCGGCAGCATGCCGGGTGACGCTTCGCTTGCCGCGGGGCAGTACTACGCGCACCCGCGCAATCATTTCTGGCCGATCCTCGGGGTGATCTGCGGCTTCGATCCAAAGGCGTCTTACACGCGCCGCAAGGCAGCGCTCGCGGCGGCCGGCATTGCGCTCTGGGACGTGATCGGAAGCTGCGTCAGGCAAGGCAGTCTCGATTCTGCGATCGACGATGAATCGATCGTCGTCAACGATTTCGCCTCATTCCTCACCAGCCACAGGCAAATCACAGTCGTCTGTTTCAATGGCCGCAAGGCCGAGTCCGCCTGGCGCCGCCACGCGCAGGGGCAGTTGCCGCCCGCTCACCAACCCGAATGCCAACTGTTGCCCTCAACCAGCCCGGCGCATGCCGGGATGAGTTATCTTCGCAAATTGCAGATCTGGCGGAGCACCATCGCGTGTTGAATCGCAGGAAACTATTGCAGGGAATCGGCGCCGCGGCCGTACTCGGCGGCTTCGGTGGACGGCTGCTGGCGCAGGCGGCGCCAACCGATGTGATCGTCATCGGCGCCGGCGGCGCGGGGCTCACGGCGGCGAAGGAACTGCTGGCTGCGGGAATCAACGTACTGGTGCTCGAGGCACGTGATCGCATCGGCGGCCGCGCATTCACGGATACGAGTCTCGGCGTGCCCTGGGATCGCGGTTGTTCCTGGCTGCATGCTTCCGACGTGAATCCCCTGGTCGCCTATGCGCGACAGAATGACTTCGAGGTTTTCGCCGACAAATTTCCGCGCCAGATCTACGACGGACCGCGGCGCATGGGCGGCGCCGAGACGGCGGGCTACCGCGCCGTCCAGGAACGCATGGGACGCGAAATGAAAGAAGCGGCGCGCCGCGGACTCGACATTCCTGCCGAAGCCGCATTCACGCAGGCGACGCTCGCCGATCCCTGGTATTCGATGGCGGAGTCGGGCCTGACATCCTGGGAAGGCATCGAGCCGCCCAATTACTCGGTGCTCGACTCGCAGCAGTTCATCGAGGAAGGCGACGACCTGATGATTCCGCGCGGCTACGGCACGTTGCTCGCACATTACGCGCGCGAAGTCCCCGTGCGGCTTCGCACGCCGGTCTCGCGCATCCGCTGGACAGCTCGTGGTGTGACGGTGGACACGAATGCGGGGGCAAGCAGCGCGCGCGTGGTCGTCGTGGCATTGCCAACCACGGTTATCACGGATGGCGCCGTGATCTTCTCGCCGCACCTGCCGGTCGAGGTGCTGCAGGCTCATCACGACCTGCCGCTCGGGCTGATGAACAAGGTGGCGCTGCGATTCAAGCGCAATGTATTTCCGTCGGAGCGCACGGAGTTCTGGCAACTGCGCCGCAAAGACGGGCGCCGCATCGAGTACCTGACGCGGCTGTGGGGCAGCAATGTCTGCATCGGGTTGTCCGCGGGAAGGTTCGCGTACGAGCTCGAAGCAGCAGGCGAGGCCGCAACGATCGAGCATGCACTCACGGAACTGACGACGATGCTGGGCGGTGACCTGCGCCGCCAGTTCGATCGCGGCGCCACGACCGCCTGGTCATCCGATCCATTCGCCCGCGGCTCTTATTCGCATTGCCTGCCGGGGCGCTACGGCGCGCGTGCAATCCTGGCCCGGCCGGTGGGCGGGCGAATCGTGTTTGCAGGCGAACACACCGAACAGACGGCGTATGGCACGCTGCACGGCGCGCACATGTCGGGTCTCCGCGCTGCTCGCGAGGCGCGCCGCCTGCTTGCGGGGTCCTCCACATGAGTCTCGTGCTGTACGACTACCTGCCTTCGGGCAACGGCTACAAATGCCGCCTGGTGCTGAAGGCGCTCGGCATGCCCTATGAATTGAAAGAGATGAATATCGTCGCCGGCGCGACGCGCACGCCGGAGTATCTGGCGATCAATCCGAATGGAAAGATTCCGGTGCTGATGGTGCCGGGTCGCGGCCCGATTGCCGAGAGCCATGCGATCATCGCTTACCTGGCGGAAGGTTCCGCACTGATCCCTTCCGATCCCTACGAGCGCGCGCTGATGTGGCAGTGGATGTGCTTCGAGCAGTACCAGCTCGAGCCCGGCATCGGCACTGTTCGCTTCTGGCTCAAGTCGCTGAAGAAATCACCCGCCGATTTCGGTGAGCGCTACAAGGAGCGCTTCCAGCGCGGCGCCGACGCACTCGCCGTGCTCGAGCGCGAACTCGCGGGCCGGAACTGGCTGGTCGGCGACAAGGTGACGCTCGCGGACGTCGCGCTCTTCGCTTATACACATGTCGCGGACGAGGCGGGTTACCGGCTTGCGGACCATCCCGCGATCAGTGCCTGGATCGCAAAATTCAAGGCGCTGCCCTGGTACGCGCCGATCACCGAAGCCTGAGAGTGCTGGCTTGACGACTGTGACCAGCGAGCCGGTGATTCCGTCGCGCCGCGAGGCCTTCCTGTTCTGGCTGAAACTCGGCTTCATTTCGTTCGGCGGCCCGGCCGGCCAGATCGCGATCATGCACCGCGAGATCGTCGAGCGGCGGTGCTGGCTCGCTGAGCAGTCATTCATGAACGCGCTGAATTTCTGCATGTTGCTGCCGGGCCCCGAGGCTCTGCAGCTCGCGATCTACCTCGGCTGGCGGTTTCATGGAAAAGCGGGTGGAATCATCGCGGGCCTGTTCTTCATCGTGCCGGCGATCGTGCTGCTGCTCGGCCTGTCATTTATCTACGCGATCTACGGACAGGTTCCCGCAATCGCCGCGCTGCTGTTCGGGCTGAAGGCGATGGTCGTTGCGCTGATCGTGCATGCGTTGATTCGTGTAGCGCGGCGTGCGCTGTCCGCGCCGGTGCACTGGCTGATCGCGCCGGTCGCCTTTGTGGTCATGGCCGGGCATCTCGCGCCATTTCCGCTGCTGCTGCTGGCGGCCGCACTGCTCGGTGGTTTGATGCGCCGCGATGCCGCGCCGCCGACGCGTGTCGACGCAGTGAAGTTCCCATGGCGAGTCCTGCTTGCCGGCATTCTGTTGTGGGCGCTGCCCGCCGCAATCGTCCTGGCCACGACCGGACCAGGATCGATTCACTCGCAGGTCTACGGATTCTTTACGGCGGCCGCACTCGTGACATTCGGCGGTGCTTACGCAGTGCTCGCCTTCGTGGTGCAGCAGGCGGTCGAGGTCTATGGGTGGCTCACGCCGGCAGACACGGTTGCCGGTCTTGCGCTCGCGGAAACGACACCGGGGCCGCTGATCATCGTGCTGCAGTTCGTCGGATTCATGGCTGGATGGAACGCGCCGGGAGTGGCGGGACCGGCGGCGACGGCTACGACCACGGCGCTCCTTGCGACATGGGCAACATTCCTGCCGTCCTTCGCGCTGATCCTGGTCGGTGCGCCCTATGTCGAACGCCTGACCGCGAATCCCCGGCTTGCGGGCGCACTGTCAGGCATCACGGCGGCGGTGGTGGGCGTGATCGCGAATCTCGCCGTCGTCTTCGCCGGCGCCGTCATCTTCCCGGCCGGATTCGGAGCGCCGCGCTGGCCGGCGCTTGCTATCGCGATCGCCGCATTGATCCTGCTGGAATGGAGCCGCGTGGACGTGCTGTGGGTCATTGCGGGCGGTGCGCTGGCGGGATTTCTGGTAGTTTTCTTCGCATGAAATACCTGCATACGATGGTCCGGGTCACCGACCTTGACCAGTCACTGGCTTTCTACTGCAACAAGCTCGGGCTCGTGGAGATTGATCGAAACGTCAGCGAACGCGGGCGCTTCACGCTTGTATTTCTCGCCGCGCCGGGCGACGGCGAGGCGCAGGTCGAGCTGACCTGGAACTGGGACCCGGAGCAATACACGATGGGCCGCGCCTTCGGCCATCTCGCCTACCAGGTGGACGACATCTACGCGCTGTGCGCGAAGCTGCAGGCATCCGGTGTCACGATCAACCGGCCGCCGCGCGACGGGCACATGGCCTTCGTACGCTCGCCGGATAATGTCTCGATCGAATTGCTGCAGAAGGGCGAGGCACTGCCGCCGCGCGAGCCCTGGGCGTCGATGCCGAATACCGGCAGCTGGTGAGCCTCAACCGGCGATGTAGCGCCTGAGATCCTCGATCTCGTGGCGCTGCTCGTCGATGACGGCCTTGACGCAATCGCCGATCGAGATCACGCCGATCAGTTCGTCATTCTCGACCACCGGCAGGTGGCGGATGCGCTTGTCGGTCATCAGCATCATGCAGTCGTTGACGCTGTTCTGCGGTCCGACCTGGATGACCGGCGAACTCATGATCGTCGCGACTGTCGTCTCGGTGGAATTGCGGCCCAACAGCACGACCTTGCGAGCGTAATCGCGCTCCGAGACGATGCCGACCAGCCGGCCGCCGCTCAACACGGGCAGTGCGCCGACGAAGTGATCGGCCATCAACTGGATCGCGGTGCGGACCGGGTCTTCGGTGTCCACGGTGTGGACTCCGGACGGCTTTCCATCGAGTAGTTGACGTACGGTCCGCATGGTCGTCTCCCAGCCGCAGCTGCGTCCGGGAATCTTACGCCCGCTCAGCCCGTTTTGCGCGCGTTCCAGGCCGCCAGCAACTTCGTTTCCTGCCCGGCCGACAGCCCGGAACGCAGCGTCGCCTGCCGCTCGGGCGGGCGGGTCGCATGCCAGGCGAGTGTGTCACGTACGGTGTCGTCGAGCGGGCGGCTCGTCAGCCCCTGGGCCACTGAAAGCCTGATCCCGGTCAGCGAGGCGCCGGCCTCGACGCCACGCATCGGGCCCCAGGGGGCGAAATTCATTTCCTCTGGCTTTAATTGCCGGGCGAGGAAATCCTCGTCGATCCAGGCCGCGTGAGTGTCGGCGCCGGAAATCCGCTTGCTCGAGTCGATAAGCGCGCCCATCGTGATGCTGCCTGGCGGCGTGACGGCGTTGAAGAATCCGTCCACGCGACGCTCGACCAGATCCATCATGAAGCGTGTCAGGTCGCGCACGTCGATGATCTGGATCGGGTCGGCCGGCGTGCCCGGCACCGCCATGTCGCCGCCGCGCGCCACGCGCACCGGCCAGTAGGTGAACCGGTCGGTCGGATCAAGCGGACCCACGATGTAGCCGGGGCGCACGATCGAGGATCGCGTCCCAAAGGCCCGGCGCACGTAGTCCTCGCACAATGCCTTCATTGGGCCGTAGCTGTCATTGGTGACCTGCTCCTCGTCGATGTTCGCGAGCACGCCGCGCGGGGAGGACTCGTCATTCGGCTTCTCGAAGCTCGCGTAGGCGGAGATGCTCGAGATGTAGAGGCAGTAGCCGGTGTTCGGCGCGAGCAGGTCCGCGGACATCTTCTCGTACTTCGGGATGTAGCCGGTGTTGTCCACGACCGCATCCCAGCTGCGGCCCTTCAGCGAATCTAGCTGTCCCTTGCGATCGCCGAGCAGCGTCTCGACATTTTCGACTTCGGCATCGTGCTTGCCGCGGTTGAAGTGCGTGACCTTCCATCCGCGAGCGAGCGCCTGCTCGGTCAGGTGCGGGCCGATGAAGCCGGTGCCGCCGAGGATCAGCAGTGTTCTCTGTTTCTGCTCTGCGGCTGCAAGCCGGCCCGCGGCAATTGCGAACGCCGTTCCGGCGGCGGTCTTGAGGATGCTGCGTCGGGTCATGTCCATGTTTTCTCCGTCTCTCAGCGCGCGCCGGCCGGGGCGTAATGCTCCAGCCAGTCCCTGACTTCCTTGTACCAGTACATCGAGTTCTGCCGCTTCAGAACCCAGTGGTTCTCGTCGGGGAAATAAACGAGGCGGCTCTCGACGCCGCGATTCTGCAGTGTATTGAACAACTCGATGCCGTTGTTGAGCGGCACCCGCTGATCGAGTTGCCCGACAATGACGAGCGTTGGCGTGGCGAAACCGGCGGCATAGGTGTTCGGTGAATATCGCGCGAACTCCTCGGGTCGCTCCCAGGCCTCGAAGAAGCGCCGCTTGCCGGCGCCGTAGTCGGCGCCGTACTGCGCGTACTCGCTGTACACGGCGGCGTGCGCGACCAGCGCCTTGAACGGATGCGGCTTGCCGTTCAGCGTCGCGGCCAGGAAGCCGCCATAGCTGCCACCGCCGGCAATCAGGCGATCGCGGTCGATCCACGGCTTCGACGCGAACCATTCAGCCGCACGGATCGTGTCCTGGTAGGGCTTTGTAATGTGGTCCGGGTTGATGGAATCGGTGAATGCCTGTCCGAAACCGCTGGAGCCGTGGAAATTGTGCCAGGCGACGACATAGCCCCAGCCTGCGAAAACCTGCGCGTTCCAGCGGAAGGTCCAGGAATCGGTGATGCCATTGTGCGGGCCGCCATGCAGCAGCAGGTAAAGCGGGTACTTCTTTCCAGGATCGAAGCCCGGCGGATAGGCAACCCACATCTGAATGTCGTCGCCGCCCGCGCCCTGGTAAGTCACGCTCTCGACCTTGCCGAATGCGACGCCTGCGAGCCGCGCGTCGTTCTGGTCGGAGAGCTTCGTCGCGCTGCCGTCGCGCGTGTTGATACGCACGAGCGTCGGCGGTTCGCTGAATGACTGGCGCAGGCCAACGAGCGTCGCGGGCGAACCTTCGATCGCGAGACTCGAGAAACTCGACGCCGTCGTCACGGGCGCGCGCCGGCCATTCGCGATGTCGATGCGATGGACACGAAGCGTCCCGGCGTCGTCGATCGACGCATAGAGACTCTTCGAGTCAGGCGCCCAGATCATCCCGTCCAGCGAGCGATCCCAGTCCGCCGCGAGCCGGCGGTGCGCATCGTCTTTCCGGTCGATCAGCCAGGCCTGGCGGGAGTCGCCGTAAAACCCCTTGATCGTCTGGCGGGTGTGCAACAGCCAGCGGCCGTCGGGGCTGTACGCCGGGTTCTCGTCATCCCCGGAATTGTCGCTGGTGAGATTTCGCGCAATGCCGCCGCCGGCCGGCACGATGAAGACGTCGAAATTCTGGTCCACGCCGGTCGGATCGATGTCGGCGACAAATGCAATCTCGCTGCCATCCGGCGCGATGTCATAGGCATGGCCGTCGAGTTCCTGGCGCGTCAGTTCGAAACCGGTGCCCAGCGTTATCGCCGTGGGCGTCCCACCCGCGAGCGGAATCGAGAAGACATGGGCCTGGCGGTCGTCGATCCAGTGATCCCAGTAGGCGATCGGCGGCCTGCTCCAGGCTTGCGCTTTCATCTTGGCACCCGCGCGCTCTTCGAGGCGCTCACCGGCCTTTTTCCAGTCCGCGAGTTCGGGCCAGACGCGCGATATGAAGGCGATGCGTTTTGAATCCGGAAACCACTTCGGCGAGGAGATGCCGGTCGGCACTTCGCCTACCCGGGTCGCCTCGCCGCCGTCGGTCGCGATCACATAGAGCTGCGACTCCTTGTCTTCGCTGCGCTTTGCGACGAACGCAATCCAGCGCCCGTCCGGGCTCCACGCCGGTTCCGATTCCTTGCCGGGCATGCTGGTCAGTCGGCGCGACGCGCCTCCCGAGGCCGCGACCAGGTACAAGTCGGCTTCGCCCTTGTCCTGTTCGTCGTCGTAGACAGTCACGGGGTAGACGGCCTGGCGGCCATCGCTTGACAAGGCCGGGTCGCCGACCCGCTGGATTTTCCACATCGCCTCGGCGCTCAGCGGCAGGGCGGCCACATCTGCGGCCTGGACCGCAAACGGTGCCAGGGCGAGCAGGGCGGCGATCAGGCGTATTGCGGGCTGCATCTGTCTTGTCTCCGGCCCGGCGTCGGGCGGCAGTCAGGAATCGGCCGTCGATTCTGCCGGTCGGGGTGCGGTACTGGCAAACCGGATTCGACCAGACGTTGCGCGCGAGCGGCGATTGGCTGACAGTGGCGCCATGCGCGACCTCGTGGAACTGAAGGAACGCCTGCGCGCCTTCGTCGCGGAACGCGACTGGGACCAGTTCCACAGCCCCAAGAACCTCGCGATGGCCCTCTCAGTGGAAGCCGCCGAGCTGGTCGAGCTATTCCAATGGCTGACCGAGGCGGAAAGTGCGGTGCTTGATGCCGAGAGGCGCCAGCGCGCCGCCGACGAGCTCGCCGACGTGCTGGTTTACCTGGTGCGGATCGCCGACCGGCTCGACATCGACCTGTTGCAGGCGGCGGGCGAAAAACTCGAGCGCAATGCGGTCAAGTATCCGGCCGAGCGCGTGCGCGGCCAGGCGCGCAAGTACGACGAGTATTGATTACTTCCTGGGCTGGTAGCTGCCGTCAAAGACCGTCGCCCAGGTCACGCCGTCGTCGGTCGAGGATTCCCGATGCAGGCGCCCGCGGCAAGCAGCATTGCCGAGGCCGCAACAAGAGCTTTAATCATGCCGGCCCCGCGGGTGGCTCAGGCGCTGCGACCGGCTCGGCGGGTTCGGCTGGCGTCTCGACCTGGCGCTCAAGGAACCAGTGCGTCGATCCCATTTCCTTGGGTCCGACATAGTGGAACCAGTGATGCTCGATGCGATTCGCCGAGATGAACCGGATGTCGCCTTTGTGTACATGCCCGTCCTTGTCCGCATCGAAGCCCGTGCCGCCAGCGAACTCGAGCAGCGCCAGATCTGAGGTTGATTTTTCGTCGAGCCGGTAGGCGGGCTGGTTGCCGGCCCCGCAGTAATGTGTCGCCTGAAGCTTGCCGTTCGCGAGGTAGTAGACCGTGGCCATCTCGAAAGACTGGCCGGGATTCTGGTACTCGATGATGGCCTTGCCATTGCTGACGACTTCGTAGCGCACGGTGACAGGCGGACCCTCGAGCGGATCTTCCATTCTTCCGGTCCAGGTGCCTGCAAGCGTCTTGAGCTTCTCGTAGGTCGCCGCGTGGTCGGGGCCCTCGGCTTGCGCCACTGCCGTGATGAAAAGACCGATTGCCGTCGCCAGGGCGGCGGGCAGGAATGTGCGCAGGTTCTTTGGCATTGCGGCCTCCTTGATGCACCATGATACAAGGAGCCATCGGAACGGGGCAGGCATGGCGGCAAAGATCCGGAAGGCGGCAGCTGCGGCATCACTACGGCGCATGTATGTGGATTGCCGCTACGGCCAGTTGCACCTGACCACGGCATTTCCGCCGAGTGGCGGCTTCGACGAGCGCACTGCGCTCCTGTTCCTGCATGCCGAGGGCGGCACCGGCGCCGATTTCAAGGCCTGTGCGGCAATGCTCGGAGCTGATCGTTCAGTTTATGCGCCGGATCTGCCGGGCAGCGGCGCATCCGACGCGCCTGCTGTCCGCATGACGATTGCAAACCTCGCCGCCGCGATCGCAGACCTGATCGATCAGCTCCGGCTGCGCGACGTGGATCTGGTCGGCTGCGGCCGTGGTGCGCTGGTCGCCGTCGAACTGGCGGCGCTCCGGCCCCGCGAAATCCGCCGATTGGTGATCGCAGGCAACCAGCAACCGGCGGCGGCTTGCGCACCACCAATGTTGCATCTGACCGAGGACTCCGCGGCGCTGACCCAGGAACCAGTCGCGCCGCAGGTCGCGCGGATCAGGGCGTTCCTTGACGATTAGGTCTGCTGTGCCTGCCGGCGGCGGGCCGCGAGTGCAAGTGAAAGAAGTACCGCCGCCAGCAGCGGCAATGTCGCGAGATTCAGTCGCTGCCAACCGATCGTCGTGAGCGCGACACCAGCCATCAGCGATGCGACTGCCTGCGAGCCGAACACCATGAAGTCATTCAATGTCTGTACCTGGACACGTTCCTGCGGCCGGTAGGTTTTTGTGAGCAGCGTCGTGCCGGCAATGAACAACAGATTCCAGCCGACACCGAGCAGCACGAGGGCCCAGCCATAGTGCAGCACTTCGTGGCCGGCGAAAGCGGCAATGGCGACGCAGGAAGCCATCAGCAAGGTGCCTGCGGCGATGATCGGCCGGATGCCGAATCGCGCGATGATCCAGCCACTCGCGAGCGACGGCAGGTACATCGCAAGCAGGTGTCCCTGGATGACCCGCTTGGTCGCCACCTCATCGTGCAGGTCGATTATGTGCATGCTGATCGGTGTCGCCGTCATGATGAAACTCATGACCGCATAGGAAACGAGGGCGGCGAGCACTGCGACGCGAAAGTCCGCCTGCGCTGCGATTTCAAGCAGCGGTCGCGGCGCGCGTGTGTCCTTGTCCGCCGTGCCAGCGGCGACCGGAGTCAATGCGAGCACAAGGTCGGCGGAGCGCACGGCGATTTCCGGGCCGAGCCACGCGGCGGCTAATGCGCCGCTCATTACGATGCCAATCGCCTTGCTGGCGCGCGCCGGCGTGACATATTCGACCGCCGCGAAACGGTACTGCATGACCATGGCGTTGTTGGCGCCCAGCAACAGTGCGCCGGCGCAGAAAATCCAGAAATTGGCGGCATGGATTCCGAGCCCCGCGATGGCGCAGCCGAAGCCGGCGAGCAGCGCGCCCAACACGAATGCCGTGCGCCGCCCGCGACGGCGGATCAGCATTCCGGCCGGCAAAACGCTTGCGGCAAGCCCGACGATCATCAGCGATACGGGCAAGGTCGCGAGTCCGGGTGCCGGCGCCAGCTGCGAACCGATGATTCCGCCCAGCAGGACAAACAGGAAACTGCCGGACATGCACAGGGCCTGGGTGGCCGAAAGCATCCAGATTTGTTGCATAATCAACATGGTACACGGCCTCAAAATGGGCAACCGGCACATGTGACGCAGGTCACAGTTTGGGGGAGGGCCCTCCGGGATACTCAGCTAGCTGGCGGGATGCCGCCCGGCGACATATTGAAGCCGGCTCGCGCGACGTGGCGCAGTGACCACGCCAGGAGATCGGGAAATGACGAAGCGGGATTCTGATGCTCCATCGGACGACGGTATCGTCTCCGAAGACATCACTCAGCTCATGGAACACGTCGAGTTGACCGACGAACGACTGATGATGACGGGCCTTGAGTGGGAATTGGCGTTGCCCGCCGATGATCTTGAAGACGCGCCGATCTTCGTCAATGACGATTCTGAGCAGATTCCCGACCTCGAGGCCGTGGAGGTCGGCGAGGACATCGACCTATTCACGGAAACCGAAATTGACCTCACCCAGCGGTTGTCGCAGGTCGAGGACGAACAACTCGAGCTGGCCGCGGGGATCGGTGCCGAACGAGCACGCTGGCAGAAGCGCGTCGCAAGCCTGCGCGCGGACATGACAGAGCGCAATAGCCTGATCGCCGAGCGCGAGCAGGAAATCGAGGACCTTTCGGCGCAACTCGCCATGATGGCGGTCGAGCGCGACGGTTTCGTCGAGGAACTGCGCGAGCTCCAACGCTCCATCGGGCAGGCCGAGGTGCTGGAGGAGCAGCGCGCGCCATCACCCGCGGACGGCGTGATCGCAGCCCTTCATGAAAGGCTTCGCGAGCGAAGCCAGGCGCTGCTTGTCGCGCGCGAGGAAATCGACAGGCTGCGCGCGGAGCGCGAGCAGCTGGTGGCCGGCATTGCCGAGCGCGATGAATTCTTCCAGCGCCTGTACGCCAAGTTGCGCCGTCTGGAAGCCGACGGAAAGGGCGGCGGCGAGTTGCGCAAGCTGTTGCGCCGCGCCTTTGGCGGCGAGCAGAAGACAGAAACACACGCAATCGTTTCACCGACCGCGGCACCTGTCGCGGAAGCGCTGATTCCGGAAGCGCCGGCCGCGGAGATTTCACCGGAATGGGCCGTCGAAATGCCGCGACGCGCGGTGCTTGTCGAGGACCTGCAGCAGGCGCCGCCTCACATGGAAGCGCCGGTCGCGGAACGCAGTGAACCGCGGGTCCGCCGTTACCTGATCGGACTCGACATGGTCGGCTCGGTATACGAAATCACGCTGCCGCGCATCAATGTCGGCCGCACCAGGGACAATGACCTGCGCATCGTCGACCCGACCGTCAGCCGGCTGCACGCGGTGGTGAAGGTGCGTGGTCGCGAAGTCACTGTGATCGACGCCAACAGCTGCAATGGTGTGTACATCAACGGCATCCAGCTCCGCTACGCGAAGCTGGAAGACGGCGACACGCTGACATTCGGCGCCGTGCGATTCCGCTATCGCGTCGGTTCCGGCAATTCTGGCGGAGAATACGGGCCGGACTGAGCGGGCATTCGCGCGATGGAGCGCAGCGCCAGTAGCGATACCAGGCACAGGCCCATCAGGGTCGCCGCCAACGGCACCGGCGAGTGATTGGCGAAAAACGCGACGAGTTGCGTGGCGCCCGCCGCGACGACGAGATGAACAAATCCCAGCAATCCTGACGCCGCCCCCGCGATGGCAGGATGGCGCGTGATCGCGGCGGTCGTCGAGCTGGGTGTCGCGAGCGCATTCGCAAAGCCGATCAGCATCCCCGGCAGGAACATGGCGAACGGATGCCAGACACCCGCGAGCGATAGCACGGCCATCGTTGCCGTCCCGGTGAATGCGATCAGTGCGCCGAGCTGCATCAGGCGCAACCCGCCAACCCGATTGACGACGCGTGAGGCGACGAGAAAGCCGGCGAAGGACGCGACGGCCGGGAAGAACAGCAAGAGGCCCAGGCGCGAAGGCGAAATGCCCAGCACGTCGATGGCGATATAGGGTGCGCCGGTCACAAAGGTGTAGATCATGCTCATCATGCTGGAGCCGAAAGCGAGGTAAGTCAGGTAACTGCGCGAGCTGAAGAGCTGGCGGTAGCTCGATAAGGTGCGCGGCGACGGCCCGGCCGCCGGGTCTGCCGGCTTTGTTTCGACCAGCTTGCGCGCCGCGAACAGCATCACGGCCCCGCCGAGCAGCCCGGAGAGGGCGAATACGGCGCGCCAGTCGTACCATTCGATCACGAGCCCACCGAGCGTCGGCGCGAGCATCGGCGCGATGAGGATCGCCGTCGCCGTCGCCGCAATGGCGCTCGCCGCGCGCGCCGGCCCGAAGAAATCCATGATGGTCGCCCGCATGACGGCCATCGCCGCACCGCCACCGAAGGCCTGCACGATGCGCGCGAGCACCAGCAGATGGAGTGACGGCGCCACGATTCCGGCAAGACTGCCGGTGACGAACAGGCCGAGGCCCGCAAGCACGACGGGCCGGCGACCATAGCGGTCCGATAGCGGCGCGATGACGAGATTGCCGAATGCGATGGCGACCAGCGACAGGCTGATCAGGAGTTGCGCAGCCGCGGCGTGCACCTGCATCGCCGTCGCGATCGCCGGCAGCGCCGGCAGCAGCACGTGCAAGCCGAATGTGCCGATCGAGCCGATGATCGCCGAGCCGATGATCAGGCGCCGGCCGCTGTCGCGTTTTTCCAAGCGGGGTTCCGTTCCTTCACGGCATCTTGCGGCCCGGCGGGGCGGCCTGCAACCGGGGTGGCCCGGCGCCATCCGGCCGCCTGCTTGACAGTTAGTTAAATAGTTGTTTAAATATTTAACTATGAACCGGGGCAGGGCGGTGAAATCGCTGGCGGCACTGGCGCAGGACACGCGCCTCGATGCGTTCCGGCTGCTGGTGCAGGCCGGCCCCGATGGCCTCGCGGCCGGCGATCTGGCGGCCAGGCTCGACATCTCGCCGCCGGCGCTGTCATTTCACCTGCGCGGGCTCGCGCATGCCGGCCTCGTGCGATCGCGCCAGGACGGCAGGTTCATTTATTACTCGGCCGACTACGACGCGATGCAGTCGCTGGTCGGTTTCCTCACCGAAAACTGCTGCGGCGGGGCCGCTTGCGCGCCCGCACGTGCGACCGGCCGCAAGTCAATCGCCAGGAGAATGCCATGAAACGATTTCACGTCCACGTAGCGGTCCGCGATCTCGACGGCAGCAAGGCCTTCTATACGAAGTTGTTCGGAGCGGAACCGGCGGTCGTCAAGCACGACTACGCGAAGTGGATGATCGAGGACCCGCGCATCAATTTTGCGATCTCGACTGGCCGCGGCCGCGCTGGCATCGAGCATCTGGGCCTGCAGGCCGACAGCGCCAGGGAACTGGCGGAGATCCGCGGCCGGCTGGTCGAGGCGGGCGCGGGGATCTCAGACGAGCCGGGCGCAAATTGCTGCTATGCCCATTCCGACAAGCACTGGACCGTGGACCCGCAGGGCATCGCCTGGGAATCGTTCCATACGCTCGGTGAGGCGCTGCACTACGGCAACGATCACGGCCCGACGCGCACGATCGAGAGCGCCTGCGGCGACAATGGCTGCTGTGCGCGCTGAGCACGTTTACAACGTGCTGTTCCTTTGCACCGGGAATTCTGCGCGCAGCATCCTGGCCGAAGCGCTGCTGAATCATTGGGGAGGAGGTCGCTTCCGAGCCTGGAGTGCCGGCAGCTTCCCGACCGGGCGCGTCAATCCACTCGCGCTGGAGCTGCTCGCGCAGATGAGAATTCCGGCGGAAGGCGCGCGCAGCAAGAGTTGGGATGAGCTGGCAGTACCCGGCGGAGTCGAGTTCGACTTCGTCATCACGGTCTGCAGCAAGGCAGCAGGGGAAACCTGCCCGATCTGGCCGGGTCAGCCGATGACGGCGCATTGGGGCGTGGACGATCCGGCCGCGGCCAGCGGCACCGCGACACAGAAGATGCTGGCATTCCGCGACGCCTTCCGCGCCCTCGAACATCGCGTTCGCATATTCGTCAGTCTTCCATTTGCATCGCTGGACCGGTTGCGGCTGCAGCGCCAGCTCGATGAAATCGGACGGCAGCAACCGGTCACGGACGATGCGTCAAGCGGCACCTGAACTCGGCTTCTTCGAACGCTACCTGACAGTCTGGGTGCTGGCTTGCATCGGCGCCGGCATCGGTCTCGGGCAGCTCGCGCCCGGCGCCGCGGCGGCGATCGCGAGCCTGGAATTCGCGCACGTCAACCTGCCGGTTGGAATCCTGATCTGGATCATGATCGTCCCAATGCTGGTCAAGGTCGACTTCAGCAGGCTGCATGAAGTACGCCGGCACTCACGCGGCATCGGCGTGACGCTGTTCGTCAATTGGGCGATCAAGCCATTCTCGATGGCGCTGCTCGGATGGATCTTCATCCGGCACCTGTTCGCGGACTGGTTGCCAGCCGGGCAACACGACAGTTACATCGCAGGTCTGATCCTGTTGGCAGCCGCACCCTGCACGGCCATGGTGTTCGTCTGGAGTAATCTGTCGAAGGGTGAGCCGGCCTTTACATTGACGCAGGTGGCGCTTAACGACCTGATTATGGTCTTCGCCTTCGCGCCGCTGGTTGCGTTGCTGCTGGGCGTTGCAGCCATCCATGTGCCGTGGGACACGCTGCTGCTATCGGTCGTCTTGTACATCGTCGTACCGCTCGTGATTGCGCAGGCCTGGCGCCGCAGGCTGCTGCGTCGCGGACAGGACGCCTACGAAGCTGCGATTCGCCGCATTGCGCCGCTGGCACTCACGGCGCTGCTCGCGATGCTGGTGTTGCTGTTCGCGTTCCAGGGCGATGCGATTCTTGTGCAGCCACTCGTAATCGCGCTCTTGGCGGTGCCGATCCTGATCCAGGTACTGCTGAACTCGAGCGCCGCCTACCTGTTGAACCGACGCCTCGGCGTCGCGCACTGTGTGGCCGGGCCCTCGGCGCTGATCGGTGCGTCTAATTTTTTCGAGCTGGCTGTCGCGGTCGCGATCAGTCTTTTTGGCCTGCAGTCCGGAGCCGCACTTGCGACGGTCGTGGGCGTGCTGATAGAGGTGCCGCTGATGCTTGTGGTCGTGCGTGCGGTCAATGCCTCGCGCCCCTGGTACGAGGCTGGGCCGGCCATGCTCGCGGCCCGGGCTGCCGGCGATTAGCTGCTAGAATCGCTCCCGCCGGCACTACCGGCACACGATGCCGGCTTACTCCCTGATCCTTTTTTCGCTGATCCTTGTCAATGGCCTGTTTGCAATGGCCGAACTGGCGGTTTTTTCCTCGCGCCCGACGCGGCTGAAGCAGATGGCCGAGGCCGGAAGCAAGGGCGCGCGCGCGGCTCTCCGGCTGCTCGACGATCCGACCCGGTTCCTGTCCACGGCGCAGATCGGCATCACGCTGATTGGCGTGCTGGCGGGCGTCTACAGCGGTGCGCGTTTCGGGGAACCACTCGGTAATTGGTTGGCAGGCGTCGAATTGCTGGCGCCCATCGTGCAGTACACGGAAACAATCGCCTACGGCATCGTCGTGGTCGGTGTCACCTACCTGTCGCTCGTGATCGGCGAACTCGTGCCTAAGCGCTGGGCGCTGACCAACCCCGAGGCGATAGCCGCGCTGATCGCGCGCCCGATGGAGATGCTCGCGCGGCTCTCGGCACCACTCGTCTGGTTGCTGCAGGGCTCGACGGAGCTCGTGGTGCGCGCCCTGGGCCTGAAGAAGTCCACGAGCCGCGGACTGACCGAAGAGGAAATACGCTCGATGATTACCGAGGCCACTCGCGCCGGCGTATTTCACGTCGACGAGCACCGGATGATCGAGGGGGTGCTGCGCCTTCCCGACCGCACGGTGCGCAGCGTCATGATCCCGCGCGGCGAGGTCGTATGGCTCGACGTGACCGACAGCCGCGAGACGGTGTGGAACGCGATGCGTGCCAGCAGCCATTCGCGCTACCCGGTCTGCCGTGGCGACCTGGATGAACTGCTCGGCATCGTTCAGACCGGCGACCTCGCTGACTGGTTGCGAGATCCGTCGGGCGGCGACCTGGCGTCCAGGCTGCGCTCGCCGCTGATCGTGCACGAGTCCACGCGCGTGCTGCGCCTGCTGGGTCTTTTCCGCGAGTCGAAACTGGGCTTCGCGGTCGTCGTGGACGAGCATGGTTCGATCGAGGGAATCGTGACACCTGGCAACATCCTGACCGCGATCGCGGGCGAATTTCCCGAGGCGGCGAGCGAGGAAGTGCCGGAAGCGGTGAAGCGCGATGACCAGTCCTGGCTGATCGACGGACGCATGGCGATCGACAATGTCGAACGCCTGCTGGGCTGCGGAAACATGCGTTCCGGCGACGATTACACGACGCTTGCCGGCTTCGTGCTCGCGCAGCTCGGGCACCTGCCGGTCACGGCGGAGAGCTTTCGCTGGCGCGGCCTGCGTTTCGAGGTCGTGGACATGGACGGTCGCCGGATCGACAAGCTGCTGGTCCAGCAGCCGACACCGGAATGACGCGATGAGCTACGAGCCACGCCGGCCCGCCCGGCAGGAAATGCTGCTGATCCGCGGTCTGATGCACCGCGTGCTGCGCTGGGGCCCGGACTCGGATGACCCGGTGCTGCTGCTGCATGGCTGGGCCGACAGTGCAGACAGTTTCCAGTTCGTCGCCGACGAAATCGCACCGCATTTGCCGCTCGTGGCACTCGATTGGCGGGGTTTCGGGCACAGCGAGTGGTGTCCGGCTGGCTACTGGTTCCCGGACTACTACGCCGACCTCGAGCAGCTGCTGGACCGGCTGTGCCCGGCGGGCGCCGCGCGCCTCGTGGGCCACAGTATGGGCGGCAATATCTCGATGACCTATGCCGGAATCCGGCCGGCGCGTGTGCGAAGTCTCGTCAATCTCGAGGGCTTCGGGCTGCCGCGCACCGAACCTGCCCAGGCACCTGCACGACACGCGAAGTGGCTCGACCAGTTGTCCGAAGCTCCGGAGTTCAGCGACTACACCAACACCGGCGATCTCGCACAGCGTCTGATGCGGCGCAATCCGCGGCTGACGGAGGATCGCGCGTCATTCATCGCAGATTGCTGGACCAGGCCATTGCCGGGCGGCGGCGTGCGCTTGCGTGCCGACCCCGCCCACCGCCTGGTCAATCCCTATCTGTACCGCCGCGAGGAAATGGAAGCCTGCTGGCGCCGGCTCACGGCGTCCGTGCTGATGGTCTTCGGCGGCAAGTCGGATCTCGCAATGCGACTCGGCATGGAGGGCGGCGAGGCGGCGTTCCGGGCTTGCATTCCGAATGTGCGCGTCGAGGTCTTGGCCGACGCCGGGCACATGCTCCATCATGAGGAACCCGCGGCCGTCGCGCGGCTCATCGAGGACTATCTGGGAAGCGCATGACGAAGACCGGCAATGAATGGCCCCGCGCGCTCTTCTGGATCACGCTGATGGTCGCCATCGCGCTCGCCTGGTCGGGCATCGCGCCATTCGACCGGCTGACCTGGTACCTCGAGATATTCCCGATTGCAGTCGCACTGCCCGTGCTCTACGCAACGGCGCGTCGCTTTCCGCTGACGCCCTTCCTGTACTGGCTCATCGGGTTTCATTGCCTGATCCTGACGCTCGGCGCGCACTACACTTACGCGCGGGTTCCGCTGGGCTTCTGGGTGCAGGACCTCTTTGACTTTTCGCGCAATAACTACGATCGTCTTGGCCACTTCGTGCAGGGGTTTGTCCCGGCGGTCGCGGTGCGCGAAATCCTGAAGCGGGAATCGCCGGTAAAGGGCGGCGGCTGGCTCGCCTTCCTGACGGTCGCAATCTGCCTCGCGGTCAGCGCCTGCTACGAATTCCTCGAATGGTGGATCGCGATTGCAGTGGGTGTCGGGGCCGACGAATTCCTGGCGACCCAGGGCGACGTCTGGGACACGCAATGGGACATGTTCCTCGCGACCTGCGGCGCGATCATCGCGATTGCGACGCTCTCGCGCCTGCATGACCGCGCGATCGCAAGGCTGGTGGCGCGATGAGAGGCAGCCTGCGAGCCTGGCTGCGGCGGACGATCACCTACAAATGGGCGCGGCGCATCGTTGTCGCGGTCATTGGCGGCAGCATATTTCTGATAGGCATCGCGATGATCGTGCTGCCGGGGCCCGCGATCATCGTGGTCCCGCTCGGACTGGGTATCCTCGGACTCGAATTCGCGTGGGCGCGCATCTGGCTGCGCAAACTGCGCGCGACCGCGACCAGCGTCGTCAATCGTGTGCGTGGACGGCGGACCACGGACCCGCCACCACCCGGGGAACCGGGCTAGGTCGCGAACAACTGTCCGGCGATATCCTTGAAAGCCTTGAACTCCAGCGCATTGCCGCTTGGGTCGAGCAAGAACATGGTCGCCTGCTCGCCAGGCTGGTTGGCAAAGCGGACATGCGGCTCGATCACAAAGCATACACCGCCCGCTTTCAGGCGCTTTGCCAGCGCCTCCCAGTCGGCCATCTCGAGCACCATGCCGAAATGCGGCACCGGCACATCGTGTCCGTCAACCGGGTTGCTGGCGACTTCGCGCGCGGCGGATTCTGCGACGTGGCAAACGAGCTGGTGGCCGAAGAAATTGAAATCCACCCAGGCTTCTGAACTCCGCCCCTCGGCGCAGCCAAGCAGCTCGCCATAGAAAGCGCGCGCGCCACTCAGGTCGCGAACCGGGATCGCGAGATGAAATGGAGTCATGCGGTTCGCGGCGCCTCCAGGGCCTGCTTGATCAGGAATTGCAGGTACTCCTTGTGGGCGATGCTGGCGCGGTCATTGCCGTTGGTGAGCAGCATCTGCGAAATCCGCTTGAGCTCGTAACGAAGCGCTGCCTGATTCATTGCAGACGGGCCGTTCGCATCGTCCGGTTTTGCAAGAACCTGTGCGGCCAGTCGCTGCACGTACTCCTGCTGCAGGTGCTGCCGGCGGCTGTTAACCGGGGTCCTTGCATCTGCGGCAAATACTGCGTCCGTGAGGCTGGCCAGCATCTCGGACAGGCTGTATTCGTTTCCATATAGCGCGGTGTCCAGCAGGCGCTTGTGTACGACCGGGTGCAGCAGGTGATTGAGCGCCGCCTTCTGTACGGCCCAGATCTGGTCATGCAGCTTCGGGTCTTCGGTCTGGCCGTAAAAATAGAAACTGCGGCGCTGGCTCTGCAGATGCTTCATCAGGTCGGCGGGGATCGCCAGCGCCTCCGGCGCGAATACCTGTTCCGCCAGCACCGCCATCGCGCGCCGCTGTTGTGCCGCCGGCACCGGGGTGAATGGCATGCCGGCACCGGCCTGGCCAGCCAGCGCACGATCCACCTCTACACCGCCAACATATCGTGACAACACCGCAGCGCTCTGGCGAGCGTCGACCATCAGCACGCCAAAGGCATTGCTGAGGGCCTGGAATGACTGCCCAGGGCGGGTCAGCTTCTGTCTCAGATTGCCTTCCAGCTGCTGGATCAATTGCAGGCGCTGTTCGGCAAAACCGATCGCGTCGCTCGACATG
>JAENJD010000092.1 GCA_016844605.1 Steroidobacteraceae bacterium
GTCAGCACGTATTGCTACGCCTGTTACCGCTCGACTTGCATGTGTTAAGCACGCCGCCAGCGTTCAATCTGAGCCAGGATCAAACTCTTCAGTTCAATGACTTGAGCTGATAAAGCGAGACCCCAAACTCCAAACCTGATCCGGTTTTACCCGGACCGCTGGACGCTTGGTTACTCGCAGTTTTGGCGCCCATAAATGGACGACCTGACGCGAGTCCCCACACAAATTACCTGCTAATTTTTTAAAGAACTCCCTGCCGGCAAAAGCGTCAGGGAAGACCGCGCAGTTTACCCCGGGTCTCAGGGGGTGTCGACACAAATACCGTGCCGCACGAGCCCGCCCGGGCCGCCTTTGCCAGGCTGCCCGAGATGGGGCCGCGCAGTATAGCGGCCCTTTTTAGGGAGTCAACGAAAGCCGACCGGAGGAGTCGTTTCCACGGCTATTTCGGGTACGCCAGGCGGCGAAACCGGGGCAGGTCTCAGGTTTTGCGCAGGGTCACGCGGGCGATTCCGCGCTTGCCGGCCTGCAGCAGGTAACTTGAGCCCGCCGCGAGCGCCGTGTCCCGGGACTCGACCCGCTCGCCGTCGATCCGGACCGCGCCCTGTTCGATCAGCCGGTAGGCCGCCGAGGCACTTGCGGCGAGGCCGAGGTCCTTCAATACGTTGGCGAGCCTGGCCGTGTCGCCGCTGCAATAGATCGGGGTCTCCTCGATATTCTCCGGGATGGCTCCGTCGCGAAACCGGGCGATGAATCGTTCACGCTCGGCGATACCCATGCCCGCGCCATGGAAACGATCGACGATCTCGACGGCAAGCTCGAACTTCACGTCGCGCGGATTGCGTCCCTCGGTCACAGACCCGCGCAACTTGCGGATTTCCGACAACGGCCGCGCGGACAGCAGTTCGAGGTAGCGCCACATCAGCTGGTCCGAGATGGACATCAGCTTGCCGAACATTTCCGTGGGCGATTCTTGGATGCCGATGTAATTGCCGAGTGATTTCGACATTTTCTGGACGCCATCCGTCCCTTCCAGCAGTGGCATCGTCAGCACGACCTGCGGCTCCTGGCCATAGTCGGGCTGCAGCTGGCGTCCCACCAGCAGGTTGAATTTCTGGTCGGTGCCGCCAAGTTCGACATCGGCCTGGAGCGCCACCGAGTCGTATCCCTGCACCAGCGGATAGAGGAATTCGTGAACCGCGATCGGTTGGCCCGATTTGTAGCGCTTGGAAAAATCGTCACGCTCGAGCATCCGCGCAACCGTGTATTTCGCGGCAAGCTCAATCAGGCCGGTCGCCGTCATCGGCGAAAACCAGCGTGAATTGAAGTCGATCACGGTCTTATCCGGATCGAGGATCTTGAAAATCTGGTCCTGGTAGGTGCGCGCGTTGGCCTTGACCTCATCCGGGGTCAGGCGCGGCCGGGTCGCATTCTTGCCGCTGGGATCGCCGATCATCCCGGTGAAATCGCCGATCAGGAAGATGACCTGGTGCCCCAGCTGCTGGAACTGGCGCATCTTGTTGATCAGCACCGTATGGCCCAGGTGCAGGTCCGGCGCGGTCGGATCGAAACCGGCCTTTACCTTCAGCGGCCGCCCGCGTTCGAGCTTGCGGACCAGGTCCGCTTCGGTCAGCAATTCGGCCGCACCGCGGCGCAATTCCTCGATTTGTTGTGCCGGCGGCAGCATCGATCCCCCAGGCCAGCACCCTCTGGCGGCCAGGCTGCAACTCTAGGAGCGCAGGCAGGCATTAGCAATGCGCGCCACAGCCGAATGGGGCCAATTTCGTGACGCAGTACAAAGGGCAGACAATCAATGGGTTGACGGCAACAGCCGCCTTGTTTACCGTCGCGGTTCTACCTTGTTGGGGACGCCCGGGTGGATCACGGCAGGCGCAAGCAAAGTGCCCAGCAGATTGGCGCCGCGGATGCGTATCCGCATCGCTTCGGCATTGTTGCGTCCTGCATCGTCGCGGGATCGATCTTCGCAGCCGCCGGTTCGCAGTTGCAGAACCCGCTGCCCGACCAGCTCTCCGCGGAATTCGCGCTGGCATCCGCCAGGCCATCCACGGCGGCAACGTCGGCACCCGCAACACCATTCGAGTTCGTCGCCGTCACGATCGGCCGGAATGACACGCTCGACCGCATCTTTCGCGAACTGCAACTGCAGGTCTCCGACCTGGCGGCGCTGCGCAGCCTGCCCGACGTGCGCCACAACCTCGACATCATCCGCCCCGGTGACGTGATCCAGATGACCCACCTGGGTGGTGAGCTGAAGTCGCTGACCCGCAGGATCAGCGAGACCGCGACACTATCGGTCACGCGTGCCGAGGAGGGATTCTCCGCCAATATTGTCGAGAACCCGCTTGAGACGAAAGAGCAGAGGCTCACCGGCAGGGTTGATAGTTCGCTCTATGTCGCGGTCAATGAGGCTGGTGGCACCGATCGCCTCGCCGTGTCGCTCGCCGACGTCTTCAAGTACGACATCGATTTCGTCAACTCGGTGCAGCCGGGCGACCATTTCATCGTGACCCATGAACAGCAATGGCAGGACGGTGAATTCGTGCGCGACGGCGACATCCTCGCCGCCGAATTCGTCAATTCAGGCCGCGCCTATCGTGCCGTGCGCTATGTGACGCCGAACGGCCACGCCGATTACTACACACCCGACGGCCGGCCGGTGCGCAAGGCCTTCCTGCGCTACCCGGTTGATTACGCGCGCATCAGCTCCAGCTACAGCACAGCGCGCTGGCATCCGGTCCTCCACCGCGTGCGCGCGCATCGCGGCATCGACTTCGCCGCGGCCACTGGCACGCCGATCAAGGCCGCCGGCGCCGGCCGCGTGATATTCCGCGGCGTCAAGGGCGGCTACGGCAACGTGGTCGAGCTGGCGCACAGCAACGGCATCACGACGCTCTACGCGCACATGTCGCGCTTTGCGCGTGAAGTCGGGGTCGGCGACCGGGTCGCGCAGGGCAAGGTCATCGGCTATGTCGGCAAGACGGGACTCGCGACCGGCCCGCACGTGCATTACGAATACCGGGTCAATGGCGTGTACAAGAATCCGGCCAGGGTCACCGTGCCCAAGGCCGACCCGATTCCGGCGAACTTGATGGAAGATTTCCGGGCGAAGACGGCGCCGCTTCTTGCGGACCTCGACGCTCCCGCCGCCGAACCCGTCCGCGTCGCCCGCGCCGGGCGCTGATACCCGATCTCAGGTTGAGAAGGACGACCCGCAGCCGCAGGTCGTGGCCGCATTCGGATTGCGGATCACGAACTGCGCGCCCTCGAGGTCCTCGCGGTAGTCGATTTCCGCGCCGGCGAGATACTGGAAGCTCAACGGGTCCACCAGCAGCGTGACTCCCTGGTTCGGGAATTCCGCGTCGCCATCCTCGATCTTCTCGTCGAAGGTGAAGCCGTACTGGAATCCGGAGCAGCCGCCGCCCGATACGAACACCCGTAACTTGAGGTTCGCATTGCCTTCCTCGCGAATCAGCTCGCCGACTTTGCGGGCGGCAGCGTCGGTGAAGACCAGGCCATCGGTACTTGGGGCGGTTTCGGACATAAATCCTTAATCCAGAAAGAAAAATTCCAGCCTGGTCATTGTAGGCCAGTGCCCCCGGCCGGTCAAAGAACAGGGGTTTCCGGTTCACCCTCGACACGCCAGGTAAAGGTCTGGCGCGAGGGTTCCGCGCCGCGCGCCTGGCGGTATTCGACCTGCAGGCTTGCAGGCAGGAAATTCTCGGGCAACTCGATCGGCACCTCGACCTGCTGGAAAAACCGCAGCGAGAACGTGAGTTCACGGCGCTTGTTGATCTCGACCTCGGCGAGCGGCAACTGGACCAATGCGCCACCGCGCGTGCCGTCGATCGCGAAGCTCACGGTGCCATTGGCGACAGTGTCGCGCGTGCCCGCCTGGACCAGCGTGATCAGCACGCGGAATCGGCGACCCTCCTCGGGACGGATTTTCAGCTCCTGGACGCGCAATGTGCCGGCG
Organism: Steroidobacteraceae bacterium; assembly: GCA_016844605.1. Classification (GTDB taxonomy): domain Bacteria; phylum Pseudomonadota; class Gammaproteobacteria; order Steroidobacterales; family Steroidobacteraceae; genus SCUD01. The sequence continues at coordinate 3,992 of JAENJD010000092.1, forward strand.
CCGAACTGCCGCGCGACGAGGCCGCGGTAGAACTGAAGCTCCTGCTGCTGGCGCGAAGTCTCGGCCTGCAATTCGCCGATCATGCGCTGCGCCTCGGACTGCGCCTGACGGTCCACCCGCTGGCCGATTTCGGCAGTCGACACGCGATGCTGCAGCGATTCATTCTCCTTGCTGAGCGCGTGGACCTGGCGGCGGAACTCCAGGCGTTCCAGCATCGAGCTGACGATGGCGAAGCCGCCACTCGCGCGCCCCAGCTCGAATCCGCCGTAGAACACGGCGAATGCGACCAGGATCGCGAGCCCGATGCGGCGCCAGCGCGGTGCTACCATGCGCGCGGGAGAAGCTGGATGCTCTGGATCAAGGCCTGGCACGTGATCTTCATGGTGACCTGGTTCGCGGGTCTCTTCTACCTGCCGCGGCTGTTCGTATACCACGCTTCCGCTACAGACAACGCTGGCATCGAACGCTTCCGGGTCATGGAGCGCCGCCTGTTCGTAATCATGACGATTGGCGCCGGGCTTACCGCCGCATTCGGCGTCTGGCTGCTGTCAATCAACCCCGCGTTGCTGCGTGCGGGATGGATGCACGCGAAGCTTGCATTGCTCGCACTGCTGGTCGCCTATCACGTCTGGTGCTGGCGGCTGCTCGCGGACTTCGCCGCGGGCCGGAATGTCCATCCGCCGGCCTGGTATCGCTGGTTCAATGAAGTGCCGTCATTTCTCCTGATCGGCATCGTGCTGCTGGTCATCGCCAAGCCCTTCTGACGGGCGTCCGGGCACGGCCCCGGCAGCGCGCTGACCGCGTGTCATGCGCTCCTCCCACCAGTCCGGGTAAGGCGGCAGTCCTTCCGGAAACGCGTGCGCGCCAAGCTCATGCAGCGCGCGCGAGTAAACGCGACGCTTGAAATAGATGACGTCGTGCACCGCGTCCCACCACTGCGCCCAGCGCCAACGGTCGAACTCTGCGGGTATCTCGGTCGAATCGAACTTGAGTGCCGAGTCCTCGGCGCCAAGGCGCAGCAGGAACCAGCGCTGCTTCTGGCCGATGCACAGCGGACTCGAATCGCGGCGGATGAATTGCGGCGGCAGCCGGTAGCGCAGCCAGCCGCGCGTGCGCGCCACCTCCTCGACCTGGCCGGGCCGCAGCCCCACTTCCTCAGCGAGTTCCCGGTACAGCGCTTCCTCGGCGCGTTCGCCGCGGCGTATGCCGCCCTGCGGGAACTGCCAGCCGCGAGCGCGCGCACGGCCCCCCAGGAAGACCTGGCGGTCGCCATTCATGATCACGATGCCGACATTGGCCCGGTAGCCGTCGTCATCGATGAAATCGGTCTCGCGGTCCATCGGCGTGATTTCTTCCTCAGCAACCGGTTGCCTGGTACGACCCGGAAAATCACCGGCCGTTCATGAATAATGCCGGGTCAACGCCAGGAGGCCAGAGCGCCGATGACCAGGATGCCCGCCCCGTTCTTGATCGCGCTGCTGGCGGTCGCGGCGATCGCGGCAATTGTCGCATCCCTCAGCCTCGGCAGTTCGGGGCTCGATGCTCCCTGGGCGGGGCTCGCCTCCGGCGACCCGTTGACCCGCACCATCGTCCTCGAGCTCCGGCTGCCGCGGGCATTCGCGGCTTTCGGCACCGGCGTCGTGCTCGCGCTTGCGGGTGTCCTGATGCAGGCTCTGTTGCGCAATCCGCTCGCCGATCCCTACGTGCTCGGGATCTCCGGCGGCGCGGCGGTCGGCGCGCTCGGCGTGATGCTGGCCGGTCTCTCGGGGCTCGCCGTCGACACCGGCGCGGCCGGCGGGGCATTCGCCGCCATGTTGCTGGTGTTCGCCGTGGCGCACGGCCCCGGCGGCTGGACCACCACGCGGCTCCTGCTGACCGGTGTCGTGGTCGCCGCGGGCTGCGGCGCGGTGGTCAGCCTCCTGTTGTCGCTCTCGGATGACCTGAGGCTGCGCGGCATGCTGTTCTGGCTGCTGGGCGATTTCGGTTATGTGCGCACGCCCTGGTCGTTGCTGGCTCTCGCACTTGTTGCGATCCCGGCCTGCCTGCTCGCGGCGCGGCCACTCGACGCGCTGGCGCGCGGCGAAATGCAGGCGCGGCTCCTGGGCGTGCCAGTGCGCGGTCTTCGAATCGCGATCTACGTGACCGCATCGGTGCTGACCGCGGCGGCTGTCACGACCGCGGGCAGCATCGGTTTCGTCGGACTCGTAACACCGCACCTCGTGCGGCTCGTGATCGGCTCGGCGCACCGCGTGGTGATTCCAGCCGCGGCACTCGCGGGCGGCACGCTGCTCGTGGTCGCCGACCTGCTGGCACGCACAATCGTGGCGCCGCGCCAGCTGCCGGTCGGCGCGCTGACCGCGCTGATCGGCGTGCCGTTGTTCCTGCTGCTGATGCGCCGCCAGCGGGCGGCCTGAGCAGCTTTACTGCCCGCGCTGCCAAGGTGAGACGCGCCTGATCGCCTTCCTCACCGAACCGCTCCCGATCCGCACGATCCTTGCCCACCTCGGCGAGCCCACCACGCAGCCAGCATGCGCCCAAGCGACGCACGCCCGCAGTTCCCCTTGACAGAATTGGCCGGCGATCTCAACCGGTCGGTGCAACGCAAGCATTAAGTTTGTTCGCTGGAGTGTCAAAGCGCAATGTTTCGCGGGGCCGTTGATTGAGCTGCAGAGCG
>JAENJD010000032.1 GCA_016844605.1 Steroidobacteraceae bacterium
GTCTCGCTATGCCGCTTCCATCACCGGCTGCTTCACGAGGGGCGCGTCGTGGTGCAAGTACTCGACGATGGCGCATTCCGGTTCGTCCGGCCGGATGGTCAATCTTTCGACAGCCCTGCTCCTGGCGCTCCGCGTCAGATTGACTGGATGCAGCTTGTCGCGGCGCACCAGGCGAGGCAGATCCGGATCACGCCAAGTACGGCCATCACACGCTGGGAGGGCGAGCGACTGGACTACGAGCTGGCGGTTGACGGACTGCTGCAACGTGCCAGAAGCACGAAAAACGTTTCCGCGGAAACGTCGCGAGACGATTAGTACTTTTGCGCGCCGCGATCTTGCTTAGTCAGGGCGTAGCGGCGTTCAGTATGTCCCGGACCAGCTCGACGGCCCGCCAGCAGTCCTCGTAGGAGTTGTAGAGCGGGGCGGGGGCCAGGCGGATCACGTCCGGCTCGCGCCAGTCGCAGATCAATCCGCGGGCGAGCATCGCATCGAAGAGCGCCCGGCCGTTGCCGCGCGTGTCGCGCAGACGAATTGAAAGTTGGGCACCGCGAGCCGCAGGATCGCGCGGCGTCAGGATCTCGATCCGATCGCCCATTTGCTGGTCCAGCAACCGTTCGAGCCAGGCGGTCAGCTCGCGCGAGCGGGCGCACAGCGCAGGGAAACCCGCTGCAGCGAACAATTCGAGCGAAGACTTCAGCGGTACCATGCCGAGCAGCGGCGTGTTGCTGACCTGCCAGCCAGCGGCGCCCACGTAGGGCCGGAACTCCGTGCCGAACTCGAAGCGATTCGTGAGATCGTTGCCCCACCAGCCGGCGAGCCGCGGGAGATCCGCGTCGAAATGTTTCTCATGCACGAAGGCGCCCGCAGTCGCGCCCGGGCCGCCATTCAGGTACTTGTAGGAACACCAGACCGCGAAGTCCGCACCCCAGTCGTGAAGCGAGAGCGGCACATTGCCCATCGCATGCGCGAGATCGAAGCCCACGCGCGCGCCGACCGAGTGGCCGGCCTTCACGAGCACGCCGAGATCCAGCAGCTGCCCGGTCAGGTACTGGATGCCCGGCATCAAGACGAGCGCGAGCCGCGGCCCGATCCGTTCGATTTCCGCGAGCAGGTCCTCGTGACGGAGCAATTGTTCACCGGCACGCGGTGCGATCTGGACGAGCGACGTGGCGGGATCGAGGCCATGCCATTGGATCTGCGAGACGACCGCATAGCGATCCGATGGAAACGCGCCGTGCTCGATCAGGATCACGTGGCGTTCGCGCGTCGGGCGATAGAAACTCGCCATCAGCAGGTGGAGGTTGAGCGTCAGCGAATTCATCGCGACGACTTCTGGCACGCTCGCGCCGGCGAGCGCAGCGAGAGTCGGCGCAAGCTGCTCGTGCAGCTTCAGCCAGTCGGCGCCGGCATCGTGATAACCGAGGACGCCGAGGTGCTGCCATTCGGCCATGAATTTCGCAACCTCGCTGCCTGCGCGGAGCGGCTGCAGGCCCAGCGAATTACCGCAGAGATAAAGCGCTGGACCGCCCCGTGGCGAGACCGGAAAGTGGAACTCGCTGCGCCAGCGCGCGAGCGGATCCGCCGCATCGCGCGCGCGCGCCGCGTCCAGCGTGAGGTCATTGCTCACTCGAAGTGCACCGGGTAGAGCAGGGGCCTGCTCGGTGCGGCGTCCGTCAGGAATGCCGGAATCTGCAGGTCGAGCATGTACCAGCCATCGTGAATCGTCGGCGCGACCCAGGCGAGCTCGGTGATGCTGGCCTGGGGCCTTGCTGCGTCCCGCGCACGTCGTCCACCGGCGGGCAGCCCGAAGAACAACCGATGCGCGGTCAGGCGTCCATGGTCGTCCGCGCGATCCGCCGATGGCAGGTCGAGCACGAGATGGTCGATGCCATGGTCTACAAGCCATGACGCAGCCTGCCGGGACAGGTAGGGGGCTGGGGCGCTTCCGTGATATGCCTGAGTCAGGCGCGTGGCATGGATGGGCAGCGTGCGCAACACCAGGGCGCATGCCGTCGGGCCCGGATGCGCAGCGAATGCACTCGCGAGCGACTCGGCGGTCAACAGCAGGTCGGTGGCCGCGGGCGGCGGGTCGCTGTCTTCGCGGGTGGCAGAGGCCGCGACCGGATGCACGGAAACCAGCAGCGCGAGTACGATCCCTCCGCGGAGCCGGTCCGTAATCGCAACGCGATCATCCGTGACATGCCCGACGCATTCCGTGTGGGTGCCATTGCAATGGGGAACCAGTGTCAGCTGCTCGCAGTTGCAGCTTCCGCCGGCACGCGTGTCGCCGACGAAGCCTGCCTCGCGGTAGGGTTTCGCGGTCGCAACCGGCGCATTGTAAAAAGACGGCTGCGGGCCATTGAAATCCAGCGGAATGGCGATCGAGAGGGGCTGCGCGAAGTCGACGTTCAGCCGGCGGCCCTCCACCTCGAAACGCATGATCGTCATCGTGCCATTATAGTCACCCGCGGGAACCCGGCCGGTGCCCCCCGGTCTGATGGGTGGGGATGGATGCGAGGACGGTTCTGCATGTTGTGGCGCCCCGGAATTCTGGTCTTGGCCTTGCTGGCAGCCCTGCCGGCGGTCGCCGATGAACCGGACTCGGATGAAGTCGCCGCGGCCTGGAAAAAGCACGAAGTTGACTTCGTCTACATGGGTTTTACGACCCGGTATACCTGTGGGGGCCTCAAGAGCAAGGTCAGGCTGCTGTTGAATTATGTCGGCGTGCGGCCGGACATGAAGATCATGGAGCGCGGCTGCGAATACGGCTACCAGAAGGTCGCCGATTTCCCCCACCTGAAAATCGTCTTCTACGCGCCGGAGATTCCCGAACCCGGCAGTCACGATGTCGGCGAGCCGGTGCTGGGCCTGTGGAAGTCCGTATCCATCAAGCGAAACGCACCGCGCGGGCTTGATTGGGGCGATTGCGAACTCGTCGAGCAGTTCCGCGACCGCGTCCTGTCCAAGCTGACGACGCGCAATCCGGCCGGTGACATCAACTGCATCCCGCACCAGTTGATCGGCAATCGCATCGACTTGCGGTTCGAGGTGCTCGCGGGCGTGCCGACAGCAGACTTCGCCCAGGCAAAGAATCCCTGATCAGCCGCCCGGTCGGTGGCTGCCGCGACACGGCAGCATCCGCACTTCTTCCTCCTGGTCAAGCCTGAGCGCGCAGAGCGCGCCGCCCCACACGCAGCCTGTATCGAGGCAACGCAGCCCCGGTTCCGCGAGATAGCCCAGTGCCGACCAATGGCCAAACAGGATCCGGTCGGCCTGCGTCGCGCGTTTGGGATGCCTGAACCAGGGCATTGCCCCGGGCGGCGCATCGCCGGGCGATCCCTTGAGGCCGAGCAGCAGGCGGCCATCCCCGTCGACGAAACGCAGTCGCGTCAGGCAATTCACTGCGAATCGCAGCCGGTCGGATCCTGCGAGCGCTGGCGACCAGCGATCGGGAGAGTCTCCGTACATTTCCGCCAGCAATTCCCGTGGCTGTTCACGAAGCGCGGTCTCGACCTCGCGAGCACAGGCCGCTGCGTCGTCGAGGGACCACTGCGGCGGCAGTCCGGCATGAATCAGCGTCCAGCCAAGCTCCCGGTCGCAATGCAGGAGCGGCCGCGCGGAGAGCCAGGCAAGCAATTCACCGGCATCGGGAGCGTCGAGCACGGCCTGCAATTCCGGTTCGCGACGACGCACCGTATTCGGTGCCCAGGCCATCGCGAGCAGGTGCAGGTCGTGATTGCCGAGCACGACGGTCGCCGATGAGCCGAGTGAACGGACGGTCCGCAGGACCTCGAGCGATGCGGGACCGCGATTGACGAGATCGCCGGTCAGCCACATCCGGTCGCGCGCCGGATCGAAGTGCAACTGCTCCAGCAGGGCCATGAACTCGGCATGGCAGCCCTGCAGGTCCCCGATGGCGTACAGGGCCATCTGCTAGTGAATGGTTCCCGGGATTGCGAGCGTGAATGGCGGGATCGGCGCATCGAAACGCACGCCGTCGTCGGCCAGCATCTGGTAACTGCCCTGCATTGCGCCGACCGGCGTCTCCAGCACCGCGCCACTGGTGTAGCGGAATCCCTGGCCCGGCTTCAGGTGCGGTTGTTCGCCCACGACACCCTCGCCGCGGACTTCCTGGACTTTGCCATTCGCGTCGGTAATGACCCAGTGCCGGGTCAGCAGGCGCGCCGGAATCTCGCCGCGATTGCGGATCGTGATCGTGTACGCGAACACAAAGCGCTGCTCATCGGGATCCGACTGGTCCTCGAGATAGCGGGTATCCACATCCACCGTGATCGCGTGTTGAGCTTCATCGCTCATTTGCTGCCGTCCTTGCGCAATCGTACCGCCAGCACATCGCAGGGCGCGGCGTGCAGCACGGTATCTTCTGTGAAATTGACGAGGATCGATGGCCCACGGCGTTCGCGGCTGCCGAGCACGATCAGGTCCGCCTTCTGATCCTGGGCCGCGCGCACGATTTCCGCCTTGATGTTGCCCGCCGCGACCTCGCGCCTGGCCGATTCCACGCCCAGGCGCTTCGCCAGCTCGGCAAGCCGCTGTTTCGCGCGCTGCACCAGTTCCTCCTCGATCTGCACGGCCGGCAGCAGGGTTTCTCCCATGGGTTCCACCGGCACGTATTCGACGACATGCAGGATTGATAGCTCGGCATTGCAGCCGGCGGCGATGTCGCGCGCCCGCGCACCGATCTGCTCGCTGTGATCGTCCAGCGCGACGACCAGCAGGACCTTGCGGTAAATATTCATCATGAAGCCATTATAGGCTCTCGGCGACGATTGCCGGTTGGGCCGCGAGTTTCGCGAATTCCGCGGGCGACAGGGTCTCGGGACGCCGCCCAGGGGCGATGCCGGCGGCTTCGAATTCGGCGGGGCCGGCGAGGCCCCGCAAGGAATTCCGCAGCGTCTTGCGCCGCATCGAGAACGCGGCTCCGACGAACCGGGCAAAGCGCGCGCGATCCGGCAGCGGGAATGGCGCATCCAGGTGCGGTATCAGCCTGACGAACGCTGAGTCGACTGCCGGTGGCGGATTGAAAGCACCGCGCCCGACCCGGAACACGGATTCGACGCGGCAAACCGCGGCCAGCATGACGGTCAGGCGCCCGTATTCCTTGCCGCCCGGTTTCGCGGCCATGCGCTCGACGACTTCCTTTTGCAGCATGAAGTGCATGTCGGCGATCACCGCGCGCGATTCGAGCAGGTGGAACAAGAGCGGCGTCGAGATGTTGTAGGGCAGGTTGCCGCAGACGCGCATGGGCGGGCCACCACCGTGAAGCCGGGTCAGGTCGACCTCCAGCACGTCGGCCTCGTGCACGATCAACTCGCCGGCCCCGGCGCAGTGCCGCCGCAATACCGGGATCACGTCGCGGTCGATTTCGATGACTTCGAGGCGGCCGCAACGTTCGAGCAGCGGTCGCGTCAGGGCCCCACGGCCGGGTCCGATCTCGACGATGCGCTCCCCGGGTTGCGGGTCGACGGCGGCGACGATGCGCGCGATGACACCCGGATCGTGCAGGAAATGCTGGCCGAACCGCTTGCGGGCGCGGATCATCCGAGCGTCTGCGCGAGTTCGATCGCCGCGAACAGGCTGCCGGGATCGGCGCGCCCGGTCGCGGCCAGGTCGAGCGCCGTGCCGTGGTCCACCGAGGTGCGCGGAAATGGCAGGCCCAGGGTGACATTGACTGCATGGCCGAAGCCCGCGTGCTTGATCACCGGCAGTCCCTGGTCGTGATACATCGCAAGCACGGCATCGGCTTGTGCGAGCGCGGCGCGTGTGAACGCCGTGTCTGCCGGTACCGGGCCGCGCACCATAAGTCCGCGTTCGCGTGCGGCAGCAACCGCTGGCCCGATAATCTCGATCTCCTCGCGTCCCAGATGTCCGCCTTCACCGGCATGCGGATTGAGGCCGCAGACGAGGATCCGCGGCTCGGAGAGCCGAAATGCCGTTCGCAACCCTTCATCGAGCACGTCGAGGGTTGCATCAAGCAGTTCGCGCCGGATGTGACGGGACACGTCGGCGAGTGCCAGGTGCGTGGTTGCGAGCGCGACGCGCAAACTGCCTGCAACGAGGAGCATCACGGGCAATGCCGCGCCACTCCTGGCCGCGAGATATTCGGTGTGGCCAGTGAATGCGATGCCGGCGTCATTGATGACGGATTTCTGCACCGGCGCCGTCACCATCGCCGTGCATTGGCCGCCGACGCAGGCGTCGGTCGCGACGTCGAGCATCTCGAGCACGTAGCGCGCGTTGGCGACATCGAGCCTGCCTGCTTCAACCTGCGTCGCGAGCGTGACGGAAATTACCGGAAGCGTTCCGGCCCGATGCGGCACTGGCGCCGCGCCTGGCCGCCATTCGGAGGGTTCGAGTTCGAGCTCGAGCAGGCGCGCGCGCGCGGCGAGGAGCGCCGGGTCACCCGCGAATACGATCTCGCATGGCCAGTCGCGTAACGCAGCGGCGAGCGCAAGATCCGGGCCGATTCCTGCCGGCTCGCCGGTCGTCAGGACCAGGCGCGAATGCCGGTTCAGGGGTTGCGGACCTCGACGTAGGCCTCGTCGCGGAGTCGTCGCAGCCAAAGCTCGGTCTCCTCGTCGACCTTGCTCTCGCGGAGCGCAGTGACTACCCGTTGCCGGCGCACTTCTTCGCTCTGGTCGAATGTGCGCTTACCCAGCAACTGGATGATGTGCCAGCCGAACTGGGTGCGGAACGGCTCGCTGATCTGGTCCGGTTCGAGCGTCGCGAGTACAGTCTCGAACTCCGGGTCGAATGTGCCCGGCGAACTCCAGCCGAGGTCGCCGCCGCGGCTCGCCGAGCCAGGATCCTCCGATGTCACGCTGGCAAGTGCGCTGAAGTCCTCGCCTGCCAAAATGCGATCGCGGAGTGCAGTAAGCCGCTGACGAGTGGTGGCGTCGTCCTGCACTTCATTCGGGCGCAGCAGGACGTGCCGTGCGTGGATCTGCTCGACCAGCATCGGCCCGGTGCTGGCGCCGCGGGTTTCGTCGAGGCGCACGATGTGAAAGCCCGTTGGGGTGCGCACCGGGTTCGCGACCTCACCCGGCTTCATGCCGGCGACCAGGTCGGCGATGAATTGCGGCAACTGATTGAGTCGCCGCCAGCCGAGCTTGCCGCGCTCGAGTGCCGATTGCGCCTGCGAGTAGGCCAGTGCGAGTTGTCCGAAGTCCTCACCCGAAGCGGCACGGTGATGAATTTCCCCGGCGAGTTTCTCGACGCGCGCCATCTGCTCAGCGGTTGCGGATTCCGGCAGTGACAACAGGATGTGGGAGACGTCGAATTCGGCGTTTTCGTCGGCTTGCTGCGACTGGCGCTGCAGCGCCTGATCGAGCTCGCGCGGCGACACATAGATGCGCGGGAAGACGTCGCGCTGGCGCAGCATCGAGATCGAGATTTCGCGGCGCATCTCGTCGCGATATGACGCGTAGTCCAGGCCCTGGGCGGCAATAACGGCAGGCATCTGTTCGAATGGCAGGCCATTGCGCTTTGCGACGTCGCGTAGCGCTTCATTCAGCATCTCGTCCGACACCCGCACACCCAGGCGCTGGGCGCGCTGGTACTGGATTTCCTGCAGCACAAGGCGCTCGAGCACCTGTTGCCGGAGCACATCGGCCGGCGGCATCTGGGCATTCTGGTCGCGCAGGCGGCTCATGATCAGGTCGATCTGGCCGTCGAGCTGGCTCTGCAGCACGACGCCTTCGTTGACGATTGCGACCACGCGATCGAGCGGCACGCCACTCGTGGACAGCTCGAGCGTCTGCGCATGGACGGCGCCCGACAGCGTCAGGGCGGCAAGCAGGCTGATCAAAACTCGGCTCATGGCGTGCCCGGGTCAGGGTAGAGGGTCGGCAGGGTCGGGGGAGTATCCACGAATGCCCCGCCGCAGGAAAGTATCGTCGCTGGTTCCGACCGACGAAAGGCCCTTGAGTTCCAGTTGCAGCATCACCGAGGTGTCGTTTTCCCCGGTGCGATTGGACACGTAGTGCCGCCCGATCAGCCGGACCCGCCAGCAGCAACTGCCGTATTCGAAGCCCGCGAAGCGGTCAATCGAGGTCTTGTCGCGCAGCGAATACACCTGGCGTGCGAAGACCTGCCAGTTGGGCGACAGCCGCCAGGCGGCAGATGCGTCCCACTGCTCAAGCAGGCCCTCGCGGTAGCGATAGCCGACATTGACGAGCGTGTCGTTGCGCGGCTTGTACTGGACGCCGGCCTGTCCGAGCAGCGTGTTCGAAGCAGCGTAATCCCATACCATCGCGAATCTCGCACTCCAGTGGCGGAACGCGGCCATCTCGATCTCCCCGACCAGGTTCGACGCATCGCGTGTTTCCGCAGGCTCGCCCGGCAAGGTGACACGCGGCCGGTCAAAGAAGTAGCGCTGGCCGATCGTCGCTGACAGGAATTGCTGTCCGCTGTCGGCGTGAACGAGTCGTGTCGTTAGCCCCACGGCGAGTTCGTTGGCATCGCCCAGCCGGTCCGCGCCGACGTAGCGATTCGTGCGGAACAGTTGCACGAGATTGAGATCGGGCAGTGCAGTATCGAATACCGGAAGGTCCGACTGTTCGCGGAACGGGATCCAGGTGTAACGCAGCCGCGGCTCGAGCGTCTGCAGCAACCGGTGGCCGGAGCTTGCCTCGCGCTCGAACACGAGACCGGCGTCCAGTGACAGGATCGGCGCCTGCCGGTCGGGGGTGTCGTCGGCGCCAGGTGCCAGATCCGACAGCCGGTAGGTCGTCAATCGATACGCGGCACTCGGTTCCAGGTGATAGCCGGGTCCGCGCATTGGCCATGCGACACGCGGCATCAGGTCCATGCGCAGGCCGGTCGTACCCACATCGCGGTCGAACCAGGTCGCCTCAGCGTCGACGCTCGTGATCAGCCCGCTGCCGGCCAGTGGCCACGCCCCGGTAAATGCAAGTTGCGGCAGCCGCGAATAAGGCCGCGAGAGCGGGTCCACCGAGAGATCGATGGTCTGGAAATCCTGCACGCGCCCGTCGAGGCGCCAGCCGCGCCCGAGCCAGGCGAGACTCAGGTAGCGATCCAGGAATGTCACGCTCGTGCCGACAGGCCCGAGCGCGAAATCCTCGAAATACCGGCTGTCACTCGCGTGCTCGATGCTTGCGGAGAACCGCAGGTTGTCGGTGAAGTCGGTCTGGTGCCACAGTGAGCTCAGACTGCGGTTTATTCCTGCCAGGTCATCGTCTGGCAGGAAGCGCGAGCCAAGCTTGCCGCGGCTACGCTCCGAGAGGTAACGAAACTGGGCTTCGAGCCCCAGACCGCGGCGCGACAGCAGCTGTGGCGTCAGCATGAGATCGTAGTTCGGCGCGAGATTGAAATAATAGGGCGCGCCGAATTCGAAACCACTCTTGTTCGACGTGCCGAATGACGGGAACAGGAATCCGGACTTGCGCGCGTCACCGACGGGAAACGAAATCACCGGCGCATAGAGGATCGGCACTCCTTTCAGCTCGACTCGCACATTGCGGCCCTTGCCCTGCTGCTTGCGCTGGTCGATGTCGATCGAAGATGCGCGCAGGAACCAGTCGCTGTTTCCGGCCGGGCAGGTCGTGAAGCTGACTTCGCGCATATTCAGTTCGCCGCTGGGCTTGAGGCCAAGATTTACGGCGGCGCCGCGCGCCGGCCGCGCCGGCAGTTCGAACTCCGTGCCGGTGAACTCGCCGCCGCCATCCGCGCTCCAGAATCCGCTGCCGCCCTTCAGGCGCAGCTCGGGGTCGCGATACTCGACGTCGCCTTCGACCTTGAAGCGGCGACCGACGGAGTCATAGGAGGCCGACCGCGCGGTCAGCCGGCGATCGCCCTGACGTATGACGACGCCGTTACTAAGCGTGGCGCTGCCTTCACGCGTAACCTCGGCAGCGCCACTCGTCACTTCGATCGGAAGTTCGTCCGGGCTGGCAATCCGGACTCCGTCGGGGCCCGCAGCCTGCGCCGGCGCGGCGTCGCCGGATTCGGGCCATTCGCAATCCTCGGCCGCAGCCTGCGGCAGGGCTGCAGCGGCTGCGAGCAATGCGATGAAGAGACGAAGATACACGCGGGTCGGGAACAGCCGTGAATTCAGTGTGGCTGCCAAGTCTATAATGCGGGCCCCCCGGCCGTCGCCTGCGCATGACAACCATTCCGACTGGCGATTCAAGACTGCAAAGACTCGAGCTCTGGCTGACGGGCCTTCCGGGCCCACCGGTGCTGCGCGTGACGCCGGCGTCGGTCGATGCCAGTTTCCGCCGCTATTTCCGCGTGCACCGTGACGGCGACACCCAGATCGCGATGGACGCGCCGCCGCAGCTGGAAAGCATCGATTCCTGGCTGCGGGCCGCGCGCCTGCTGGCAGCAACGGGCGTCAATGTACCCGGCATCCTGGCTGTCGACGCAGACCAGGGATTCGTCCTGATCAGCGATCTCGGCAGCCTGCAATATCTCGAGGCGTTGACGAGGGGCGCGGATCCCGAACCACTCTATGCCGATGCAATCGACGCGATGCTCCGCCTGCAGGCGCGGGGCACGGCGGCTGCCCACGATCTTCCATGCTATGACCGCGGCCTGCTGCGCCGGGAGATGGAACTGTTCCCGGAGTGGTTCATCAACCGGCATCTCGGCCTGGAACCCGGCCCCGATGACCGCCGTGCGATCGACGGCGCATTCGAATGGCTCTGCGAAGAAGCGCTTTCGCAACCTGTCGTGCTGGTGCATCGCGATTACCACTCGCGCAATCTGATGGTTTGCGCTGGCAGCAATCCCGGCATCATCGATTTCCAGGACGCGGTGCGCGGGCCGATCACCTATGACCTCGTGTCGCTGCTCAAGGATTGCTACATCGTCTGGCCGCGTGCGCGACTGCTCTCCTGGCTCGACCGCTATCGCGAGGGCGCGGCGCGACTGGGCCTCGATGCCGGCAGGGACCGCGAGGAATTCCTGCGCTGGTTCGATCGCATGGGATTGCAGCGTCACATCAAGGTGCTCGGCATATTCGCGCGGCTGTGGTATCGCGATGGCAAGCCGGGCTTCCTCGCCGACCTGCCGCGCGTGCTCGACTACACGCTTGCCGTGACAGCCGCGGAGCCTGCGCTGGCGCCATTGGACGATTTCCTGCGAAGGCTGGTCGTGCCTGCCTTCGCTGCCACATTGAAGCGCGTGGGCATGCCGCGATGAAAGCGATGATCCTGGCCGCCGGCCGCGGCGAACGCATGCGCCCGCTCAGCGATCGAATCCCGAAGCCGCTGCTCGAGGTGGGTGGCTACCGGCTGATCGAGTATCACCTGGCTGCCCTGCTGAAAGCGGGCATTCGCGATGTCGTCATCAATCTGTCCTGGCTCGGCGACCAGATTCGGGAGGCACTTGGCGCCGGCAGCCGTTATGACCTCTCGATCAGCTACAGCCCCGAAGGCCCGACGCCACTCGGCACTGGTGGCGGGATCCATCGGGCCCTGCCCCTGCTGGGCGCCGATCCGTTCCTGCTGGTGAATGGCGATGTGTGGATTGACCTGCCATTCACCGAACTGCGGCGTCCCGCGGGTTCGCTCGGCCACCTCGTGCTGGTCGCGAACCCACCGCATCACCCAAGCGGCGACTTCGGACTCGAGGCCGGCGGGCGGGTCAAGTCGGAGCCGACGCCGCTGACCTATACGGGCCTCGCAGTGCTCGATCCGCGCTTGTTCGACGGATGCGAGGCCGGCACCTTTCCGCTCAAGCCACTGCTCGATCGCGCCCTCGCGGCCGGCCGGTTGAGCGGCCAGCAGCATGACGGGACCTGGAGCGATGTGGGCACGCCCGAGCGGCTTGCTTCGCTCGACGCGGCGCTGCGGCTCGGGCAGGTCCGCCATCCGGTGCTCGAGTCCCCCGTCGGTTAGAATGGCGCGCAGGCTGTCGCCGGATCATGCCAAGTGACTGATTTAAAAGGAATTCCAGTTCAACTCGAGCGCAAGCCGGTGCGCAGCGGCGAGAAGTACCGCACTGCGCAGGGCTTTACGGCGATTCGCGACGGCATCAAGCAGTCGGCCGGCCAGGATCCCCTGATGCCGGGACCCAAGCCACGCTGGCTGCGCGCCCCGATGCCTGCCGGCAAGAAATTCGACACCGTGCGTGGGATCGTGCGCGAGCATCGGTTGAGCACGGTCTGCGAAGAAGCCCATTGCCCGAATATCGGCGAGTGCTGGAATGCCGGCACCGCGACCCTGATGTTGATGGGCTCGGTCTGCACGCGCGCCTGCCGCTTCTGCGCGGTGGACACGGGCAATCCGCAGGGCTGGCTCGATCCGGAAGAGCCCGCCAATGCCGCGCGCACGGTCGCGCTGATGGGCCTTGGCTACGTGGTGCTGACCTCGGTCAATCGCGACGACCTGCCCGATGGCGGAGCGGGTCATTTCGCCGCCTGCGTGCGCGCAATCAAGTCAGCGAGCCCGCGCACCGCGGTCGAGGCATTGACACCGGACTTCCAGGGCGTGACTGCCGATGTCGAAACCGTGGTGGATTCCGGCATCGCGGTCTTTGCGCAGAATGTCGAGACCGTCGAGAGACTCACCCATCCGGTGCGCGATCCGCGGGCCGGCTACCGGCAGACGCTCGGTGTGCTCGAGCATGCCAAGCGCTACCGTCCGGCGATACTGACCAAGACGAGCCTGATGCTCGGCCTGGGCGAGACCGCGGACGAGTTGTATTCGACGATGGACGACCTGCGCGCGATTGGATGCGACCTGCTGACACTGGGCCAGTACCTGCGCCCGACCGCAAATCATCTGCCGATTGCGCGATTCGTCGCACCCGGAGAGTTCGAGCAGTTTCGCGAGGCCGCGATTTCGCGCGGATTTCTCGAGTGTGTTTCGGGCCCGATGGTGCGCTCGAGCTATCGCGCGGAACGCGCGCTCGAGGGCAGCAATTGCGGAATCGCCGCAGGCGGGGCGCGCTAGCGACCGCCGCACATTTCATGCATCCGTATCCACATCGTTACAAGATCCGCGTGGGCGCGACTCCCGATGGCGAGGTGCGTCTCGGGGGCGACGGCCTTCCAGACCTGGCATCCATGCCGCCTCCTGAGTTCGACGGGCCGGGCGGCTACTGGTCGCCTGAGACGCTGCTGGTTGCGGCGGTCGCCGACTGCTTCATGCTGAGTTTCCGGTCGATCGCGAAGGCCTCGCGCCTCGAATGGACCGAGCTCACGGCCGAGGTCAACGGCGTGCTCGAGCGCAGCGACGGCGTCGCCCGCTTCACCCGCTTCGACACGCATGCAGAGCTCGTCGTGCCCGCCGGGACCGATCCTGCGCGTGCCAGGACCCTGCTGGAAAAGGCCGAGAAGATCTGCCTGATCTCGAATTCGCTGTCCGCGGTGCGCCACCTGGAATGCGAGGTCATCGAGGAGGAGCCGTGACTGCGGTCTTCCGCTGGCTCGGCCGCGCCGACTACGCGTCCACCTGGCGCGCGATGCAGTCATTCACGGATGAGCGCGATGCGACGACACCGGACGAAGTCTGGTTTCTCGAGCATGCAGCGGTATTCACGCAGGGACTGAACGGGAAGCGCGAGCACCTGCTCGCGCCCGGCGACATCCCGGTGGTCGGCATCGACCGCGGCGGCCAGGTGACCTATCACGGTCCCGGCCAACTGGTGATCTATCCGCTGATCGACCTGCGCCGCCGTCGCATCGGTGTGCGTGAACTCGTCGTTGCGCTTGAGTCGGCGGTGATTGCGCTGGTGAAAGCGCATGGCATTGCAGCCGCTGGCCGGCGCGATGCGCCCGGCGTGTATGTGGAAGGACGCAAGCTGGCGAGCCTGGGCCTGCGGATCCGGCGCGGATGCAGCTATCACGGGATGGCGCTCAATGTGGACATGGATCTCGAGCCGTTTGGCCGAATCAATCCCTGCGGGATGACGGGACTCGAGATGACCCAGCTCGCCGCGCTCGGTATAGCGGGCGACGTGAACGACATCGCACTGGAAATCGCGCCACAGCTACGCGATGCGCTCGGGATCGAATGGAACGGGCATTGGCCGCGTCAGAGCGAGACCAGCACGACTCCGCTGTCGGTCAGTTCCTGGTAGATGCGATCGAGCTGCGCGCGGCTCTCCGCGCGAATCGTGTAGGTCAGGGCCAGGAATCGTCCTTTGCGGCTCAGGCGCTCGGTGATGCTTTCGGCTGCGAGTGGACCTGCATGACGCTCGACGATTGCGAGTGTCAACGATCGGAATGACTCCGAGTCACGGCCCATTACCTTGATTGGGAATTCGCAGGGGAACTGGAACAGTTCGTCCGCGTCCGTCATGCGGGCAGTTCGGTCGAAAACTCGGTCTTTGTCGCCAGAAAGCCGGCGTACAACCGCCGGAACAGCGGTCCGGGGCTGCCGCCGCCGATTGCCGCGCCATCCAGTACCGTGACCGCCCGGATGCCGCCGCCCGCGGAGGCGATGATGATTTCCTCCGCGCCGCGCAATTCGGCCTCGGTCACCGCCCGGCGCTGCGAGACAATGCCCTCGCGGGCCGCAAGATCGAACAGCACGCCGCGCGTCGTACCGGGCAGGATCGCGTGGGTCTGCGGCGGCGTCAGCAGCCGGCCCGACAGCACGACATGCACGCTGCTGGTGCTGCCCTCGGTGAGCCAGCCATCGCGCAACAGGATCGCCTCGGAAGTGTCCGCGTCGGCTGCCTGCCAGCGCAGCAGCACGTTGGCGAGCAGCGACGTCGCCTTGATGTCGCAACGCGCCCATCGCGAATCGGCAGCGGTCATCGCGGTGGCGCCGCGCTCGATCAGGCTTGCCGGGATCATGGGGAGCGGCGCGACGAATGCGAGCACGGTCGGGCGCGCGCCAGGCCGCGGCACGTGATTGCGCTCCGGCTCGACACCGCGCGTCACCTGCAAATACAAGAGGAGATCGCCTCCGCCATTGCCATGCACCAGCGCGCCGAGCGCGACGAGCCATCCGGTGCGATCTAAGACCTGCGGCATGCGGATTTCGTTCAGGCTGCGATTCAGCCGCTCGAGATGTGCGTCCAGGCGATAGGCGCGACCGCCGTAGACCGGCAGCACTTCATACACCGCGTCGCCGAACAGGAATCCGCGGTCCAGCGGCGAGATTCGCGCCTCGGCGAGCGGCAGCAGGCGGCCATCGAGCCAGATCAGTGGCAGCGGCATGGTCAGTTGAACCAGGAGACGATCATGTCCCAGAGCCGGCGGAAGAATCCGCCCAGCGGCACGTCGGCGACCGGATGCAATGCCGCTTCGGCGACAGGCTTGCCATCGAGCATGGCGCGCACGACCCCCACGCGGTCCGCGGCCGAAAGCGGCGCGAACACCTTTGGCGCAAGTTCCAGCTTCAGCTCGATTCGTTCGCCCTGGCCGCGCGGCAGCGTGACGTAGAGGTCCTCCGCGACGCCGACCGCGGCGCGCCCGCCGCTGGCCTTGTAGACACGCAGGCTCGCCATCTCCTGGCCTGCCGGCTGCAGCTTGCGGGTCTCGAAGAAACTGAATCCGTAATTCAGGAGCACGAGGCTCGCATCCTCACGTGCTTTCATGCTGTCGGTGCCCACGACCACCGCGACGAGGCGCATGCCCTCACGCTTGGCTGACGAAATGAGGCAGTATCCCGCGGTGTCGGTCATGCCGGTCTTGACGCCATCGACGCTGGGGTCGCGTCCCAGCAGGCCATTGCGGTTTGCCTGCGTGATGCCATTCCAGGTGAACTCGCGTTGCGAGTACCAGCGGTAATAGTCTGGAAACTCGCGGATGACGGCGCGCGCGAGCTTCGCCATGTCGGTGACAGTGACGTGGTGATTTGCGCCCGGTAGCCCGGTCGCGTTCTCGAAATGCGATCCCGTCATGCCGAGCCGTTCCGCGTACTGGTTCATCAGCGCGGCAAATGTCTGCTCGGTGCCAGCGACGGCCTCGGCGAGGGCGATGCTCGCATCGTTGCCACTCTGCACGATCATGCCCTGCAACAGCATTTCGACCGGCACCTTGGAGCCGAGATCGAGGAAAGTGCGCGATCCCTCGGCCCGCCAGGCGTGTTCGCTGATCGGAACCTGCGTTTCCAGCTTCAGCTTGCCGCCGCGCAGGGCCTGGAACACGGCATAGGCCGTCATCAGCTTGGTCAGGCTGGCGGGCTCCACCGACTGGTCCGCACCGTGCCCGGTGATGATCTGGCCGCTTGCCTGGTCCATCAGTGCCCAAGCCTCTGCCGCAATTGTGGGAGGGGGCGGAACCGGGGGCGCGTCAGCGCAGGCAAGGGCGGGCAGCAGCAACAGCAAGGCGGCGAATGGAAATTTCAAGATCGACCTCGATTCAGGAACAATAATTGCCGCTGGGCGCCGCGGCGGGCCGCCAATTCTAGCGATGGCGGGCTCCCGCGTCAGTTCAATCGAGCGCGAGGCGCGCGAACTCGACGCCCGCCTGCCGCAGCCGCTCGATCAGCGCGTCAAATTCGCTGACGCCTGTCACCGGTCCCACGCGCACGCGAAAAAGGCGCCTGCCATCGACCCGGGCCTCGCTGATCGTCACTTCGCCGACTTGGGCGTCGCGCAGCCGCTCAGCCAGGCGCCGCGCATTTTCTTCTTCGCCAAATGCACCGGCCTGCGCGAAGAATCGTGGCGCAGTGGCTGGTTGGGCGGCCGGTGCGGCCTCGGCAACCGCGTTTCCGCCGGCGAGGCTTTGCACCTCGACCATCGCCGTGCCTGCCCGGATCATGTCGAGCTGCTCGGCCGCGGCATGCGACAGGTCAATGATCCGGTTGTTGCTGAATGGCCCGCGATCATTCAGCCGCACGACGACGCTCCGGCCATTCTGCAGATTGGTCACCCGCACCCAGGTGGGCAACGGCAATGTCGGATGCGCGCCCGTCATTGCATTCATGTCGTAGGTCTCCCCGGTTGCCGTGCGGCCGCCGTGGAAGGTCGGCCCGTACCAGGACGCAACGCCGCGTTCGGAATAGCCCGCGGCGCTCTCGCGCACGACATAGCGCTTGCCGGCCACTTCGTAGAACGGCGGATTGCCGAGCCGCGCCCGCGGTTCGGCGCGCGGCACGCGCTCACCGGCTCCGCCCGGCGCTGCCGGTTCCGGGCGCTGCGGTTGCTGGGCACAGCCCGCCGCAGCGAGCAGGACCAGTGCCGGCAAGGCCAGCCGATGTCTCATGTTGCAGGGGGCAGCAATGCTTCGATGCGGCTGCCGAGGTCGTGAACGGCAAGTGCATACATCACGCTTCGGTTGTACTGCGTAATGACGCCGCAATTGTGAAAGCCGGCGCGCATCTCTGGCCCCTGGTCACCGGCTACATTGATGAAGAAAGCCGGGGCCTTGCCGTCGAGGTCGGTCTCGAAGCTGAGCCCGCGGTCGCGCAGGGACTTGACGGTCGTGTCGGGCCTCAGGCTGCCGGCGATGAGGCTGTCCGCACGCGGAAACCACAGGCTGGCCGGTGCCGCCACCGGTTCGCCGGCGCGCCAGCCGTGCTTCGCCAGGTAGTTTGCGACGCTCGCGATGACATCGTCCCAGTTGCCCCAGAGGTCGCGGCGCGAATCGCCATCGCCGTCCACGGCGTAGGCGCGATAGCTGCGCGGCATGAATTGCGGAGAGCCCATCGCGCCGGCATACGAACCGAGTGCCGTGCCGACGTCGACCTGGTCCTCGCGCGCCAGCAGCAGGAACTGCTCGAGTTCGTCGCGGAAGTACTTGCCGCGCGGCGGGTAATCGAACGCGAGTGTCGCGAGCGCATCGACGACGCGGAATCGGCCCGTGATCCGTCCGAAAAAAGTCTCGACGCCGAGGATTCCGACGATCGCGTGCTGGGCGACCCCCGTGCTCTGCTCGATCTCGGCAAGCCGCGCGCGATGCGCGATCCAGAACTCGACACCGGCGGCGATGCGCTCTGCGGTCAGGAAGTGGTCGCGGTACGCATGCCATGGCATGACCTGTTCGGCGGGCCGGCTGATGAGCTCGATGATCCTGGGCTGGCTCTGTGCGCCGGCGATGACGCCGGCAAACCAGGCCTCGTCAAACTTGTGCTTGCGGATCATTTCCTGCATGAACTGCCGCACATCCTCGCGATTGCTGTCGAGCGCCGCGACCGGGGGCGTGGCAGCGAACAGCGCAAGCGCGCCGAGCAGCGAGGGCAGCATCCTTGTCGCCGTGTTCATGAACCCAGGAGCTTGCGGCTGGAATACAGCGACATCAGCATACCGAACCCTGCCAGCAGCGTCACGAGCGATGTGCCGCCGTAACTGACGAGTGGCAGCGGCACGCCGACCACGGGCAGGAGCCCGGTCACCATGCCGGCGTTGACGAACACGTAGACAAAGAAGGTCAGTGCGATGCTGCCGGAAAGCAGGCGCGTGAATGCGTCACGGCACTGCGTAGACATGTACATGCTGCGGCCGACGATTAACAGGTAGCCGGCCAGCAGCGCAATCAATCCGAGCAGACCGAATTCCTCTCCGATCACGGCGAATATGAAATCGGTCGAGCGCTCCGGCAGGAATTCGAGCTGCGCCTGGCTGCCATTGGTCCAGCCCTTGCCGAACACGCCGCCGGAACCGATCGCGATCTGCGACTGGATGATGTGATAACCGGCGCCCAGTGCGTCGCTCTGCGGGTCGAGCAGCGTCAGGATGCGCTGGCGCTGGTAGTCGTGCAGCATGCTCCAGGCCAGCGGCACAGCGGCGCCCGCAATCACAACGCCACCCAGCAGGTAGGTCCACGGCAGGCCGCCCAGCAAGAGGACGAGCAGGCCCGCCGCGGCGACCAGCAGCGCCGTGCCGAGATCGGGTTGCTCGGCGACCAACAACACCGGGACCAGGATCATCGCGAGCACCGCCACCACATTCCACAGCGACGGCGGCAGTGGCCGCTGGTGCAGGTACCACGCGCACATCATCGGCACGGCCAGCTTCATGATTTCGGACGGCTGGAAACGGATGATAGCCAGCGCTGCGCGCCCTTGCCGACGTCACCGGCGACCGCGACCAGCAGCAGCAACACCAGTCCCAGCACGTAGGCGATTGGGGAAACCATGCGGATAAAATGGTCCGGAACCTGCGCAAGCGCGATCATGACGGCGAAACCGATGCCAAAGCGCGCGACCTGGCTGAACCACAGCGCGGTGTTGTCCCCGGCCGCGCTGTAGAGCACGAACAGGCCAAAAATGCCGACCACGGCGAGACCGGACAGCAGCATGCCGTCCAGGTGCAGCGCCCGCATCAGGCGGGCGGTTGCAGTCATTGTGCGCCGGGTCCGCGATGCCGCGAGTTCTTCGTACATCAGCCCGCACCACGCGCCAGGTAGGCGTCGAAAATCGAACGCGCGATCGGTGCCGCCGCGGAACTGCCATGTCCGCCGTTTTCGACCAGCACCGCGATGACCAGTTTCGGCGCGTCGGCCGGCGCAAAAGCGACGAATAGCGCGTGATCGCGCAGCCGCTCGGCGACCTGGCTCGCATCGTATTTCTCAGTCTGGCCGATCGAGTAGACCTGCGCGGTTCCGGTCTTGCCGGCGATCGAGTAGGCGGCGCCTCGCGACGCGCGCACCGCCGTTCCGCGCGCACCGCTGGTCACGGCCACCATCGCATCGACGATGACTTCCCAGTTCGCCTGGTCCCTGAGCACGATTGCGGGCAGCGGCCACGGTGGGCGCTCATCGACCGCCCCGGTGACCGGGTCCACGAGCGCGTGCACCAGGCGTGGGCGAAAGTGCTTGCCGCGCGTGGCGAGTACCGCGGTCGCGGTGGCCAGCTGCAGTGGTGTTGTGGTCCAGTAGCCCTGGCCGATGCCGAGGATGACGGTCTCGCCCGGGAACCAGACCTGTTGTGAGTGCCCGCTGAACGCCGTCTTCTTCCATTTCGGCGACGGCATGATGCCGCCGCGTTCGCCGCCAATGTCGATTCCGGTCGGCGCACCGAATCCGATCCTGGTCATGATGTCGTGGATGCGATCGATGCCCAGCGTGTTCGCGAGGCGGTAGAAATAGACGTCGCAGGACTGCATGACCGCATCACGCATGTTGACCTTGCCATGGCCTTCGTGCTTCCAGTCGCGGAACTTGTGACGCGAATTCGGCAGCGAATATCGCCCGGCACAGTAGATGGAGTCCTGCGGCCGCACGACCTCGTACTCGAGGCCGGCAAGTGCCATGATCGGCTTGATCGTCGACCCGGGCGGATAGGTGCCGCGCAGCACGCGGTTGAACAGCGGCTGGTCCGGATCCTCCGTCAGCGCCAGGTAATCCAGGCGCGAGATACCGCGCGCGAAGCCATTCGGATCGAAGCTTGGCAGGCTTGCGAGTACCAGCACGTCGCCATTCGCCGGGTCGATCGCGACCACCGCACCACGACGGCCGGCCATCGCTTCCTCGGCCACCCGCTGCAGGTCAATATCGAGCGTCAGTCTCAGATCGCGGCCCGCCCGCGGCTGCCGGCTGCGCAACTGGTCGGCCTTGCCTTCCGCCAATTCGACGCTACGGCCCGCGGCATTGACGAGCACCTCGCGGTAGCCGCTGCCGCCCAGCAGTTCGTCCTCGTATGCGCGCTCGATGCCGGTCTTGCCGACGACACCCGTGCCGAAGTAGCGCTCCTTGTCGAGTCGTGTGAGGTCGTCCTCGCTGATCGTGCCGACATAGCCGAGCGCATGCGCGCCGATCGCGCCGAACGGGTAGTGACGCGCCATGCGCGTCTCGAGCGATACACCCCTTAGTTCGTGCCGGTGCACGGCAAAGCGTGCGACCAGTTCATCGTCGAGTTGCAGCCGGATCGGCACCGCCTCGAATGAGCGTCGCGAAAGCACGAGCCTGCGCACGCGCTCGAGGTCGTCGACTTCGATCAGGCCGAAGCGCGCGAGCCGCGCGAGGGTGGTGTCGAGATCTTCAGCCTGCTCGCGCACGAGTTCGAGCTGGTAGGCCGGCGTGTTTTCGGCGATCACGCGGCCCGCCCGGTCGTAGATGATTCCGCGATTTGGCGGCAGCGGCTCGATCCGCGCGCGATTGCCCTGCGACAGTTCTGCGTAATGATCGTGACGCAGCACCTGCAGCCAGAAGG
>JAENJD010000132.1 GCA_016844605.1 Steroidobacteraceae bacterium
GCTTCTAATCGAGCTTGAGATTGGCGGCCTTCACGAGCCGGGTCCACTTGGCGATCTCGCTGCGGATGAAATCCGCAAACTGATCCGGGGACATCGGTTCGACGTCGGCGGCGGCATCGGTGAGCTTGGCTTTCACGTCCGCGTTGGCCAGAACTGCATTGAGCGCCTTGTTGAGCCGCTCGACGACTGGCCTGGGCGTTGCGGCCGGCGCGCACAGGCCGTACCACTGTGAAGCATTGAACGCCGGGTAACCCAGCTCGGCCACGGTCGGCACGTCGGGCAGCAGGGGAAAGCGCCTGCCCGATGCCATCCCGAGGGCGCGCAGCCGGCCGTCCCGGATGTGGGGGAGCGCGGTGATCAGGCTGGGGAACATGGCCTCGACCTGCCCGCCGAGCAGATCGGCCACGCCGGGGGCGGCACCCTTGTACGGCACCTGCACCAGCTTGATACCGGCCTGCTGCATCAGATATTCCATGGTCAGGTGGGTCGCCGACCCGACGCCCGTGCTCGCGTAGCTCATGCCGTCCGCTGTCACGAACTCCTGCAGTGTCTTCGCCGGCACCTTGCTCGCATTCACGACCAGCACATTGGGCGTGGCCGCGATCATTCCCACCGGCGAAAAATCCGCGATCGCGTCGTAGGGCAGCTTTGATACGGCCGGGTTGGTACCGTGGGTCACGACGTAACACTCGAGCAGCGTGTAACCGTCCGCAGGTGACTTGGCGACGAATTCGGAGGCGATGCTGCCCGATGCCCCGGCCTTGTTTTCGACGACGATCGGCTTGCCGAGCAAGGCACTCATCTTGTCCGCGACCGTGCGGGCAAGGAAGTCCGCGCCGGCTCCGGGGGCGACCGGAACGACAAGCTTTACGGGCTTGGTCGGAAATTCCGCCTGGGCCGACGCGCCATTGGCGCAAAGGGCCGCACCTAGCGCGAACAGGATCGTGAAGATGTGCAATCTGCGCATTGAACCCTCCAATGACTGGCGCGGTCAGCCACCCAGTTTGACCCACGAGTCGCGCAGCGTCACCGCGCGGTTGAATACGGGCACGCCCGGGCCGGAGTCCTTGAGATCGGCCACGAAATATCCGTGCCGCTCGAACTGGAACCGCTCCTCCGGCTTCGCCTCGCGCAGCAGGGGTTCGAGCCGGGCCGTGATGACTTTCTTCGACGCCGGGTTGAGATCCTGAAGGAAATCCGTGTTGCCGGCACCGGGGTTGGGCACCTTGAACAGCCGGTCGTAGAGACGCACTTCCGCGGCACAGGCGTGCTGCGCGCTGACCCAGTGGATGTTGCCCTTCACCTTGTAGGTATCGGCGCCTGGGGTGCCTGATTTCGAATCGGAGAAGTAGTTGCAGCGCACGGCGGTTACGCGTCCCTCATTGTCCTTTTGGCAGCCGGTGCATTCGACCACGTAGCCATAGCGCAGCCGCACCGTGTTCCCGGGATAGAGGCGGAAATAGCCCTTCGAGGGCGTTTCCATGAAGTCCTCGCGCTCGATCCAAAGCTCGCGCGAGAAGGGCACGCTGCGCTTGCCCCATTCGGGCTTCTGCGGATGGTTGGGCGCGAAGCATTCCTCTTCCCGGCCCTCGGGGTAATTCTCGATGATGAGCCGCACCGGATCGAGCACGGCGGTGCGGCGCGGCGCGACCTCGTTCAGGTGCTCGCGCATGCAGTCCTCGAGGACCGAATACTCGATCCAGGAGTCGGCCTTGGATACGCCGATGCGCTCCGCGAACAGGCGCAGGCCCTCGGGCGTGTAGCCGCGCCGGCGCGCGCCGACCAGCGTCGGCATGCGCGGGTCGTCCCAGCCGTCCACGTGTTTGTCGTCGACGAGCTGGATCAACCTGCGCTTGGACAACACTACGTACGTGAGGTTGAGGCGGGCGAACTCGATCTGCTGCGGCAGCGGCCGCTGCAGGAGATTGCCCACGACGCGCCCGTCGGGCAGCGTGGTCGCTTCGGCAAGCCGCTCGAGCAGCCAGTCGTAGAACGGGCGCTGGTCCTCGAACTCCAGCGTGCAGATGGAGTGGGTGATGCACTCCAGCGCATCCTCGATCGGGTGCGCATAGGCGTACATCGGGTAGATGCACCACTTGTCCCCGGTGCGGTGGTGCGAGGCCTTGCGGATGCGGTAGATGGCCGGGTCGCGCAGGTTGATGTTGGGCGAGGCCATGTCGATTTTCGCGCGCAGCACCATGCTGCCCTCGGCGTGCTTGCCGTCGCGCATTTCGCGCAGCAGGCGCAGCGATTCCGCCTCCGGGCGCTCGCGCCAGGGCGAGTCCCGGCCGCGCTCGGTGAGCGTGCCGCGGTTGGCGCGCATCTGTTCGGCGGTCTGCTCATCGACGTAGGCATGGCCGGTGGTGACGAGCGCTTGCGCCGCCTCGTACATGAAGTCGAAGTAATCGCTGGCGAAGTACAGGTTAGAGGACCCGGCGCCATCCCAGCTGAAACCCAGCCATTTCACCGCATCGATGATGGAATCGACGTATTCCTGCTCTTCCTTCTCCGGGTTGGTGTCGTCGAAACGCAGGTGGCACACCCCGCCGTAGTCGCGCGCCAGGCCGAAGTTGAGGCAGATCGACTTGGCATGCCCGAAGTGCAGGTAGCCGTTGGGCTCCGGCGG
>JAENJD010000033.1 GCA_016844605.1 Steroidobacteraceae bacterium
CCTGTCTTCGGTGATCCTGGTGATGATGGTCGGCCAGCCGCGCATCTTCTACACGATGGCCCGTGACGGCCTGATTCCGAAGCTGTTTGGCCGCGTGCATCCCGAATTCCGCACGCCGCACGTCGGCACGGTCGTCGTCACCGTGACGGCGCTGATCCTTGCCGGCCTGCTGCCGATCGGCGTGCTGGGCGACCTTGTGTCGATGGGCACGTTGCTCGCGTTTGCGACGGTATGCATCGGCGTGCTGGTGCTGCGTCGCACGCGACCCGACCTGCATCGCGCGTTTCGCGTGCCGGCCGCACCGGTCGTCTGCGTTCTGGGGGCGGCCGCCTGCCTGTGGCTGTTCGGCCGGGCGTTCATGGACAACTGGCACTGGATGGGCACCTGGATCCTGATCGGCTTCGCGATCTATTTCGGCTATAGCAGGAGCCACAGCGCACTGAATCGCGGCGCCTGACGGCGCGGTCACCGGTCTCCGGGTATCCTCGGGTCGCGCAGATCGACCGGCTTGGCGCCGCCCTTCTTGCGCATCCGGATATTGACCATCTCTACCCCGACCGAGAATGCCATCGCGAAGTAGAGATAACCCTTCGGCACCTGCATGTCGAAGGATTCCCCGACCAGCGCAATTCCGACCAGGATCAGGAATGACAGGGCCAGGATCTTGATGGTCGGGTGACGCTCGATGAACTCGTGGATCGGGCCCGCCAGGAACATCATCACGAAGACGGCGATCACGATCGCCGCCACCATAATCGAGATGTGGTTCGCGAGACCGACCGCCGTCAGTACGGAATCCAGCGAGAAGATGATGTCGACGATGCCGATCTGGACGATCACGCCCAGCACCTTGGTCTGCAACTTGACCTTGGGCGAGACGTGGGACCCCGGCCCTTCGAGAGCGTTGTGGATCTCGCTGACGCTCTTGGCCATCAGGAACAGCCCGCCGGCGAACAGGATCAGGTCGCGGCCCGAGATTTCCTCGGTCAGGACCGTGAACAGCGGCGTCGTCAGTTTCGTCAGCCAGGTGATCGAGAACAGGAGGCCGATTCGCGTGATCATCGCGAAGGCGAGCCCGAGTGTCCGCGCGCGAGCCTGATGCTCCTTCGCCAACCGCGACACCAGGATGGACAGGAAAATGATGTTGTCGATGCCGAGAACGATCTCGAGCAGCGTCAAGGTCAGGAACGATACCCAGACCGCCGGATCACTGAGAAATTCGATCACTGGCCCTCCTGTCAGGCCGCTCAGGGCAGCGCGTCGGCCTCGTTCCTCTTCTCGGGCGGCATCAGGTCGCGCTGCGAAAGGCCCAGATCGAGCGCCAGCGCGCCTGCGACGTAAATTGACGAGTAGGTGCCGACAAGGATGCCGATCAGCAGGGCGAGCCCGAATGGCCGCAATGCCTCGCCGCCAAACAGGACCAGGGCCACGACGACCAGCGCGGTCGAACCGGAAGTCAGCAATGTCCTCGACAGCGTCTCATTGATCGCCGTGTCCATGACTTCCGCCGGTGTCGCCTTGCGCATCTGCACGAGTCGCTCGCGAACCCGGTCAAACACGACCACCGTGTCATTCAGCGAGTAGCCGATTACCGCCAGGATCGCCGCCATGACGGACAGGTCGAAGGTGATTCCGGTCACTGCAAACGCCCCGACCACCACGATCGGGTCGTGCAGCACGGCAACGATTGCGCCAACCGAGAATTTCCACTGGAACCGCATGATCACGTAGATGCCGATGAAAAGCAGGGACATCAAGAGCGCGGTCGCGCCCTTCTCAGCTAATTCCTTTCCAGCCTGCGGGCCAACCGATTCCGTGCGGCGGATATCGACACCGGAATCCACCGCAGCGAGTGCCGTGTGCACCTGCTCGTTCACCAGTCGTGCGGCGGCTTCCTCAACCGGTGGCAGCCGCACCAGCACGTCCTGTGCAGTGCCAAAACTCTGAACTTGCGCGCCGACCAGCCCGAGGTCGGAAAGGGAGTCGCGCAGGCGTTCGAGGTCCGGGGCCTGGGGGAAATGAGCCTCTACGACGACGCCCCCGGTGAAGTCGATGCCGAAATTGAGGCCACGCACACCGACCGCGACGAATGAACCAACAACCATCAGCACGGAAACCGCGTACCAGTATCGGCGTCTCTCGAGAAACTTGATGCGCGGTGTACGCTTGAAGAATTCCATGGCCGTAACCTCAGATTGCCAGGCGCTCAACGCGCCGGCGGCGGCCATAAATCAAGTGCAGCAGCGCGCGGCTGCCGACCAGGGCCGTAAACATCGAGGTCAGGATACCGAGATTCAGCACCACCGCGAATCCCTTTATCGGTCCGGTGCCGAATGCGAACAACATGACGCCCGCGATCAGTGTCGTGACATTGGAGTCGACGATCGCGGAAAACGCTCGTTCGAATCCGGCGTTGATCGACGCCAACGGCGAATTTCCGTTGCGGAGTTCCTCGCGTATGCGTTCATAAATCAGGATGTTGGCATCCACTGCCATGCCGACAGTCAGCACGATGCCCGCGATTCCGGGCAATGTCAGCGCCGCATTGAACAACGACAGGAGCGCGGTGATGAGGATCACGTTGGCGATCAGCACCACGCTCGCCACAATGCCGAAAACACGGTAGTACACCAGCATGAACGCGAACAACGCCGCCATGCCCATCAGCAGCGCCTTGAAGCCACGTTCGATGTTGTCGCGCCCGAGACTCGGCCCGATCAGGCGCTGCTCCACGATATAGATCGGCGCCGCCAGCGCGCCGGCGCGCAGCAATTTCGCGAGTTCGGAGCCTTCCGACGCTGACAGGCCAGTGATCTGGAAGTTGTTGGAAAACACGCCGCGAATGGTCGCCACGCTGATGACTTCTTCTTTTGAACGGTCGATCACCACTTTCTGGCCGTCCCGATCCACCTGCTCGCGCTCCTTTTCAAGGAACACGACTGCCATTGGCCGGCCCAGATTCTCTTGCGTCGTGCGCAGCATCTCGTCGCCGCCACGGCTGTCCAGCTTGACGCTGACCGCTGGCTCCCCCTGTGACGGTGCGAATGAGGCGTCGATCAACTGCTCGCCGGTCGCAATGACTTCACGCTTCAGCAGCACGGGATTGCCATCGCGCTCCTTGTACAGGCGCGAACCAAGCGGCGCCCGGCCCGTGCGCTGGGCTTCGAGCGGGCTGTTGACCGTGTCAACCAGCCGGAATTCGAGTGTCGCCACCTTGCCGAGCAGACGAACGACTTCCGACGCATCCTGGATGCCCGGCAGCTGCACGGCGATGCGATTGAGGCCCTGCCGCTGGATCACCGGCTCGGCGACACCCAATGCGTTGATGCGATTGTTGAGCGCTGTGATGTTCTGCTGTATTGAGAAATCTTCACGCTGATTGATCTGGTCCGGCGTCAGCTGGGCCACCAGCAATCCGGCTTCGGCGCCTGGTTCGATCGAGAGCGTGGAATCGTATTTGCGCAGCGTAGCCAATGCTGCTTCCGTCTGCGTGGCATCGCGCAGGCGAATTTGCGTGACCGCTCCGGAAACCGTCACGTCTTCGTACTGCACCTTCGCGTCGCGCAACTCTTTGCGGAAATCCCGCTCCATGCGTTGAAGCAATTGCTGGACGGCACCATCGACGTCGACTTCATAGACGATATAGATGCCGCCACGCAGGTCGAGACCCAGGCTCATGGGCTCAAGACCCAGCCGGTTGATCCATTCCGGCGCGCGCGATGCGAATGTCGTCGCGATCGCAAACTGGCCCTCGTAACGGCTCTGAATCAGGTCGCGGGCGGCAAGCTGGTTGGAAACGTCGCTGAAGCGGATCCACAAGTGGCCATCGTCGTCGACAAATGACTCATCAAACGGGATCTGTGCGCCGTTCAGCACTCCCTCGAACTCGGTAACCGAGGCGGAATCGAATAAGGCACGATCGCGCCGCGAAAGCTGCAACGCTTCCGACTCGCCATAGAGATTCGGGAGCGCCAGCAGGCCGGCAATGAGCATGACGGCCGACAGTGCAGCACCCTTCCACCAGGAATGACTTGGCCTCACGGCAGCCGTGGCGGGCGCTCAGGCGCCCTTGAACGTGCCCTTCGGCATCATCTGCGTGACCTGGAATCTCTGCACCCGGATGGTGACTTTCGGCGCCACTTCGAGTGTCACGAAGCTCTCGTCGATCTCGCTGATCCGCCCGAGGATTCCGCCATTCGTCACGACTTCATCGCCGGCCGACAGCTTGGCGACCATTTCGCGATGTTCCTTGGCGCGCTTGGTCTGCGGCCGGATCAGCAGGAAATAGAATACGACGAAGATCAGCACCAGCGGCAGGATGTTGATCCAGGTGCTGGCGGACGACCCTCCGGCGGCCTGGGCCCAGGCGGGTGAAATGAAAAAGTCCATCGATGATCCTCATGCGACAGCGGGCCGGCGGCGCCGGCCCCGGTTTGGGCGCGTGATTATGCCACAGAGCCGGTCCGCGGCCGGCGGGCAGCATGGAATCCGGCGCGGAACGCGGCCAGGCGGCCGTCGGCGATCGCGTTGCGTAACCCTGCCATCAGTTCCAGGTAAAAGTGCAGATTGTGCAATGTGGCGAGCCGCGGGCCGAGCATCTCCCCGCAGCGATCGAGATGCCTCAGGTAAGCACGGCTGTAGTGACGGCAGGTATAGCAGCCGCATTCCGGATCGATGGGTCGTGTGTCTTCGGCATAACGGGCATTGCGGATGTTCATGACGCCACCCGGCACGAACAGGTGCCCATTTCGCGCGTGGCGTGTCGGCATCACGCAATCGAACAGGTCGAGGCCCTGTGACACCGCTTCGACGAGGTCCTCGGGGCGGCCGACACCCATCAGGTAGCGGGGCCGCTCCGCCGGCATCTGCGGCAACAGCATTTCGAGCACGCGCTGGCGCTCGCTGGCCGGCTCACCGACGGAAAGACCGCCGATCGCGAGCCCGTCGAAACCGATGCGCAGGAGTCCGGCGAGCGATTCGCTGCGCAGTGCATCATGCACTCCGCCCTGCACGATCCCAAACAGCACGCCCGTTCCTTCGCCCGCGTCCCAGGCGCGCCGGCTGCGCTCCGACCAGCGCAGTGACAGCTCCATGGACTCGCGCGCCTGGTGCTCAGTCGCGGGATATGGCGTGCACTCGTCGAAAACCATGGCAATGTCGGAGCCGAGCGCGCGTTGCACCGCCATCGAACGCTCGGGATCGAGGAACACCGGGTCTCCATCCACCGGAGACTGGAAGCTGACGCCCTCCTCCGAGACCTTGCGCATCTTCGCCAGGCTGAATACCTGGAAACCGCCCGAGTCGGTCAGTATCGGCCGCTCCCAATGCATGAACCCGTGCAGGCCGCCGTGGGCGCGGACGACATCCACACCCGGGCGCAACATCAGGTGAAAAGTGTTGGCGAGCACGATCTGCGCGCCGCAGGCGACAAGTTCCTCGGCGGTGACGCCCTTGACGGATCCATAGGTGCCGACCGGCATGAAGGCCGGTGTTTCGACGATTCCACATGCGAAGCCGAGCCGGCCGCAACGCGCGTCACCGTCCCGTGCCAGTACGTCGAATTTCAAGACCGCGCCTCGCGCATGCTTAGCGTCGCGGGGTCCGGCGTCACGAACATTGCGTCACCATAACTGAAGAAGCGGTAGCGGCCTGCGATCGCATGATGATACGCGGCGAGCACGCGCTCCCGCCCCGCAAAGGCGGCGACCAGGATCAGCAACGTGGATTCCGGCAGGTGAAAATTCGTCAGCAGTGCATCAACGACGCGGAAGCGATGACCGGGCTTGATGAAAATATCCGTTTCGCCTGAACCGGCCGCCAGCGCGCCACCGGCCGCCGCCGCTTCCAGACTGCGAACGACCGTCGTTCCGACCGCGACCACGCGCCCGCCCTGCCTGCGCGTCGTTTCGACTGCAGCCACGGTCTCCTCCGGAACCCGGAACCGCTCCGCGTGCATGCGATGCTCATCGATCTTGTCGACACGAAGCGGCTGGAATGTCCCGGCACCGACGTGCAGCGTCAGCTGCGCAAATGCGATACCCGCCCCTTTGAGACGGGCCATTGTCGGCCGGTCGAAATGCAGTCCCGCGGTCGGCGCTGCGACTGCACCAGGCTCGGCGGCATACACGGTCTGGTAGCGCTCGCGATCGGCGGCCATGGCCTCGCGTTCCACATACGGCGGCAGCGGCATGCTGCCGTGTCCCTCGAAGTATTCGAGAGCATCTCGATCCAGCTCGAATTCGTGCAGGTCCTCACGCTGTCCAACCACGACGGCGCGCGCACCGTCCGGCAACAGGATCTCGGCCCCGGGGCGAAAACCCTTGCTGGCGCGCGCCTGCGCCAGGATGCGGCGCTCACCGAGAATGCGCTCCAGCAGGATCTCGCAGGAGCCGCCACTCGTCTTGCGGCCACGCAGGCGGGCCGGCAGGACACGCGTGTCGTTCAGCACCAGCAGGTCGCCGGGACGCAGCAGTGTCACCAGGTCCCTGAACATCAGGTCCTGCAACGCACCGCTTCCGCCATCGAGAACCAGCAGGCGGCTCGCCGCACGCTCCGGCAGAGGATGCTGGGCGATCAGTTCCCTGGGAAGAGGATAAGCAAAATCTGCGCGGCGCATGCGCCGCGCAGACTAGCACAGCGTTTGGCAGATTCAGTTCGCGCTCGGCGGTTCCACCGGCAGCCGGGGTGGCGCAACTCTCATGTGCGGTCCGCGCCCGACTTCGTCTTCCGGCACGGTCGCTTTCAGTGTCTGCGCCTTGCGATCCCGCAGCACGCGAATCTCCACCGATTCACCCGGCTGATAGGATCGCAGGATGCGCATTGCGTGCGCCCCGCTCTGCGGCTCGCGCCCGCCGATCGCGACGATCACATCGCCGTCCTGCAGGCCGAGTGTGGCGTCGGACGGCGCGTGCGCCACCAGCACACCCTTATCGGTGCCGAAGTAGCGGCCCAATGCTGGCGTGACCTTCACGAACTCCGCACCGCTCCAGCCTTCCAGCAACCATTGATGCCCGTGCCCGAAGGCGATGCCTGCCATCGGCGGCATGGGCGGCATCGGGGGCAGCGGAGGCACGCCCGGCACACCGACAGCCGTCATGGCCGGCCCGGCGAAGAACACCTGGTCCATCGGGCGCGCCACGACCGTGACCTTCACGGGTTTCGCGTCGCGCCGCAGGTCGAGCGTTACTTTCTGGCCGGGCTCGACGTCTTTCATCGCGGTGACGAGGTCGCGACCGGTGGCCACCGGCTTGGCGTCGATCGCGACGATGACATCGCCGGCCTGGACGCCGGCTTCCGCCGCCGCTCCGCCGGGGCTGACACCATTGACCTTCACGCCGCTACCATTGGCTTCAGTGCCACCGAGATTGACGCCGAGCATGGCGCGGCGCGGCGACGGCAGGTGGAATTCGAATTCCCGCATCGCCTGCGGTCCACCGGCCTCCGCCGAGAGTTCCGCGACCTCGCGGGCCGCAGCCTCGAGTCGCTGCTGGGCATCCTCAAGGCGTTTTTCGAGCGCGGCTTCATCACTTGCCTGGGCGTGCGCTGGCAGTGCGGCGACACCTAGTGCCGCTGTCGCCATGATTGCCAGAATTGTCCTGTTCATCGTGACCTCCGGGTCATCAGAGTGGGCTGGCCACATCCGCATAACGAACCTGCACCAGCGAATTCATCAGTTCGACGCGCTCGCGCCAGAGCCGTTCGGCATGCTCGGGCGCATTCGGTTCGAGCGTGA
This sequence comes from Steroidobacteraceae bacterium, assembly GCA_016844605.1. Taxonomy (GTDB): domain Bacteria; phylum Pseudomonadota; class Gammaproteobacteria; order Steroidobacterales; family Steroidobacteraceae; genus SCUD01. Next base: position 7,733 of record JAENJD010000033.1, read on the forward strand.
TGCGGCTCAGGCGGTCATCGACGAATGCCAGCCGGTCTTCGAGCTGCGACACGGTGAATGCCGTGCTGCCGCGCATGACGCGCATTTCCGGCAGGGACGCAAGCAGCGTCTCGAGCCGGGCGTTTTCCGCGCGCACGGTGTCGCCCGCAACGATTGCGGGATCGGCAGCCAGCGAATTCCCGGACGTCAGTTCACGCTGCGTCGATTGCAGCTGCCAGGCGAATCCCGCCACGGCCGCCAGCACGCTGGCTGCAATCGCGATCGGCCAACGCCGGGATTCCCCGGCCTCGCGCAGCCTGCGCGCTGCCTGGATAGCCGCCCAGCCATCCGGGGGCGGCTCGAAATCCGGCAGAGCCGCCAACCGGACGCTCCATTCACTCAAGCCGGCGTGCATGAGGTGCCCTCCTTGAGCGTCTCTGCGCCTGCCAGCAGATCACGAAGGCGTGCGTGGGCGCGCGAGAGCTGGGTCTTCGAGAAACTGGGCGTGCGCCCGAGTGCTGTCCCGATTTCAGCGTGCGTATAGCCCTCGACATCGTGCAGCCAGACGACGGCGCGGGCGATTGCCGGCAGCCGCATCAATGCGCGATCGAGGCCTGGCTCCGAACTCCGGGCTGCCGCCGGGCTTCCTGACTGCAGGGCCTCCATGCGGCCGGGATCGGCGTCCAGCCACTCGAGACTGCGATGCCAGGGTGAACGCAGGTACATCAGCGCCCGGTTGACTGCAATCGAGCGGATCCAGGCTGGCAGCGGGCAGCGGCCCTCAAATGCTCCGATATGCTCCAGCACATCTACAAACGTCTCCTGCAGCAATTCCTCCGCGATCGCCGGTCGCCTCACCAGGCGGCGCAGCAGCGTGTAGAGGGGCGCAGCGGTCGCCTGGTAGACAGTCTCGAGTGCCTGCTCGTCGCCCTGACGGGCGGCCAAGGTGACCGATTCCGGAATCGAGACGTCTGCAATCCTGGGCATCAGGGGTTTAGATGCCCCAGGGCCGAAAAAGGTCACAAGATGGTGCCGAGGGCGAGAATCGAACTCGCATGACCTTGCGGTCGGCAGATTTTGAGTCTGCTGTGTCTACCAATTCCACCACCCCGGCGGTGCGGGGGGCGAGTATAAATCGGGTTATGAACTTCTGCTCCAGCTGCGGGGCGCGTGTTGCGCTCCGCATCCCCGATGGCGACCACCTGCAACGCCAGGTCTGCACGTCCTGCGGCACCATCCACTACGAGAACCCGAAATTGGTGGCGGGCTGCGTGCCGGAGCACGACGGACGGATCCTCTTATGCCGGCGCGCGATCGAGCCACGGCGGGGCTTCTGGACCATTCCCGCGGGTTTCATGGAAAACGAGGAGACCCTGCAGCAGGCGGCGGCGCGTGAGTGCTGGGAGGAGGCGCTTGCCCGTGTCGAGATCGGCAGTCTCTGCGCGATCGTGCACGTGCTGCATGCACATCAGGTGCACGTGATGTTCCGGGCCATACTGGCGGAACCGTCCTACGGCGTCGGCGTGGAGAGTCTCGAAGTGATGCTTTGCGCCGCGGCGGAAATCCCCTGGCCGGAGATTGCATTCCCGAGCGTCGCATTCGCGCTCCACAAGTATCTCGAAGACCGCGCCGCCGGCACTCAAGGCCTTCATTTCAAGACCATCGACATGCGCCTCCCGGACCGCTAGGGGCGACTGCCGTGCCGGCTTGCCTGTGGCACAATGCGCGCCGCCGCACAACCCGCATGGAGTCACCGGGATGACATTTGTCGTCACCGAAAGCTGCATCAAGTGCAAGTACATGGACTGCGTGGAAGTCTGTCCGGTGGACTGCTTCCACGAAGGGCCGAACTTCCTGGTCATCGACCCCGAAGAATGCATCGATTGCACGCTATGTGAGCCCGAATGTCCGGTCGAGGCGATCTTTTCCGAAGAAGAGCTGCCGGCAGGGCAGGAGCAGTTTCTCGCCATCAATGCCGAGCTGACAAAAGGATGGCCGGTAATCACGCAGCGTGGTGAGCCACCCGCCGATGCGGACGCCTGGAAGGACGTCGCAGAGAAATTGCCGCTACTCGAGCGTTGATCAGTCGGCAGCCACTGCTACGGCGGGCGTCGACAGGTATTCGCTGAGTTGCGCTGCCGGCATGTAGTGATCCACGTATTCGCCCTTGTCGGTGATGATCGCGGGCGTGCCGCGGATTCCCATCTCATGACCCAGCGCATATTGTTCGGCGATCGACGACTTGCATTTCGGCGCCTTGACGACTTCGCCGCGCTTCGCGCGGGTCAGCGCATCGCGACGATCGGCGCTGCACCAGACGGCTTCGGCCTTGTGCCAGGAATCCGTGTCCGGGCCGCTGCGCGGAAACATCAGGTAGCGGACACGGATGCCGAGCCGGTTCAATTCGGCTATTTCCTGGTGCATGCGGCGGCAGTACGGGCAGTCGATGTCAGTGAACACGGTCAGCGTGTGCCGGACGGAACCCTGCGGCGTGAACACGATGGCGTCGGCATCCGTGACCTTCGCCAACAGGTCGATTCTTCCCTGCTGCCGGGCAGTCTCGGTCAGGTTGTCCCGGGTCTTCATGTCAAAGATGTCGCCGTTGACATAAAAACGGCCGTCCACTGAAACGTAACCGACATCGGAGCCGGAACGGACTTCATAGAGACCGGGGATCGGCGAGGGCTGGATCTCTTCCGGCTTGACGTCCAGGCGGCGCGCAATCTCGGCGCGCACGTCGGCCTTCGGGGCGGTTTCCGTCATTGCGGACGGCGCAGCCAGCAGCAGCGCGAACGCAACAAGGGATGGCAGTATTGGGATCTGGCGGTTCAAGCGACCCTCGACACGCGGTTGGCTAGGTCTTGGACCGCGGCACCGGGGCGCGGTTCAGCGCCTGTGATTCTATCAGCCGCGGGGGTGATGCTGCGCGTGCAACTCTTTCATGCGCTCGCGCGCCACGTGCGTATAAATCTGGGTCGTGGAAAGGTCGCTGTGGCCGAGCAGCATCTGCACCACCCTCAGGTCAGCGCCGTGATTCAGCAGGTGGGTCGCAAAGGCGTGGCGCAGCGTGTGAGGTGACAGCTCCTTCTCGATACCGGCCTTTTTCGCGTAGCGCTTGATGATGTGCCAGAAGGCCTGGCGGGTCATGCGGTCGCCGCGCCGGGTCGGGAACAGGTGATCGGTCTGGCGGTCGAGCAGGATTTCGCTGCGCGCGCCGCGCACGAAATCGCCGAGCCAGCGAACGGCTTCCTCGCCGAGCGGAATCAGCCGCTCGCGATTGCCCTTGCCGACGATGCGGATCACGCCCTGATTCTGGTTGACCTGGCCGTGCCTGAGGCTCACGAGTTCAGAGACCCGCAGGCCGGTCGCGTAAAGCACCTCGAGCATCGCGCGGTCGCGGTAGCCGAGCGGATCGCTGGTCTGCGGTGCAGCCAGCAGCGCATCCACCTGGGCCTCGGTCAGCGACTTCGGCAGCGAGCGGCCGATCTTCGGCATCGCAATCTGGGCGGTGGGATCTTCCTTGACGACTCCCTCGCGCACCAGGTAGCGGAAGAAGCGGCGGAAACTCGACAGCTGGCGCGCCGTGGAGCGCGGCCGCGCCCCTGTCTCCACGCGCCAGGCGATGAATGCAAGCAGGTCATTGCGCGTCGTACGCACAAGCGCCGTGCCGCGTTGACGCAACCAGCGCGACAGTGCCGTGAGGTCAGCCCGGTAGGCGGCGAGCGTGTTTGGCGAAAGCCCGCGCTCCATCCAGACTGCGTCGAGGAAACGGACGATCATCGGCTCGACGGAGTCGCCCGCCGTTTCAGCGGCCGCGAGCGTCGCGGCGCGTACCGATGTCGAGGACTTCATGGCTGCGCTCATTTACTTGCCCTGCTGGCGCGTTATGGCAGGCGACGGGCCTGTGCGACAGAATGCGGACGCAGTATGGTTTGCCTCCGAGGCGGTCGAACGTGACCGGTCTCACATACGCCAATGACCATTAACATAACCGGAACCAGTTCACAGTACCCCCAGCGGCCGACCGGCGGGAAGCAATGACCGCGAATCCGCTGCGCCTGGTCTGGGCCATCTACGCCTGGCTGCTGGTGGTCCTGCTACTGTTGATCGCCGCCTTGCCGGTGCTCGCGCTGCCGAGGCTTTCGCAGCGCCGCAGCGCGGCCGGCCTCATTTGCCGCGCGTATTTCCTGCTGTGCGGGCTGCCCGTCCACCGGATCGGCATGGACCGCCTGCCGGCAGGCCCCTGCATCGTGGTCGCGAATCACGCGAGCTACCTCGACGGGCCCCTGCTGTTCGCGGTCCTGCCGCCGCGCTTCGCATTCGTGATCAAGAAGGAGGCCTCGCGCATACCACTGGCGGGGCTGCTGCTGCGGCGGCTCGGTCATCACTTCGTCAACCGCAGCAACCGCCACGAGGGCGCCAACGACGCGCGGCGCATCCTGCGCGCCGTGAGTCAGGGCCAGTCGGTCGCATTCTTTCCCGAAGGGACGTTCGGCGTGCAGACGGGCGTTGCGCGCTTCCACACCGGGGCATTCTTGACCGCGGCACGGGCAGGCGTGCCCGTCGCACCGCTCGCCATCCGCGGCACTCGGCGCGCGCTGCGCGCGAAAACCTTCGTGCCACGCTGGTCGCGAATCGAGGTCGAGGCGCTTGCGCCGCTGACAGCCGCTCCGGGCGTCGTCGCGGCCACGGTGCGCGATTCCGCGCGCGAGCAGATCGCGGCAGCACTGCCCGAACCACTTTTATAAGGGGACGCTACCCTTTTTTAGCGCTTGAAATTCTTGGTCGCCCCTGCGGCTGATACCGCAACAGACGCCCGGTGTTCTTTTCGAGCGTCTCGATGAAACTGGTCGAGCCACATGGCAGACCCTTGTCGGCATATTTTCGCAACATCTCGAGGCTTTGCCGTTCGTCACCTTCAGCGAGCCAAGCCGACCAATTGCCGATCCCTTCGAACTGGCGCAGCCAAAGTGGTTTCGTGCTTAGCACAGGATCAGAACTCAAACCGCAGTGCGCACGAGCACTGGACCAGGCAAAGTCTTCCGCCCGGTGAATCATGCCAGCCCTGACCGGATTGAGTTCGACGTAGCGAATCGCCGCCCATAGGTACGTTTCGTCCAGCGCCGACGAAAAGTACCGCCCCTGCCACACGTGCCCCTTCCAATTCCTGGCGCGGTTGACTCGCTGGGCATAGCGCATATGCAAAGGCTTCAGCACCCGGTGCAATGCCTGATTGGTCTTCGGAACGACAACTAAGTGCACGTGATTGGGCATCAGGCAATACGCAAGTACGTCAACTTCGTGCTTCTCGGTGTACTCCTGCAACCATTGCAGATAGGCTTGGTGGTCCTCGCTCGTAAAGAAAACTTGCCCACGACGATTGCCACGCTGCGTGACGTGATGGGGTACGCCGCCGCAAATCACGCGCGCGAGACGGGGCATAGGTAAACGCTATCAGGAGCGATGCGCGCCGCTTTGAACACAAAAGTGTGCGATCGTCGAGAAGTGGGAAGATGGGAGCGCGACCCGCTCCATCTCACATGCTGGGGCGCAGGAAAAGCGCGGGAAAAGGGTAGCGTCCCCTTTTACCTTTCAGGAAAAGGGTAGCGTCCCCTTTTACATGTTGCGGCGGTACTGGCCCCCGACGGCGTAGAGAGCGCGCGAGATGCGACCGAGTGAGGCCGATTTCACGGTCTCCATGAGTTCGCCGAACACGTTTCCGGCAGTGGCCGCCGAAGCCTGCAATCGATCGAGTGCCGCGCCCTGAGCGGATGCATGCACGTCGTTGAATGCGCGCACCGCGACGACCTGGGCCTGCTTTTCCTCCTCGGTCGAGCGGATCAACTCGGCATGCCGGTTCTCGTCGGGGTTCGCGTGTTCCGGCAGGAAGGTGTTGACGCCCACTATCGGCAGGCTGCCGTCGTGCTTCTTGTGCTCGTAGTAAAGCGACTCTTCCTGGATCTTGCCGCGCTGGTACATGGTCTCCATCGCACCGAGCACGCCACCACGTTCCGAGATGCTCTCGAACTCCCGATAGACGGCCTCCTCGACCACCTCGGTCAGGCGCTCGAGCACGAATGAGCCCTGCCAGGGATTCTGGTTCTGGTTGAGGCCCAGTTCGCGCGCAATGATCAACTGGATCGCGACCGCGCGGCGCACGCTTTCCTCGGTCGGCGTCGTGATCGCCTCGTCATAGGCGTTGGTGTGCAGGCTGTTGCAGCTGTCAAAGAGTGCATACATCGCCTGCAGGGTCGTGCGGATGTCGTTGAACTGGATCTCGCGCGCGTGCAGCGAGCGCCCGGAGGTCTGCACGTGGTACTTCAGCATCTGGCTGCGCGGCCCCGCGCCGTAACGATCGCGCATCGCGCGCGCCCAGATGCGGCGCGCAACACGCCCGATCACGGCGTATTCAGGGTCCATGCCATTCGAAAAGAAGAACGACAGATTCGGGGCGAAATCGTCGATCTTCATGCCGCGCGACAGGTAGTACTCGACGATCGTGAAGCCGTTCGCGAGCGTAAATGCGAGTTGCGAGACCGGGTTCGCGCCGGCCTCCGCGATGTGATAGCCGGAGATCGACACCGAGTAGAAATTCCGCACGCGATTGTCGATAAAAAACTGCTGCATGTCGCCCATCATCCGGAGCGCAAACTCGGTCGAGAAAATGCAGGTGTTCTGGGCCTGGTCCTCCTTCAGGATGTCCGCCTGTACCGTCCCACGCACGCCTGCGAGCGCATCCGCGCGGATCTTCTCGTAGGTCTCGCGATCGAGGAGCTGGTCGCCGCTGATGCCCAGCAGTCCGAGGCCGCTACCGTCATGGCCGGGTGGCAGTTCACCGCGATAGCGCGGCCGCTCGCGGCCTTCGAACAGCCTCGCGATCTTCGCCTCCGCCTCCGGCCAGCGGCCGCTCTTGTGCAGGTGCCGCTCGACCTGCTGGTCTACTGCCGTATTCATGAACATCGCGAGAATCATCGGCGCCGGCCCATTGATGGTCATCGACACCGAGGTGGACGGCGCGCAGAGGTCAAAGCCCGAGTACAGGCGCTTCATGTCATCGAGCGACGCGATCGACACACCGGAATTGCCGATTCGGCCATAAATATCCGGGCGTTCGTCAGGATCTTCTCCGTAGAGCGTCGTCGAATCGAAGGCCGTCGAGAGCCGCGCGCCCTTGTGCCCGGCAGCGACGTAATGGAAGCGCCGGTTGGTACGTTCCGCCATACCCTCGCCCGCGAACATGCGGGTCGGATCCTCGTCCTCGCGCCGATACGGATAAATGCCGCCGGTGTACGGATAGGAGCCGGGCAGATTCTCGGTCAGCAGGTACGCAAGCAGGTCGCCCCAGTCGCGGTAGCGCGGGGTCGCGATCTTCGGAAGCTTCAGGTGCGACAGCGACTCGGTGTAATTCTCGCCGCGCACCGTGCGGTCACGGACCGTATATCCATACTCGTCCGCGGTCGCAGCTTCATTGCGCTGCGGCCAGGCTTTCAGCAGCGCGATGCCCTCGGCTCCGACGGTGTCGAGCGCCGCGTTGTACGCATGCCGCAGTTTCCGGATTGCGCCGTCAGCATCATGCGAGGCCGCCTCCGGATAACGGTCGAGGGCGCCCGGCAGTGCGGGATCGCCGGCCGCGGCCAGCGCGCGATGCAGGCCGTGCGCACGGCTCGCCGCTTCCGCGGCGGCAAGCGCCCCCTGATGCGCCTGGCGCCCGCCCGCGGCGATTTCCGCGAGGTAGCGCACGCGCTCGCCCGGGATGATCGCCTGGCGATGTGGCGGGCCGAGGGGCGCGAGCCCCTGCGGCCGCCAGGGCCGCAACCGGCCCCATTGCTCGTGGAGCTTTCCGCACAGCGCCGCGAAGAGCGTATTGACGCCGGCATCATTGAACTGGCTCGCGATGGTCGGGTAGACCGGCAGCTGCTCGGGCGCCGTCTTGAACAGCTTCCGGTTGCGTGCGACCTGCTTGCGCACGTCGCGCAGGGCATCCTCGGCACCGCGCTTCTCGAACTTGTTGAGCGCGATGAAATCGGCGAAATCCAGCATGTCGATTTTCTCGAGCTGGCTCGCCGCACCGTAGTCGCTCGTCATCACGTACATGGAGAGATCCACCAGATCCACGATCTCCGTGTCGCTCTGTCCGATACCCGCGGTCTCGATGACGATCAGGTCAAACCCGGCGGCTTTCAACAACTGCACGGTGTCGGCGAGCACCGCGCTCGTCGCCAGGTGCTGGCGGCGCGTTGCGAGCGAACGCATGAAGAGTTGTTCATTCGCAAGCGAGTTCATGCGGATGCGATCGCCCAGCAGCGCGCCGCCGGAGCGCCGCCGGGTCGGGTCCATCGCGACGACGGCGACCTTGCGGTCCGGGAAGAAACGCACGATCCGGTTCAGGATCTCGTCCGTCAGCGAGGACTTGCCAGCCCCGCCCGTGCCGGTGATGCCGAGCACCGGCGGCCGGTTCAATGTTTTGGCGGCAAGGCTGCGTATCCGGGTCACCAGCGCCTCGTCGCCACCGTGCTCGAGCGCGGATATGGCACGCGCCAGCCCGACTTGATCGTCCGCCGAGACGGCGTTGCCGTCGAATGCCGGCCTCGCTCCGCTCTGCACCCGGCGGAACACGTCGCTGATCATCCCGTCGAGCCCCAGGCGCAGGCCATCGTCGGGCGTGTAGATCTTCTCGATGCCATAGGCCTCGAGTTCCTCGATTTCATGCGCCGCGATCGTGCCGCCCCCGCCCACCACGACCTTGATGTGGCCCGCACCACGCTCGCGCAACATGTCCACCATGTAGCGGAAATACTCGTTATGGCCGCCCTGGTAGCTGCTGACCGCGATACCGTCGGCATCCTCGTGGATGGCCGCGCGAACAATATCGGCCACGCTGCGGTTGTGGCCCAGGTGGATCACCTCGGCGCCATGCGCCTGCAGTATCCGGCGGATGATGTTGATCGCAGCGTCATGGCCGTCGAACAGCGAGGCCGCGCTGATGAAGCGCAGCGGCCCGCGCGCCGGGTCGGCGTCCCTGTCGATGCGTTCGGCCGGACTGCTCATCGCGGACCTCCAGCGGACCGAGGGGACAGTGTAGCGGCAGCCGGGGTCGGCTCAAATTGTGCCTGCCCGGCGCACAGGTCGATTGCATTCGAGGGCCGACTGATGCTGTCATGAAGGCCGTCGGGAACAACTGACTGCAGCGAGTCACGGGAGGCGGATTGGAACAAGCCGAACAGGACGTCTTTTCGACCCGTGAGGCTGCGGAACGCCTGGGCGTTTCGCTGCGCACCGTGCAGTTGTGGTCCGAGGCCGGCGTGCTGCGCGCCTGGAAAACCGCTGGCGGCCACCGCCGGATCCTGCAGTCGTCGGTCGAAGAGCTGCTGCAAAAGCGCGGAGGCGAACTTGCGCGGCGCGCCAAAAGCGATCGTTATCAGGTCCTGATCGTCGAGGACGAGCCGGATTTCCGCCGTTTGTTCGAGCTGCATCTGGGATCCTGGGGCCTGCCCATCGAGCTTCAAAGCGTGCCCAGCGGCTTCGATGCGCTGGTTCGCATCGGCGCGGCGCGGCCCGACCTCTTGATCACCGACCTGCGCATGCCGGGTATCGACGGCTTTGAAATGATCCGTGCCCTGCAAGCCTCCGGGGCGATCAGCGATCTCGAAGTCATCGTCGTGACGGCCCTGACCCAGCACACGATCGCCGCGCGCGGAGGCCTGCCGGACCGGATCACCGTGTTGCACAAGCCCCTGCGCTTTGAACAACTCCGCCAGCGGCTGCTGCAATTGATCGAACTTCGGAAGGGACTGGCGGCGGCGGGCTGATCCATTGGGCCGCGACACTTTTCTTTTTGCATGGCAAAATGAAAGGATCCACAACGAAATCCTTCGCAATGCGCCGTGGCGCAATGCGATACGGTCGCCACAAATACCAGCAGGATCAGTAGCATGACTCAGAATTCGGTCGTCATCCTGGCCGCGCGGCGCACACCGATCGGCTCGATGCTGGGGGCATTCGCGGCGGTCGCGGCCCCCGCCCTCGGCGCCACGGCGCTGCGCGCCGCCATCGCGTCTGCCGGTGCCGATCCGGCCACCATCGATGAAGTCGTGATGGGCTGCGTGCTGCCGGCCGGCCAGGGCCAGGCGCCGGCACGCCAGGCGGCGATTGCCGCCGGTGTGCCGAATTCGGTCCCGGCCACCACGGTCAACAAGATGTGCGGCTCCGGCATGAAGGCCGTGATGCTCGCCGCTGACCAGATTGCAGCCGGTGGCGCCTCGTTGGTGCTGGCGGGCGGCATGGAGTCCATGACCAACGCGCCCTATCTGCTGCCGAAGGCCCGCGCGGGATACCGCATGGGTCATGGCGAGATCATCGACCACATGTTCTACGACGGGCTGCAGAGTCCCTGGGACGGCAAGCTGATGGGCTGCTTCGCCGATGCGACCGCTGCCAGGTACGGCTTCACGCGCGCCGACCAGGACGCATTTGCGGCGGAATCCGTGCGCCGTGCGCTTGCGGCCGTCGAATCGAAGGCATTCGAGGCTGAGATTGCGCCGGTCACGATCACCGATCGCAAGGGCGAGCGAATCGTCGCGCGCGATGAGACGCCATTCGCCGTCTCGATCGAAAAGATCCCGAATCTCAAGCCCGCATTCGCCAAGGACGGCACGGTCACGGCGGCGAGTTCGTCGTCCATCGCAGACGGCGCGGCTGCGCTCTTGCTCGCGAGCCCGCAGGCGGCCGCTGGCGCGGGACTGAAGCCCATCGCGCGCATCGTTGCGCATGCGAGCTTCGCTCATGCGCCCGAGTGGTTTACGACCGCACCGGCGGGCGCCATCGCCAGGGTCCTGAAGCAGGCCGGCTGGCGCGCGGCCGATGTCGACCTCTTTGAGGTCAACGAAGCCTTTGCGGTCGTCACCATGGCTTCGATGAAGGACATCGGCATCGCGCACGAACGCGTGAACGTGAATGGCGGCGCCTGCGCGCTGGGCCACCCGATCGGCGCCACGGGCGCGCGCATCATGACGACACTCCTGCATGCCTGCATTGGCGGCGGCGAAGCCACCGCCATTGCCGTCGAGATCGCCTGATACCGGCTCAGGCGACGCCAAGGTCCTGGCCGACTTCCGAGGACAGCGGAATGCCCGCCACCTCATAGCCGCGGCGAAAATCGCGCACATGGCGCGTCATCCAGGCCGCGGCCGTTTCCGCATCTTTTGCCGCGACGGCATTCACGATGTGCTTCTGCGCAGTCTCGATACGGCCGCGCGCCTGAGCCACGCGGTCGATGATCACGGCAAGGCTCGGCTTCAGCAGCCGCAGCAGGGGTTCATTCAGCAGCACGAAGACCGGGTTGTCGCTGGCTTCCCCCAGGGCGTTGAAAAAATCCGCCACGTCCTCGACCGCGTGACCGCGATCGGCGCGCCGGCTTGCGAAGCGACGTGCGGCCGCAGCGAGTCGCTCGAGCGCCGCGGGCGTCCGGCGTAGCGCCGCCGCCTGCGCGATGCCGGGCTGCACGGCCTGCAGCGCCTCCCAGACGTCCACGACCCGCGTTTCATGCAGGGTCAGAGCCTGCGACAGGCCGCCGCCCACCGACTCGCGGGTCGGCCGCGTGACATAGAGTCTCTTCCCTCCGGCGCGACGCCCTAGCAGTCCGCTGCTTTCAAGCTTGCGCAGCGCCTCGCGCACGGTCGAGCGGTTAACCTCAAACTGACGTGCGAGCTCGGTTTCGGTCGGGAGCGCCTGCCCCTCCTTCAGGTCACGACGCAGGATCCGGTCCCGGATCGCCTCGGAAACACGCAGGTAGGCGGGCGCATAGCCAAGTGGGTCGAACACGGGTCGCATTTCTCCGTCTGAAACTTGCCTGTCGGATTGTCGGACAATAATATGCGCCTGACAAGGGGGCGAAGGCCGCCCGGGAGGAGCCATGTTCCAGGTGGACTTCGACTTCCAGCTCGGCGAACGGGCCGACGACCTGCGCCGCGCCGTGCGCGAATTCGCGCTGCGCCGCATTGCGCCGCGCGCCAACGAGATCGACCGCAGCAACCTGTTCCCGCGCGACCTGTGGCCTGAACTGGGCGCGATGGGGCTCCTTGGCATGACCGTGCCCGAGGAATTCGGGGGCCTCGGCTTCGGCTACCTCGAGCACGTGGTTGCCATGGAGGAAATCAGCCGCGCTTCGGGCTCGATCGGCCTTTCCTACGGCGCGCATTCGAACCTCTGCGTCAACCAGCTGCGTCGTTGGGCAAACGATGAGCAGAAGCGCCGCTACCTGCCGAAACTGATCAGCGGCGAGCATGTCGGCGCTCTTGCGATGAGCGAGCCGGGTTCCGGATCCGACGTCATTTCGATGCGCACGCGGGCCGATCGCCGCGGCGACGGCTTCGTGCTGAATGGCAGCAAGATGTGGATCACGAATGGCCCCGAGGCCGACACAGCCGTCGTCTACGCAACCGTGGAACCCGGCAGCGGCGCGCCCGGCATCACGGCTTTTATCGTCGAACGCGGCATGAAGGGCTACCGGAGCGCGCAGAAGCTCGACAAGTTCGGCATGCGTGGCTCGGATACGAGCGAACTCGTTTTCGACGACTGCTTTCTGCCGATGGAAAACCTGCTGGGCGGGATCGGCCAGGGCGCCGCGATTCTGATGTCCGGTCTGGATTACGAACGCGTCGTCTTGACCGGCGGGCCACTCGGCCTGATGCGGGCGGCACTCGACCTGATCATGCCCTACCTGCACGATCGCGAGCAGTTCGGCAAGCCGATCGGCAGCTTCCAGCTGATGCAGGCCAAGCTTGCCGACCTCTACACGGACTGCAATTCGGCGCGTGCCTATGCCTATGCGGTTGCCCGCGCCTGCGACACCGGTCGCACGACACGCTATGACGCCGCCGCCTGCCTGCTGCACGCATCACTGCGCGCGACGCACGCAGGCCTCGAGGCCATTCAGATGCTGGGCGGCAATGGCTATATCAACGAGTATCCGGCGGGCCGTATCCTGCGCGATGCCAAGCTCTACGAGATTGGCGCCGGCACCAATGAGATACGCCGCATGCTGATCGGCCGCGAATTGTTCAAGGCAACCAGTCCATGACCCGAATCGCATCCCGCATCGACCCACGCGGCACCGAATTCGGCGAGAACGCCGCGCATATGAAGACGCTGGTCGCCGAATTAAGGCAGCGCCTGTCAGTGGCCGGCGCCGGCGGCGGCGAGGAAGCGCGCGCGAAGCATCTTGCGCGCGGCAAGCTCCTGCCACGTGATCGAATCGAGGCGTTGCTGGATCCGGGCAGCCCGTTTCTCGAGATCGCGCCACTGGCGGCTGGCGGGATGTACGGCGGCGAGGCGCCCGCCGCAGGTCTGGTCGCCGGCATCGGCCGCATCCATGGCCGCGAACTGCTGGTGGTCGCGAATGACGCGACGGTCAAGGGCGGCACTTATTATCCGATCACAGTCAAGAAGCACCTGCGCGCGCAGGAAATCGCGCTCGAGAACCGTCTGCCCTGCGTGTATCTCGTGGATTCCGGCGGCGCCTTCCTGCCGCTGCAGGACGAGGTGTTCCCGGACCGCGAGCATTTCGGGCGGATCTTCTACAACCAGGCGCGCCTGTCGGCAGCCGGCATCCCGCAGGTCGCGGTCGTCATGGGCTCCTGCACCGCAGGCGGCGCGTATGTGCCGGCGATGTGCGATGAATCGATCATCGTGCGCAACCAGGGGACGATCTTTCTCGGCGGCCCGCCGCTCGTGAAAGCGGCGACCGGCGAAGTCGTCGACGCCGAATCGCTCGGCGGTGGCGACGTCCATGCGCGCACCTCCGGTGTCGTCGACCACCTGGCCGACAATGACGCACACGCTCTCGCGATGGCCCGCGAAATCGTCGCATCGCTCAACTATCGGCCATCACCCTGGCTCGAGAGCGGTGCTGCGCTGGAACCGGCCTATCCGGCTGACCAGCTCTACGGCATCCTGCCGCGCGACCTGCGCCAGCCCTACGACGTTCGCGAAGTCATCGCACGCATCGTGGACGGCTCGGAGTTCCATGAGTTCAAGGCCCTGTACGGCAAGACACTCGTCTGCGGTTTCGCGAACATCTGGGGCTGCCCGGTCGCGATCCTGGCCAACAATGGCATCCTGTTCTCGGAATCGGCGCTGAAAGGCGCGCACTTCGTGCAGCTCGCGAATCGCCGCCGTGTACCACTGCTGTTCCTGCAGAACATCACGGGATTCATGGTCGGAAAGCGCTACGAGAATGCGGGCATCGCTCGCGATGGCGCGAAAATGGTAACTGCAGTCGCCTGTTCGACCGTTCCAAAGCTGACCGTCGTGATCGGCGGTTCCTTCGGCGCCGGCAATTATGCGATGTGCGGGCGCGCCTACGGCGGCCGCTTCCTGTGGACCTGGCCGAACGCGCGCATCTCGGTGATGGGTGGCGAGCAGGCGGCGAGCGTGCTCGCGACCGTGCGCCGCGACGGCGTCGAGGCGCGTGGCGGCAGCTGGCCCGAATCCGAGCAGCAGAAATTCGTCGATGGCATCCGTGACCAGTACGAACGCCAGGGCAATCCCTACTACGCGACCGCACGCTTGTGGGACGACGGCATCATCGATCCGCTGGACACCCGCCGCGTGCTCGGGCTCGCGCTCTCGATCGTGGCGCGCGGGCCAGCGCCCGCTCCAGAGTCCTACGGCATATTCCGGATGTGATGATGATGCTTCGAATCGAGCGCGACCCGCGCGGCACCGCAACCCTCATCCTGGACCGGCCGGCCGAACGCAATGCGCTTTGCGCGCAATTGATCGGCGAGCTTGACGAAGCCTTGACGAAGCTCGCCGCGGAGCGCGATTTGCGCGCGGTCCTGCTGACAGGCAGCGGCAGCGCCTTCTGCGCGGGCGCGGACATCGCGGAGATGCGCGCGGCGGGAGCCGCAGCGCCCGAGCAGAATATCGCGGATGCGCGGCGCTTCGTGGCGCTGCTCGACCGTCTCGAGTGCATGCCGAAAACCACCATCGCAGTCATCAATGGCGCAGCTTACGGCGGCGCGATCGGACTCATCTCAGCCTGCGACATCGCGATCGCCGGCACCGCGGCCCGATTTGCCCTGAGCGAGGTCCGGCTCGGGCTGATTCCCGCGATGATTTCTCCGTACGTGATTCGCGCAATCGGTGCCCGGCAGGCCGGGCGCTACATGCTGAGCGGTGAGGTCATGGACGCGGCAACCGCCGAGCGCATCGGGCTCGTGCACGAAGTCGTCCGCGATGCAGCGCTGCCGTCTGCCGTGGAAAAACTGATCGATGCGCTGCTGGCAGGCGGACCCTGCGCTCAGGTCGAGATCAAGGCGCTGCTGCGCCGTGTGTCGGGCCGCACTGACACTGACGACGCGGCATTGCGCCGCGAACTCGCGCAATGGATCGCGCGGATTCGCGGCAGTGATGAAGGCCATGAAGGCCTGTCGGCCTTTCTCGAGAAACGCCAGGCCAAGTGGCGCGACCCCGGCTGATGCTGCGCCGGCTCCTGATCGCGAATCGCGGCGAGATCGCGTGGCGCATCATGCGGACCTGCCGCAGGCTCGGCATTCATTCGATCGCCGTTTACTCAGAAGCGGATCGCGGCGCCCTGCACACACGCTCGGCGGACGAGGCGATCTGCATCGGACCGGCGCCGGCCCGTGAGTCATATCTGGACGCCGATGCCGTGATCCGCGCCGCGCGCCAGAGCCGCGCGGATGCGATCCACCCCGGCTACGGATTCCTGTCCGAAAACGCGGCATTCGCCGCGGCCTGCGAGGCAGCCGGCATCCGCTTCGTCGGACCACCCGCCTCCGCAATCCGCACGATGGGCCTGAAGCACGAAGCCAAGGCCATCGTTTCAAAGGCCGGCGTGCTGGTCGTGCCGGGCTACATGGGCGATGACCAGGCCGAGCACAGGTTCAAGCGCGAGGCCGAGCGTGTCGGCTTCCCGCTGCTCGTCAAGGCGGTCGCGGGCGGCGGCGGCAAGGGCATGCGCGTGGTGCGGAATGCCGCCGAACTCCCGGAAGCGATCCGGGGCGCACGCGGGGAAGCCGAAAGCGCCTTCGGCGACGGAAGGCTGATGCTCGAGCGCTTCCTCGAGCGGCCGCGGCACATCGAAGTGCAGGTGTTCGGCGACGGCCATGGCGAATGCCTGCATCTCTTTGAGCGCGAATGCTCGGTCCAGCGCCGTTACCAGAAGATCATCGAGGAATCGCCGTCGCCCTTCATCAAGCCCGCGACCCGCGCCGCGATGACAACGGCCGCGGTGCGCGCAGCGAAAGCCGCCGGTTACGTCAATGCGGGCACCGTCGAATTCATCGTCAGCGCCGACGGCGAGTTCTATTTCATGGAGATGAACACGCGCCTGCAGGTCGAGCATCCCGTGACCGAAGCGGTCACCGGCCTCGACCTGGTCGAATGGCAGCTGCTCGTCGCTTCAGGCGAGCGCCTGCCGCTCGCGCAGGACCAGCTACGCCAGCAGGGTCACGCGATCGAGGCGCGCATCTACAGCGAGGATCCGCGCCGCGGATTCCTGCCGTCTACCGGGAAAATCGAACGCTTCGCATGCCCTCCGCAGGATGCTCATTGGCGCGTCGACCGGGGTGTGGAGGATGGCGACGCCATCACGGTCTACTACGACCCGATGATCGCGAAAGTCATCGCGAGCGGTACCGACCGCGCCGCCGCGCTTGCGACACTCAAAGCCAGCCTGGCCCGCACGGCGGTATTCGGGGTCACAACCAATCTGCCGTTGCTGCGCGAGATCGCGATGCATCCGCAATTCGCGGCGGGCGACGTGGACACGGGATTCGTCGATCGCGAACTCGGTGCGCTGACACGCCCCACCCCGCCTGCTGCCGAATCGCTGATGCTCGCCGCAAGTCTGGCGCTCGATGCAACAGTTGAAGCGTCAGGCAACGGCGGTTCCGATTCGCCCTGGGCACGCGGCGACGCCTGGCGCATGACGGGATCGGGCCGGCAGGCCCTCGGGCTGCGGACGCCGGCTGTCCTGCAATTGCGTGCGTCGCGCCAGGACAACCGGCTCGAGATCGTGCTGCCCGATGCCTCATTGGCCGGGAACGTGCAGCCTGACGGCAATGATCGTTACCGCGTGGATGCCGGTGCCGGCCCACGGGATATCGAATTGATCCGTCACGGCGTGCAACTGCAGATCATCGGCACGCAGACGGACGAGATAACACTTGCCGCGGCCTGGCCCTTCGATCGCAGCGTTGAGGATGCCGACGCGCATCCGGCATCGCCGCTGCCCGGTCGCGTCGTTGACCTTCGTGTGAAGGCTGGCGACACCGTCGCGCGCGGCGACGTACTCGCGGTCGTCGAGGGCATGAAGATGCAGCATGCGATCAAGGCTGGCCGTGCGGGACGCATCGCGGCGGTACTGGCGCATACAGGCGAGCTGGTCGATGCCGACACCGTGCTATTTGACATAGAGCCGGTCTGACTGATCGGTTGTTTTGCGGCGCAATACCCGCTAACGTTCTGTTCCTGTTGAACTGTCTGCACTTCTGTTCGCAGGTGCAGTAAAGGAATTCATGCAGCTTTCCAGGAAAGTGGTCGCCATTACCGGCGGCGGCCGCGGACTCGGCCGGGCCATGGCGCTCGCCTTTGCCACCGAGGGTGCCGATGTCGCCGTGCTTGATGTCAGTGCCGGGGATCTCGATGAGACCTGTGCGCAGTGCAAGGCTCTTGGCGTGCGCGCGGCGCCCTACCGGACCGACGTCACCGATGAGTCCCAGGTCATCGCGAACCTCGATGCCATCGTCGCCGACTTCGGGCGACTGGACGTGCTGATCAACAACGCGGGCATCACGCGCGATGGCCTGCTGGTCAAGGCGAAGGACGGGGAAGTCCTTTCAAAGATGTCACTCGCGCAGTGGAATGCCGTCGTGAGTGTCAATCTGACCGGCGTTTTCCTTTGTGCGCGCGAGGCGGCGGATCGCATGATCCGCCTGGGAAATGGCGGGCTGATCATCAACATCTCATCGATCTCGCGGGAAGGAAACGCCGGACAGACCAATTACTCGGCCGCCAAGGCAGGCGTCGCCGCGATGACGGTCGTCTGGGCCAAGGAACTGGCGCGTCACGGCATCAGAAGCACCGCCATCGCACCCGGCTTCTGCGCGACCGACATCCTCGCTGCGATGAAACCCGAGCTGGTGGCCAAGGTCACAGAAGCAGTGCCATTGCGGCGGCTCGGCGATCCCGCAGAGATCGCCTCGACCGCGGTTTACATTGCCCAGAATGACTTTGTGAACGGCCGTGTCATCCAAGTCGACGGGGGCTTGCGCCTCTAGCAGGCTGCGCCTGTAGAGGCCGTGCCTATATAGAGGCCGTGCCTGTAGCAGGCCTCCGGCTTTAGCGACCTGTAAACTGTTGCCGGGGGACACCGAATGAAACTGGATCAGGTCAGGGCAGTCATCACCGGCGGTGCCTCGGGCCTCGGGCTCGCCACCGCTCAGCGCCTGGTTGCTGCGGGCGGCAGGGTCACGCTCCTCGACGTGCAGGACGCGACCGGCAAGTCGGCGGCGGGCGCAATGGGCAAGGCCGCCCGCTACAGCGGCTGCGACGTGACCAGCGAATCCGCCGTGGAGACCGCCATCCGCGAAGCCGCGGAATGGATGGACGGCCTGAACCTGGCGGTCTCCTGCGCCGGTGTCGCAACCCCCGGCAAGCTCCTCGGCCGTGACGGGCCGCTCTCTTCCGCCGCGTTCCAGCGCGTGCTCGCAATCAACACGACCGGCACTTTCCATGTCGATCGCGCGGCTGCCGCGCTGATGCAGAACAACGAGCCAGACGCCGATGGCGAGCGCGGCCTGCTGATCCATACAGCTTCAGTCGCGGCCTATGAAGGCCAGATCGGCCAGGTCGCGTATGCCACTTCGAAGGCAGCAGTCGTCGGCATGGTATTGCCACTCGCGCGCGAGCTCGCGCGCTTCGGCATCCGTGTCGTCGGGATCGCGCCGGGGCTGTTCGGAACGCCGATGATGGCCGGGCTGCCACAGGAAGCACAGGATTCGCTCGGCAAGCAGGTGCCGTTTCCCCCGCGCCTCGGGCGGCCGGAGGAATACGCAGACCTCGTCGCCGCGATCTGCACGAACCACATGCTGAATGGCACCACTATCAGGCTCGACGGGGCGATCAGGATGGCAGCGCGATGACATGCGCCGGGCGCCTGTTGTGGAGCGGACTGATTGCCGTATGGATCCTGAGCGGATGTGTGAGTCAGCCGCTCACAACTGGCGCGGACGAGACCGGCGCAGGAACAAGCGCGCTCGGCGGCATCAGTATCCCGATCGAGTACTACAAGCTCGGCAACGGCCTCAAGGTCGTGCTGACGCCAGATGCGTCTGCGCCAACCGTCACGGTCGCCGTCTATTACCGCATCGGATTCCGGATCGAGCCGCGCGACCGCACGGGCTTCGCGCACCTGTTCGAGCACCTGATGTTTCAGGGTTCGACCAATCTCGGCAAGATGGAATTCGTCCGCCTGGTCGAAAGCAATGGCGGTGCGTTCAACGGTTCCACCCGCTTCGACTACACGAATTACTTCGAGATTGTGCCCGCCCACACGCTGGAAACAATCCTGTGGGCCGAAGCGGATCGCATGAAGGGACTCGCGATCACCCAGGAAAACCTGGTGAACCAGCAGGGTGTCGTCAAGAACGAAGTGAATGACAACGTGCTGAACCAGCCCTATGGCGGTTTTCCGTGGATCTCCATGCCGCAGCTCGCGAACGAGAACTGGTACAACGCCCACAACTTCTACGGTGACCTCGCGCACATCGACGCGGCGACGCTCGAGGACGCGCGCGCATTCTTCGACACCTATTACGCACCCGGCAACGCCGTGCTGGTTGTCGCGGGTGATTTCGACTCGGCTCGGGCGCGCGCATGGATCGAAAAATACTTCGCGCCGCTGCCGGCTCGCGCGCAGGCGGCACAACCGGACATCTCCGAGCCGCCGCAGCTCCGTGAAAAGCGCAAGTCCTACCTGGATCCGCTCGCGCCGCGCCCGGGCCTCGCAGTCGCCTGGCATGTACCGGAACGCGGCACACCCGAGCATTACGCCTTCGGGCTGCTGGATGAGATCCTGCTGCAGGGCGAGGACAGCGCCCTGTGGCAAAAACTGGTGCAGGAACGCGGTTACAGCAGCGGCGTGGGCGGTGGCATCAACCTGCTCGGAAACATGTTCAATTACGACGGCCCGATGTTGTGGACCCTTTATCTGGTACACGACTCGAGCGTGGCACCCGAAGCAATCCTCGCGGATATCGGTACGGAAATTGCAAGACTCCAGAACGCGCCACCGACCCAGGCGGAGCTCGATCGGGCGCTGACCAAGATCCGCGCCGAGCTTTACGACCTGGCCGGTTCGAGCAACCGATTCGGACTGGTGGATTTCCTGGCCGCGTTTTCCCTCTTTGACGACGACCCGACGCGCATCAATCGCATCGAATCCGAATTCCGGGCGGTCAAGCCCGAGATGATTTCCGAGGTCGCAAGAAAATATCTGCAGGACAACCAGCGGAGCGTCTTGATCCTCGAGCCGGGCCGGACGCCGGCCGGAGCGCAGCCATGAAGCGATTCATCGGATTGGCGCTGACGCTGCTCACTTTCGTCGTCGCCGCGCAGGACCACGAATTACCGCCTGCGCCTGGGCAGCCCCGTGATTTCACGATGCCGGCGCGGGAAACCGTACAACTCGCCAACGGCCTGTCGCTGACCTTCATCGATTACGGCACCGTCCCCCTGGTCACCGTGTTCGCGGTCGTCAGGACCGGCAATATCGACGAAGGCGAGTCGACCTGGCTTGCGGATGTCGCGGTCGAGATGTTCAAGGAAGGCACGACCACGCGCTCGGCCGCCGACATAGCGCGGAGCGCCGCCGGCATGGGCGGCTCGCTCAGCGTCGGCGCCGGCGCCGAGCAGACTTCTATCGGCATCTCCGCGCTGTCCGAGCACGCGGCGGCAGCAGCCGATCTCGTCGCCGATGTACTTCGCAACCCACGCTTCCCGGAATCCGAACTGCCACGCGTGCTCGCGAACTTCGAGCGCAGCCTCAGTATTGCCCGCTCGGAACCCGACTCGATGGCCGCCGAGGCGCTCGCCAGGCTTGTATTCGGAAATCATCCATTCGGGCACGTACTGCCCGCGCCGGGACAACTAGAGCGCTATGACATCGCCGCCGTGCGCGGCTTCTATGAGCGCAATTTCGGCGC